>VGSE01000094.1 GCA_016875135.1 Deltaproteobacteria bacterium
GTAAATTATTTCTAGCCGGGTGTGTTGCTTCTAGTTTGAGCGTACGATGCATTCTCTCGTGTCTTCCATTTTGTTGAGGGTTGCCTGGTTTTATTCTCTCTAATTTTATTCCCAGTCGAATCCACCACACCGAAAGCCTGGTCAAATTCCACAACGACATGCCGCTAGCAAAGGGAACCCCATTATCGCTTCTAATTGCACTAGGTAAGCCGTATTCTTTGAACGCTTGTTCGAAGATAGGAAAGCATGGGCTTTCTGCTGTCGAATCTAATGATTCGCAAAGAATTAAATAACGGCTTGCGAAATCAGAAAGAGTTAGCGGGTAGCAGTACTCCTTGTTTTTCATTTTGAACTGCCCCTTAAAGTCCGTACACCACAAGTCATTTGGCTCAGTAGGATTAGAAAGATAGCTAGCCGTAGCCTTGAATTTGCGTCGTTGCCGGCGCTTTTTTACCAAGTCATGACGATCTAAAATACTATGCACGGTGCTCGTTGATGGGGCTTTAACACTTGGATATTTATTCTGGATAATTTCTCGGATTTTTGGAGCACCCCAGCGCGGTGTTTCATTTTTCAGGTGAACGATGAGTCGTTCAATTTCAAAAGGGGTTTGATTGGGATGTTTGTTCGGAGCACGGCTGCAATTATAGAGCCCCCTATTTCCATCTTGCTGATAGCGATTCCAAATCTTGTGGCCCGTCACTCTTGAAATCCCAAACTCCCTGCACAGCGGCGCCATCATCTCGCCAGACAACAAACGGCCAATGAACTTAGTTCTTTCGTCCATAACACACGTCTCCATCCAAGGCATAAGCATCCCCCAGTTTTGAGATTGATATGCCTAAAAGTGTAAACTATGTGCCCGGTATGAAGTGTAAAGGATGTCCCCGGAATGTACCCGGATGGTGGGTGCCACAGGGCTCGAACCTGTGACCTCTGCCGTGTGAAGGCAACGCTCTAACCAACTGAGCTAGGCACCCTGGATGAATTCCAAGATAGATAATTTCAATTTTGGTGCGACGGGGGGGACTTGAACCCCCACACCTTTCGGCACATGCACCTCAAACATGCGTGTCTGCCATTCCACCACCGTCGCCCGCTACTTTTCAAAGAAACTACTTCTTAACTGGCGCAGAAGGGATTGTCGATTGGGTTTTACTCTCGACAGGGGCACCTTCGGCTTTTGTATTCTGAGAAGATTCTGAAACTGGCTCTTTTCCTATCACACTCTTGGTGACACTCGTGCTTCTAGACCGAGTCAACATGAAGCTAGTCGCCAGAAATAAAATCGCACAAACAGAGGTTGTTTTGGTGAGAAAGTTACCGGCCCCCTTACTACCAAAAATACTTTGGCTTGAACTTCCACCAAATGTCACTCCGCCATCAGCTTTTCCCGGCTGCAACAAAATGACAAAAACTAAAAAAGAGCAGATCGCAATATGCAAAATAATTAATAAAGTCACATTTTCTCCTAACTGTTTAAACCTTTTTTAACAATTTCCCCAAAAGAAAGGGGGTCCAAACTTGCCCCCCCCACCAATAAACCGTCCACATCTTCCATTGCCATCAATTGGGAGGAATTCTCAGGTTTTACACTTCCACCATACAGAATTCTAGTCCGGTTCGCAAAGGTTGATGAAATATTCTTGGAAATCCACTGCCTAATAAAGGCATGGACTTCTTGAGCTTGGGTAGGGGTTGCATTTTCCCCCGTCCCGATCGCCCATACCGGTTCATAAGCGACCACGAGATCCTTTAAAACAGCTTCGGAATGAGCCTTCAAACCTAAAAGTTGGTTCTCAATCACAATAAAAGTCTGGTTGGCTTTTCGTTCTTCTAATTTTTCACCGACACAAAAAACAGGCGTTAATCCCTCTTCAATTGCAGCCTTAAGCCTTGCATTCACTAAATTATTGTCCTCTTTAAAAATGTGCCGTCGCTCCGAATGGCCCAATATCACCCACCCAACACCTAAATCTTTTAACATGGCCGCAGAGACCTCTCCGGTAAAGGCTCCCGATTTTGCCGTTCCGCAATTTTGAGCAGACACATGAATGGAAGTTCCCTTGGTCGCTACCACCAAGGCGGACAAATAGACAGATGTTGGAGCCAACACTCTCTCCGATTTTGCACTGACATCTTGAGTAGCCTCGTTAAAGGGTATCACAAAGGCCTGAACATCTTTGGCCAGTTTATTCATTTTCCAATTGGCAATAAAAAGCGGGATTCTAGATTCCATAGTTTTCTTTGGTTTCCCTAAGTTCGTTCAATAATTTCTAACACTTTAAGTCCGGGTAAATTCTTACCCTCTAAGTACTCAAGAGTAGCGCCCCCACCGGTGCTAATAAAATCGAAGAAAGAATCAAGTCCGGCTTTAGTGATTGCCGCCGCCGAATCTCCCCCACCCACAAGTTTTACAGCTTTTGTTTTCGCGATAAGTTTCGCAACTTCAAAAGTTCCTTTAGCAAATACGGGTTCCTCAAAGACTCCCATAGGACCGTTCCAGAAAATAGTTTCTGCTGTTTCTAGAGCGGCTTCAATCTTCGCAATCGTTTTAGGCCCAATATCTAACCCCATTTTATCATCTGAAATGTCGATTCCTTGAGTTACAGAAACATTTTGGGTATCGCCAAATGCCAAACTAACAACGTGATCTTCAGGAAGCACTAAACGAACATTTCTCGCATCCGCCCTTCGAATGATCTTCTTAGCTAACTGCACCTGTTTGTCTTCACAGATGCTTTTTCCGACTTTAAATCCCTTGGCGTTGAGAAACGAATAGGCCATCGCCCCACCGACCACAAGAGTATCTACCTTGGGTAAAAAATATTCTAAAACCCCGATTTTGTCGGAGACTTTAGAGCCCCCCATCAAAAGAAGAAACGGTCGCTTTGGATTTTCCTTAAGGGGAGCCAGATATTTCAACTCTTTCTCCACCAATAATCCAATGGCACGGTTCCTCGTAAGCCTTGGTAAACCGTCCGTCGAAGCATGCGCTCTATGCATAGTACCAAACGCATCACTTACATAAACATCGCAAAGCTCGGCCAATTTATTGGCAAACTCATATGAGTTCTCTTCTTCTCCTGGATGAAAACGCAAGTTTTCAAGAAGCATCACATCGCCAGCCCGCATTTGGTGCGAAAGCCCCCTAGGAGCATCCCCCACGCAGTCTTCGGTCAGAAGCACATCTTTGCCCAAAACGCTGCTCAAATAACTCCCCACCGGCTCAAGACTGTACTTTAGGTTGAATTGTCCTTTGGGGCGACCTAAATGCGATCCTAAAATCACTTTCCCGCCCTGTTCGATGACATAGCGGATCGTTGGCAGTGCCTCTTCGATTCGGCGAGCATCAGAAACTTGATAAGTTTCTCCGACCAGTTTCAAAGGCACGTTAAAATCAACTCGAACAAAAACGCGTTTATTCCTCAATTCAAGTTCGGCAAGTTTAGGATACGTGACTTTCATCGAAACTACTTTTTAAAAACTAGATTTTTGGGCGATAAACGAAGCCAGATCCAACATGCGAGTTGAGAAACCTGTTTCGTTATCGTACCAAGAAAGCACTTTCACCATCGTTCCGTCAACTACCATGGTAGATTCCATGTCGACGGATGAAGACCATGAAGTCCCGTTAAAATCGGAAGAAACTAGTTGAGCTTTAACCGCTTGGAGAACTCCCTTCAAGGGGCCACTCTTAGCGGCGGCTTCAAATGCAGCATTAACTTGTTCTACGGTCGTAGGCTTTTTCACATCAGCCACAAAATCTACCAGTGAAACATTAGGAGTTGGAACCCTCACCGCGAGACCAGTAAGTTTTCCTTTTAGCTCCGGAATAACCAATCCCACAGCTTTGGCAGCACCTGTAGTGGTCGGGATCATATTGAGAGCGCCTGCTCTCATACGTCGATAATCCGAGTGGCCCAAATCCAAAATTCTTTGATCATTCGTATAAGAGTGAACTGTAGTCATCAATCCACGCTCAATGCCAAAATTTTCAAGCAGCACTTTAACGACGGGAGCTAAACAGTTAGTAGTACAAGAAGCATTAGATACAATCGTGTCGGTGCTGGGGTTGTAACTTTCGTGATTGATTCCGTACACCAAGGTTTTAATTTTCTGTTCGTCTTTGCAAGGAGCAGACACGATCACTTTTTTGGCTCCGGCAGTTAAATGTTTAGAAGCCCCATCAAATCCGGTAAAAATTCCGGTCGATTCTATGACGATATCGACACTCAATTCTTTCCAGGGGATTTCTCCGGGATCTTTTCGATTAAAAACACGAATTTCTTTTCCGTCGACAGATAAAGTATCTTTTGTCGAAGAGACGGTATGAGAAAAAACGCCATGAACAGAATCATATTTCAGTAGATGAGCGTTCTGTTCGGTGGGGGTTAAATCGTTGATGGCAACAACTTCAAACTCAGGTCGTTCCGCCAATAGCCGCATGGTCACTCTACCAATACGCCCAAATCCGTTGATTCCGATTCGTGTTTTTTTCATAGAACCCTTTCTTCCTCAAAAAGAAAAAATTAGTACGGTAGGTTTATAGTGAAAAGTCACAGACTTCAACTATTTAGTAAGAGTTGACATCACGCAACAATTCAAGTTAAGAGTTCACCTGAGAGAGACGGTGGCTCTCAGTAGCTGAAGCGAAACAAACTTTATGGAATTAGAAACTGGGTACATACAAAAGTCCTTATTTATCAAGGACTTGAAACCAAAAGAAATTGTCCGCACGTCATTTTTAGTCAAATCTAAAGAGGTATTCTATTCAAAAAACGGAAAGGCTTACCTTTCTATTCGACTCTCCGATGCGACCGGAGATTTGGAGGGAAGAGTTTGGGAAAATGCCGAACAGCTAAGTGCGACCTTCCACGAAGGGGCTATTGTAGCGGTGGGAGGCAAACTTAATGTCTTCCAAAATCGGAATCAACTGGTCATAGACCATTTAATTCCTCTCTCATCCGAAGAGGCCAAAGTTGAAGATTATTTACCAAAAGGAACCCAGGACTCGGAAGTTCTTTACGGAAAGTTGATTGGGTATTTTGACTCACTCTCAAACCCTTGGATCAAAGAATTAGGCCTTAAACTTCTAAAGGATCCTGAAATTTCTGCCAGGTACAAAGTCTGTCCTGCTGCTAAAACGATTCACCACGCTTTCATCGGAGGACTTCTAACTCACTCAATTCAGCTCTGTGATCTGATTGAAGCGGTACTTCCTCTTTACCCTGAGATTGATCGAAGTCTCATGATATTTGGCGCAGCTTTTCATGATTTTGGAAAAATTTTCGAACTCAACTATCAAGGTAAATTCGGTTACACAGACGAGGGTCGACTTGTCGGGCACATCGCTATTGGAGTCGTGCTCATCGATAGAAAAATCCAGGAGATTCTTCAGTTCCCAAAAGAATTGGAATATCAACTGAAGCATCTGATTCTTTCGCACCACGGTAAGTTAGAACATGGGTCGCCTAAACGACCCCACACAATAGAAGCTGAATTGTTACACCAACTTGATCACATGGATTCTCGAATCAATAGCATTCAGACCTTCATGAAAGCAGAAAACAACAACTCTCGTTGGTCGGGATATCATAAAACCTACGACCAATATTATTTCAAGCCCATGCAAATGCTGCTAGAATAAGAGGCATGAATGAACTTGAATCTATCCTAAATCGTGCTACTGAAATCGCTGAAAGAGCTTCTGAAATTGCTCTCTCTTATTTTCGTCAGGCTATCTTAATCGAAATGAAAGATAACATGACGCCAGTCACAGTAGCCGATAAAAAAACCGAGGAAAATATTCGTACTGAACTCTCTTTAGCCTTCCCAGGGTTTGGAATCTGTGGTGAGGAATTCGGAGACGAAGGAAGAGATCAAGAATTGGTTTGGACGGTTGATCCTATCGACGGAACCAAAAGTTTCATCAAAGGCATTCCTCTCTTTGGAACTCTCATTGGTCTTCTTCAAAACGGCACTCCAATTATGGGAATTATGGTTCTACCAGCATTAAGAGAAACCTACACAGCGGCTCAAGGATTAGGAACCTTTTGCAACGGCCACCAAGTTCATGTTTCGAACAAAACCAATCTAGAATCTTCATTCATTTCTATTGGCGATATTGATTGCTTTGAAGCCTCAGGCCAAATGAAAGGGTTACATCGATTCATGGACAAGGCAGAATTTGTCAGGGGATATACCGATTGCTTTGGCCACGCCTGTGTGATTCGAGGTGGAATCGACGCCATGATCGATCCCGTCGTTTCGCTCTGGGATATAGCTCCGCTTGCTTGTTTAATTAAAGAAGCGGGTGGGGAGTATTTCAGCTTTAGCGGTAAAGAGACGATTCACGATTCCAGCTTTATTACTTGCGGTCCCGGTTTAAAAAATGAAATTTTGACTACTTTAGGTTAATTAAATTCCATCGCGATTCTCGACAGAATTTAATTAATCAACTCTTCCGGTGTGTAAACTTTCGAAATAGTCAAACGCTGTTCCTTTGGAATATCTTTCTGGAACTCTTCGAGATCTTTGGCTACAACCTCTTTATCTGCCACTAGCGCAATTAACCAGCTATTAGATTTTTGTTTTTCTCTTAGCGCTGCTTTCAATTTTTTATTACTGATGTCCCCAATTTTCTGGCTAAATTCCTCTGAACTTAAGATTGGAACATCATAAATAAAACTTGAAAGTTTTTTAGCAACTCTCTTTTCAGCCGTTTCAAACTCAAAGGGGTAGGAATTAATCAAACTGTCTTTAGCTAAATCTAATTCATCTCCGGAAAGCCCATCCTCTTGATAAGATTTCCACATCTCAAGTGTTTTAAAAATAGTTTTCGAAGTAAATTCTACACTTGGAGTAGACGAAATACTGAAAATTCCCTTCTGATTAGATAAACCTCCTAAGGAGGAATAGGAACTCCCGATAGCATAAGTCCAGCCCAGCTCACCCCGTATGATTCGGAATAACCTAGAAACCAACGGCTCGCCCCCGAACGAAAAATTACCGGTACTTAATGTGTACCGATCGGGATCCTGTATTGAGATACCTGCTTGAGCAAAAAAGAGAGAGCCGGTTGAGGTCTTCGGCTTATCGATAACTATCAAAGTGGGCTTGTCTGGAATCTGTAAATTAATTTGCCGTTTTAACGGTTTATTTCCATCTGGAAATTGACGCCAAATTCTAGAAAACTCCATGTTCATTTCAGATTCCGGAAAAGGTGCGGCAGCTGCAAAGACTATTTTAGGTCTATCAAAAATATTGTTATATCGCCTTTGAACATCGGCCAAAGTTATTTTTTCAACAGTTGATTTGCTACCAATCACGGGGCGTTCGAGAGAAGTCCCCTTAAAAATTTCACGTCGGGCAGCTAGCCCCCCTAAACGATTATTGGAATTTTTTACATGGGCAATATCATTTAAAACTTCCCTTTTAAGCTCCTGAAAATCCTTTTCTGAAAAAGCAGGGTGAAGAAGAGTTTCTTCAAGCAGGACCAAAAATTTCTTGTAGTTTTCTTTGATGACGCCTCCGCTAAATTGGATCATATCGTGACTGACAACCGCAGAGAGACTCCCCCCCATTCTTTCCAACTCCGATTGAAATTTTTGCCGACTCTTCTTTTTTGTTCCTCGAAGCACCATTTCACCGACTATATTACTTAATCCCACTTTATCGACAGGGTCATCTGAACTGCCTACTAAAATAACGACACCTATTTCAGCCGTCAAAGCCGAGGGGTTTTTCTCATAAAATACTTTTGGCGATACTGGAACTCCATTTTCAGTTGCAGGCTCAGCCCTAAACGAAGGTTTGCCTTTAGCTTGAATGAGAGAGCATACGAGAAAGAAACTTAGACCGAGTCGTAACATAGTTGCTAACCTTTCGATGTAGTTTTAGGTTGGGGTCGCACAATAACCACGGATCTGGATTCCTTATTTAAAAATTCCTTAGCGGTGTTTTTCAAATCTTGCGGCTTTATTTTTTTAAATTCTTCGATGATTTCAAAACCTCTCAGATAATTTCCGCTCACCATCAAATAGTCTCCCAGCATGTTGGCCATCGATGAGTTATCCTGGATCATTCCATAGAGAGATAAGAGCTCCTGATTCAAAGCCCGCTCAAAACTGTCTTTAGAAATCACCTGATTTTTAAGCAGTTGGATTTCTCGATCAATAATTTGGAGAGCCTCCTCAGCTTTATGTTTTTCAGACAAAGAAACTGTAAACTCAAGATAGTCTGGAACGTTACTTACCCCGCAACCAGCGGAAACTGCTATTCCTGTGTCAACCAAGGATTTTCTTAACCTAGATTCCATTCCGGTTGAAAGGTGTGTGCTTAACAAAGAAAGCGGTACTATTTTGGGAGAGTTAACTGAGGGAATCCGATAACCGACTAATAAAATATCTGAGGTGGCTTGAGGGTGAGTTTTCTCTGCTCTTCGTTCTTTCTTTTGAGTTGGTTCTTCAGGCAATTTATATCTAGGAATTTCTTGAGCCTTCATGTCGCCATAAAATTTGACCACCAAGGGCAACAACTCACTTTCTTCAGTGTCTCCGACGACAATAATAGTAGCGTTATTCGGAGCGTAAAAAGTTTTATAAAAATACTGTGCTTCCTCCAATGAAAAACCCTTTATCTCCTCTTCGGTTCCAATGACCGTATAACGGAAGGGTGACACTTGAAATACGGTGCGATTTAATTCATCCCAGGCAATTCGACCGGGATTATCTAACGCTCTTCTTAACTCCCCTACCACCGCCCCTTTTTCTTTCTCTAACAATGTGGAATCCAGCTTAAGATTAGCCATTCGATCGGATTCAAGTTCTATTAACTTTTTCAACTGACTTGAGGGAATACTTTCGTAATAATTTGTTCTATAAAAATAAGTCGTTGCATTTTGTTTGTCGCTACCGATTCTGGAAGTGATTTCATCAAATTTTCCATCGGGATATTTATCTGTCCCTCTAAACATCATGTGTTCGAAAAGATGAGCTAAACCGGTCTTTTTGAGCTTGTTGTCCATTTTTTCATCTAAAGATCCGATATCAAACCACGTCTGAAAAGTAAGCAGTTTTGCTTCATGTCTGGGCAAAAACAATACTTTAAGTCCATTGGGTAATTTATATTCCGAGAGAACCTCTCCGTTGAATAGTTTCTTGTCACTTACCTTTTCGTAGTCGGCTGCCAAAAGACTCGATAAGGAAAAAAATACGGCCAATGTTAGTGCGCTTAGTTTTTGTATATTCATAGGTAGTAGATCTCTTAACGTTTTGAATCCTCTAATTGGTATAACGATTTGTCGAACTCTTCTGCTGGCTCTTTAGGTTTTAAATCTGAGGCTCTGTCCTGTTCTTGGTCAGGGTCGAATTTTTTGGATTTAGATTCGGGATTGACTTGCCTATCCACCGGATCTCCAAATTTTTTGGGCGCTAATTGGCCGGGGTCAGAAAGAGGTAGCGATAAATCTGGATCAATTTTAGGTGTCACAGGAGGTTTAGGAATAATTTTAATTTCAAAATCGGACTTACCCCCTTCAATTCTTTTCCCTTTTATCTTGGATTTGAAAGGCTCGTTCGCTGCACCTAAACCCAAAGCCAGAGTTAAAGCATATCGTCGACTGGGGAGCCGCCCCGGAGCACTAGATAGCTCTTCCTGATAAGTTGCGACATCAATTTTTGCATATTTGAAGTTCAATCCAAGTCCTAAAGAGATATAACCCTGATGAACTCCGGTCCGAATTGTTAAAACACCCACAGGAATTTCAACACCGAGATTCAGATGTTTGAAAATTTTTCCGGTTCTCGCCCCTAAGTCTGGATCCGATTCCCCACCCAACTGAAACTCGGCTAGATCGGCCATCAAATGATAATGATCTATGATCTTTCCCCCAGAGAAAACGGAATGCCACCCTAGAGAAAAGGTTCGAGTTAATCCTGGAGGTTGACCCGTCGATTTACTTCCCATAGTAAATTGGCTCGCAAGCAGATTACTAGCAACCAGAGAAATACGATTAGCTTCCCCCCAAGGAAGATAGGGAATGTCATATATTAAGCCAAAATCAAAATCGATCCCAAACCCAGTTCCCCCTAAATCTGAAGGATTAATATTAATTTTATTTCCCAAGACAATATCGGCCAATGTCAGAGTTATTCTTCCTCCGGATCTTAAAATCCCTTTTGCAGTAAGTCCTACATGGGTATTTTCATTTCCAAGAGTGCGCCCGTAGCTCACTAGCAAACCGGAATCCACAATAGCAGTAAAATCAACTGCGGAGTCGAGCTCTTTTCCGGAAAGCAAATAATCAACTTTGGCATCGCCCACCAAAACTCCAACCGCTAAATGCTTCATCAAAAAATAGGGAAAGACTGAAGCCCCCAAATAAATAGGATCCCCTTGATAAGCGGTCAAAAGGTCTATCTGCTCAGCGAGAGGTTTAGAGGATAAATTTTTTGTTGTATCGTAAGCTGAAAAGGTGCGATTTCCTACTTGGCCGGATAGGTTGATCATCCCGCGGGGCTTCCCCTGAAATAAGCTCACACCAGCCGGATTATAAAATAGAGCATATTCGTCGTCGGAAACACCATAAAAAACGCCCCCCATCCCGAGAGCTCTAATACTTCGACTTAAGCTGTAGTATTCCTTCATTCCAAACACTGGTAAGGCTACAGCTAAAATAAAAAAAGCCAGCTTACTCATCGGGTGAACATTCCTTTTAAAGCAGTTCTTGCAGCGTTGGTGGCTACCCCAGTACTTATGCCTGCCGGTAATTGCCCAACCGCCCCGGCGATATCAGAAAACCCTGATGCACTTAACTCACCCTGTGAATTTTT
>VGSE01000095.1 GCA_016875135.1 Deltaproteobacteria bacterium
CTTTTTCTAAAAAGAGAGCTCTCAGGTCCCACCACGACTTCATTTTTTTCTGCATTGAGAGCCAGAACATACAAGGGTTCTAGGGAGTTTAGTTGAATCCCTTTTCGTTGACCGACAGTGTATTGGTGAAGTCCAGCATGTTGTCCTAAAACTTTGCCTTCAGCATTAACGAAGCTCCCAGGTCTTAAAACTTCCGCAGGAACTTTCTCTTCAATAAATTCTTTGTAACTTTTTCCCTGAACGAAACAGATCTCTTGGCTATCGGGTTTGTGAGCGACCCGAAGACCATATTCTTGAGCAAGAGAGCGCACTACTGGCTTCTCAAAAGCTCCTACCGGAAATAAAGTTCGAGCCAGATCGGCTTCTTTCATTGTGAAAAGAAAATAGGATTGATCTTTGCCGTCGTCCCCACCCTTGTGGAGTTCATGTCGATTTTGTGTTGGATTCCACTGTATGGTTGCGTAATGGCCTGTGGCTAAAAAATCGGCTCCGAGATCCAAGGCCCAATCCATAAGTTTTTTAAATTTAACTTTTTCATTGCAGCGAACACAGGGGTTCGGAGTCCTACCATTTAAGTATTCTTGAACAAAGTCATCAATGACCGCTTCGTTGAAAGCGGTTTCCATGTTGTTGACGTAAAAAGGAATATCTAGAATCTCGGCAACTCGACGAGCGTCGTTTAAATCGCTGAGGCTACAGCAGGTGCCAAACTCATTATCAATTTTTTCAGCCATGTCATGGAGCTGAAGTGAGATACCAATCACATTGTAGCCATTTTTTGATAACCAACCTGCAGCCACACTACTGTCGACTCCGCCACTCATGGCGACTACGACTTTGGCTCCTTTTTTGGGCAGATGATTTGTCATTTTAAAAACCTACTAATTCGATATCACTTTGGTGCTGTTTCTAGCACGAATTCGGCTAACATGAGCTATAACTTTTTGAGCTACTTCTTCTACCGCTTGTAGCGTGCTTGTTTTTCCCCAACTGAACCTGACACATTCTTTAGCTTCGTTTTCATTAAGTCCCATGTTGAGAAGAACGTGACTGGGAGAGATAGACCCTGATGAGCACGCAGAACCCGCAGAGATTGCAATCCCCTCTAGGTCAAGAGCTCCCAATAGAACTTCTGAAGGTATTCCTTGGAATCGTATATTTGAAGTATTTGGAATTCTTGGTTCTTTCAGCCCCTGAACCCAGATTCCTTCAAGGTTTTTTTGAAGAGTGGACTCGAAATAGTCTCTGATGAAAGGTGAGATAGTTTGAGAATCGCTCGTCATGAGCTCCTGAGCCGCTCCGGCAAAACCGGCAATGCCTAGAATGTTTTCAGTGCCTCCTCGACGTTTGATCTCTTGCGCTCCCCCATAATGGGTGGCCACCAAAGAGGTCCCTTTTTTGATGATTAAAGCCCCAACGCCTTTGGGGCCATAAATTTTATGGGCTGAAATGGAAACTAAGTGAGCGGACCGATAAAATGCTGAGTCCAACTTTCCCAACCCTTGAACGGCATCGGTATGAAACAAAGCCGAGTTTTTCTGACAGAGTTCCGCGATATCGGGAATGGGGAAAACAACCCCCGTTTCATTATTGGCCGTCATGAGTGAAACTAGATGGGGGTTAAATAGTTTTAATTTAGCTTCAAGTTCAGAGAGAGAGAGCTGGCCTTGACCATTTACAGAAATGTAGTCGACTTCCCCGCCCAATTTCTGGATCAAGGGTAGGAGATCTTTAACGGAGGAATGTTCTACTTGAGAGGTTAGGATTCTAAAACCTTTCCCGACTTCCAAGGCTTTGCCCATAAGAGCAAGGTGATTGGCCTCGCTGCCCCCTGAAGTAAAAACGATATCGGTAGGCGTAACTCCAACCAACTCCGCAATAGCTTCTCTCGACTTATTTAACAATTCCATTGCTTTACGTCCTTGGCGATGGCTAGAAGAAGGGTTGCCCCAAAGCTCAAAGGCTTGGGCTATCCAAGTTCGGGCCCCTTCACCGAGGGGGGTTGTGGCATTGTAATCTGCGTAAATCATATGTTTGACGCGCTACTCTAGCTCAATTACCGCCAACTCCAAAGCGCAAAAGTGAGTTAAAAAGAACACAATTGGACCGTGTCTTTTTTGCCCTTTTGACATACAGTGCCCCCATGAATGGGCCTAAGGAAAATTACGAATACAAGCGAAGAAGAAGGGAGAGGTTCATTGCTGTAGCAGTTTTTGTGACCATTGTCGCTTTCACAGCGATCGAAGTTCATCTTCTCAAGCTCTCTTCAAAGCTCCCGTTTGTTAATAGCATCTTCTTCTTTGGTCTGATGAATCTGAACGTTCTTCTGGTCATGGTTCTACTCTTTTTGGTCTTTAGAAATGCTTTGAAGCTGATTCTGGATGAACGCAGAGGAAGACTAGGTTCAAGGCTTAAAACTCGTTTGGTCGTAAGTTTTCTTTTGTTTGCGACTGTGCCTACGGTTTTTCTTTTTACGACCTCTGCTCTTTATATCAAAAGCAGTTTTGATAAATGGTTTAATGTCAAAGTAGAGGGAACTCTAGAACGTAGTCTTGAGGTAGTTCAAAATTATTATGAAACAACCGAAAGGAATGCCTCGCATTTTGCTAAAAAGATTTCTTTGTCATTTGTATCTGGAGCTCTCTCGGGCGAGGGGTTTTATCGAAGACTTCAACAAGCTCGACTTGATTATGGCGTAGATTCTATAGAGTACTATGCCTCTCCTTTGGCCTCTCGAGTTGCTACTTTTAGTCCGGAAACAGCCACACAGATTCCGGCAGCCACACTTGAAACTTTAAAAAAAGCCTTTACGGGAACTCAGGAGTGCCGAGTTCAAAACGTGGGTCAAGGTGAACTTGTTAGGTGTGGAGCTTTTTTGGGCGTGGGGCGAGGAATTATTTTGGTCAGTTACTTTATTCCCATGAAATTGGCTAACCAGTTAGCCGATATTCACATGACCTATTCTGACTACAAATTAGAAAATCCTTTAAACTATCCCATTAAATCGATTTATTTTTTTATTTTGTCGATGGTCACACTTCTGGTGTTGTTTGCAGCCACTTGGACAGGGTTTTATGTGGCAAGGCGACTAACTGGTCCGATTGAAGAACTGGTGAAGGGGACGGGTGAAGTGGCTCGTGGCAACCTCGATTATCATATTAATTTAACGGGTGGAGATGAATTGGCAAAATTGGTCGATTCCTTCAACTCGATGACTCGAGAGCTCAAACAGAATAAAGCAGACATTGAGTTGACTCATGAGCGACTCCAAAGATCCAATCAGGAGATTGAGCATCGAAGAAAATATATCGAGGTTTTGCTTGAGAACGTTCAATCTGGCGTTATTTCTCTAGATGAGGAGGGACGCATTTCTATGATCAATCCTGCTGCGGCAGAACTTTTGAGATCTCCGGTTGAAGAATTACTCGGTCAGCCTTATTTGGCCTTGGTTCCAGAAAATCTAAAGGCGGATTTAGAGCAACTTTTGGATGCGGTCTATGGAACGTCTAAATCGATTCGCAAAGAAATGAGACTCAAAAGTAAAAAGGGGCGTTGGGTAAATCTTTTGGTTACCATCAGTGTCTTAAGGGACGAGAATAGAAAACAGCTAGGAGTAGTGGCGGTTTTAGACGACGTGACTGAAATTCAACAGATTGAAAGAATGAGTGCTTGGAGAGAAGTAGCTAAACGAATAGCGCATGAAATTAAAAATCCGCTGACACCGATTCAGCTTTCGGTTCAACGGCTCAGGCGAAGGTATCTTGACAAAATTCAAGATGATGGAGCTTTCGGTGAATCGACCGAGATCATTTTAAAAGAGGTTGATGCTCTAAAGATGTTAGTGAATGAATTTTCCGCTTTTGCAAGGTTACCCGAAATCCAAAAACAACTCGAGGATCTCAATGACACTGTTTTGGAAGCCGCTAATCTATTTAAAGCAGCTCACGAAGGGATTCAGTTTGATTTAGAACTGGATTCGCAGATCCCTCGGCTTTATTTGGATAAGTCACAGATAAAACGTGTTCTCATTAATCTTTTCGATAATGCAGTGGCTGCAATGAACACTAGGGGAACTATTTTGGTTAGGACAGAATTTGATTCGCTGGCTCGTCTTGTAAAAATGCATGTGCTTGATGAGGGGTGTGGAATTGATGCCGATAGTTCGACACAGCTCTTTGAGCCGTACTTTTCTACCAAGCAGGGTGGAACGGGATTGGGACTTGCGATCGTGCAAAGGATCGTCGCGGATCACGGTGGAAATGTTAGAGCGGTTCCACGTGAGCCTAGAGGCACTTGTTTTACGATTGAATTACCCCAGACTGTTCTTTCAGAGACGAAAGGCCCAGAGATAAAATACACGCTTCAAGGTGAAGATTTAGGAGTAGAGAAAAACCCATGGTGTTAAAGAAAATATTAATCATTGATGATGAGGAAAATATTCTATCGACCCTTAAGGGGGTTTTAGAAGACGAAAAGTTCGTCGTCGAAACGGCGAAATCGGGTGTTTTAGGAATTTCCAAGCTAAAGAAATTTCAACCCGATGTCGTTCTTCTTGATATTTGGATGCCGACAGAAGATGGAGTGGTTGTTCTTGAAAAAATAAAAAAACTAAATCCTGCTACTGTTGTGGTTATGATGTCAGGGCACGCAACGGTTGAGACTGCAGTTAAAACTCTCAAATCAGGAGCGTTTGATTTCTTAGAAAAACCAATTCACTTTGATAAGCTTCTATTGCTTCTGAATCATGTTTTCACTCTGAAAGACCTTCAAGACGAAAATGAAGCCTTAAAACAGGAGCTGGGGGAAGAAGATTTTCTTATCGGTGATAGCTCTTCGATGACTAAGTTAAAAAAACTCATTGGAGTTACCGCACCGTCGAATGGTTGGGTGATGCTTCAAGGCGAAAACGGAACTGGGAAAGAGTTGGTTGCAAGAGCTTTGCATCGAGGAAGCCCCAGAAAAAAAGGGCGTTTTGTTGCCGTTAATTGTGCTGCCATTCCTGATGATTTAATTGAAAGTGAGCTATTTGGTCATGAGAAGGGTTCCTTTACGGGAGCTCACGATAGAAAGATTGGGAAGTTTGAGCAAGCAAACGGAGGAACGCTTTTCCTAGATGAAGTCGGAGATATGGGACTTAAAATGCAGGCCAAGATTCTAAGGGCTCTTCAGGAGTGCACTATTCAACGCGTTGGAGGAGATGAGTTAATTGACCTGGACTTAAGAGTAATTGCCGCTACTAATAAAGATCTTAAAAAAGCTATTAAAGAAGGGGAGTTTCGGGAGGACCTTTTTTATCGGCTCAATGTCATTCCCATTCAAGTGACCCCCTTAAGAGAGCGGCGGCAGGATATCCCCCCTTTGATACAGCATTTCATAAAACGCTACTCTAGTGGCAAGTCCAGGGAAATCAGCGAAAAAACGTCCGAGATGTTGGCATTGTATCCTTGGCCGGGTAATGTAAGAGAGTTGAAAAACTGGGTTGAACGGGCCTGCATCTTGTCTAAAAACGACCTGATTGAGGCTGTTGAGCTTGAGGAAATTGAGCCGCTTGGCGATTTGGAGGGTTTCAACTCAGAAGATAAAACACTTAGATCGGCAAGGGCTATTTTTGAAAAACAGTTTATTACCAAAATGCTGATGGAAAATGGTGGTAATATCTCAAAAACAGCAACGACTATTGGTGTGGAGCGAAGCCACTTGCATAAGAAGATGAAAGTTTATGGAATCGAAATGAACAACTCAAATCCAGGGAGCAATGTATGAGTTCAACTGACCAATTATATCGAAGAAAAACTAGAGAGATTAATGTCGGGGGTGTCAAAATTGGCGGGGGGAACCCGGTCCGAGTGCAGTCAATGACAACGCCAAAAACTGATGATGTGGTTGAGGTTGTTAAACAGATTAAAGAGCTTGAGGTCGCCGGTTGTGAGTTGGTTCGAGTAACTGTGAATAATCAAGAGTCAGCGGATGCATTACCAGAAGTTTTGCGGCAGATTCGAATTCCCGTAATTGCAGATATTCATTTTGATTACAAAATGGCATTAGAGGCGATGAAGCACAACATTGCCTGTGTCAGAATTAATCCGGGAAATATCGGAGCGGAATGGAAAACTTTAGAAGTTGTTAAGATGGCTCGAGATACGGGAAAGGCAATCCGAATCGGTGTTAACGCGGGCTCATTGGAAAAGCCACTTTTAAAAAAATATGGTCACCCCACACCCGAAGCTTTGGTTGAAAGCGCTTTGAGTGCGATTGACTTAGTTGAAAAGCAAAATTTCTACAATTTCAAAGTCTCTATTAAATCATCCGATGTTCGGTCAAACTTTCGGGCCTACAGTTTATTGTCCGAAAAGACAGAGGCACCTTTACACTTAGGTGTCACTGAGGCTGGAACTAAAAATTACGGCTCAATTAAATCTGCTGTGGGTATCGGAAGTCTTCTTTTGGCGGGCATTGGAGACACTATTCGTGTGTCACTCAGTAGTGATCCCGTCGATGAGATCACTGCCGGAATTTATATTTTAAAGTCTTTGGGACTTAAAAACGACGCTCCTGAAATTATTTCCTGCCCTAGTTGTGGTCGCGCTGATATTGATGTTTATAAATTAGCTGAAGAAGTTGAAAGAAGGGCGTTAGGGTTAAAGAAAAACATTAAAATTGCGGTGATGGGATGTGTGGTAAATGGCCCAGGTGAGTCGATGGAAGCCGATATTGGAATTGCTGGTGGTAAGGGCGAGGGGTTAGTTTACAAAAAAGGAAAAGCAATTAAAAAGGTGCCTGAATCTGAAATGTTGGAATATTTGATGAACGAAATTGAAAGAATGTAAAACCATGGCGCAAAGAATTACTGCTCGAAGCGAGGACTTTTCCCAGTGGTATTCCGATGTCATTACCCATGCAAAGCTCGCCGATTATAGTCCGGTTCGAGGTTGCATGGTATTGCGGCCGCAAGGTTATGCCTTGTGGGAAGTTGTTCAGCGTGAATTAGATAAAAGATTTAAAGAAACCGGACACCAAAATGCCTATTTTCCCATGTTCATTCCGGAGAGTTTTATTAACAAGGAAAAGGATCATGTAGAAGGTTTTGCCCCGCAGTTGGCAGTAGTGACCCATGGAGGAGGAAAAAAGCTTGAAGAACCTTTAGTCGTTAGGCCCACTTCAGAGACTATCATTAATGCAATGTATTCAAAGTGGATTTCGAGCTATCGGGATCTTCCCGTTTTAATCAATCAATGGGCTAATGTCGTTCGCTGGGAAATGCGAACTAAACCTTTCTTAAGAACGATGGAGTTTTTGTGGCAAGAGGGGCACACTTGTCATGAGACCGAGGATGAGGCAAAGAAAGAAACTTTTCGAATGCTCGACATCTACAAACAGTTTCTGATGAATATTTTTGCCATTCCTGTTGTGCCCGGGGAAAAAACTTCCAGTGAAAAATTTGCCGGAGCCGAGCAAACATTCTGTTTGGAACTGATGATGCAAGACAAAAAGGCACTTCAGGGATGCACTTCACATTATTTTGGAACTAAATTCGCGAAGGCTTTTGATATTAAATTTCAAGATAGAAATGGGCAGTTGCAGCATGTTTATCAAACTTCTTGGGGGCTAACGACTCGGGTGATAGGGGCTCTAATCATGACCCACAGTGATGATCAGGGATTGGTTATTCCACCGAAGGCTGCCCCGACACAGGTGATGATAGTCCCTATTATGCAAAAAAATAAGGACAACAGTGAGGTCCTTGAAGCCTGTAGAAAAATCCAAACCACGATGAGAAATGTCGGTGTTAGCGTGGATATCGATGACCGAGAAGGCCAAAGTGCTGGTTACAAATTTAATGAGTGGGAAGTTGCCGGAATTCCTCTTCGGATTGAGGTGGGACCCAGGGATCTTGCCAATCAAATTTGTGTTTTTGCTCCCAGAGTAGGAGAAAAAACGCAGGTCAATTTGAATGAAATAGCAATAAAGACCCCGCAAGCCTTAGAGTCTTTACAAAAGCTTCTTTACAATCGGGCGGCAAAGTTTTTAGAGGCCAATACACACTTAGAAGACAGTTATTCAAAATTCCAAGAGCGCATTGAATCTGATTCCGGTTTTTATCAGATGCACTGGTGCGGTAGTGATAAATGCGAGGCCCAAATCAAGGAAGAGACTAAAGCAACTATTCGGTGTGTCCCGTTTACTCAAATAAAAGAAGCGGGAAATTGTATTTATTGCAAGGCGCCATCTCAGGGTAGAGTTATTTTTGCTCGAAGCTATTGATATTGATTCGGTGAGTTATTTTTTATTTGGGAAGAGTGTAGATTGAGCTCAGGTTTTTAGTTATCCTATAGAAACATGCTCCCATTAAAATCCATCTTAAATTTACAGTTTTGCGTTATTTTTGCGGCTCTCAACTTTGGATCCCTATTTGCTGAAGGTGAGCCCGAGTTGCAGCCGCCCCCGCAAGAATTTCAACAACCAGCCTTTCAAGGATATCCGCAGACTGTGTATCCGTATCAATATCCGTATGCCCCCCAAGATCCTTATGCTGTTCCCGAAGATTCTGCAACGAACCCGGAAACTAACCAAACTGCAGAGTCCGAATCGTCAGAGGAAGAATCTGAAAAGACCAAAGAAAGCTCTGCTCAGGCCAACCTTCCTGAAAATCCCGTTCCTGAAGATGAGAGTGCCCCTGTCGGTGAGTTTAGTCGTCGAAAGCCCGGTTCAAAAGGAAATGACAAAGACGACCTCGGGATAGACTTTGAACATGAAGATGCTTTTATCGATCAACAAGAGGCCGTTCGAACAGAGCAGTATGTCAGACGAGCTATCCTATCAACGATTGTTAATACAACCGGAAAATTTAGTTTCAATAAATTCTATATCAACCATTTAATGGGATTTAATTCTGTTTTTCAGCAAGAAAACGGGCCCATCAAATTTACAAAATATACATCCGGCATGCAGGGGCTCGCAGTAGGTTATATTACTAAAAAAGGGCACTCCTTTGAACTTGGTTTGGAAGCTTCTGCAGTCAGTAATATTTATGGTGGATATCGATACATTTGGCGAACGGATCGGTTCACTATTTGGCCTTTTGCTGGTTTAGGAATCGGAACTGAGATGAGTTCAATTAAATTGTCCTCAGGTCCGAGTGCGGCAGAAAACTATGGTCGATTAGGCGGCATGAAACAGATGGGCTTTACTGTGTTAGGTTTAATGATTCCTATTGTAGAAGTAGGTATTAAGGCCGAAGTGAGAGCCCTATTTTATGGGCTAGATCGTTTGATTTTAAGTCAGGGTTTAGGCCTTATCATCTTTATTTAGAACATAAATAGCAGGCCAGGCATTACGGCAAAGACATATCGATTGGTGGTTCGGAAAGGCATATAAACTTGTGCTTCAGCTTTGAGATAGATATCAGCAATTGGAAGCAATAAACTTACACTTGGGACAATATAACTTTTGTTTTCGAGTCCCCCTTCAGTTTGATCCCAATTCAAGACCTGACGATCTCTAAGGAAACGGCTAAAACCTATTCCTCCCATGATTCGGAAAGAGCTATCTCTATTAGAGAATAGATACTTGATCGATCCTACGACTGCATTGTACGCAAACATATTAAAAGAGCCTTCTAGATAAAGTTTGTCGTAAACTCTCAGGGCTAATTGACCTGAGAGTAGATTAGAATTCCAGTATTTTGCTCTTGAACCCCTTGAAATGGCGGCACCTAAACCAGCCGAAACATAAAAGTGACTTCGGGCTTCTCGATTGATGAGTTCTAGAGATTGTGAGCTCGCGATATATCTTGGAATTTCGGATTGCAATAAGGGCGGACTATCATCTCTAGGCATTTCGTAATATTGATTTCTTATGTAACGATATAAAGTTCGACGAATCAGAAGTTTTGTATAGTAAACCGCAGCTTCTGTATTAAGTTGGTATCTGGCTGCACTGGCTAAGGGTTCGGTGTGAGCATAAATCTGAGATGGAGTTCGTTTGTCGTACATATACATTTCAAAACTACTGGTGTTTAAAACGGAAATGATGACAATTTCGGCATTGAGTTTAGCTACTGCTAAACGGAAAGACTCTAAAGTCAGGGCCGGCATTGTTTGGTCGGAGATTCGGACGTCTATGTTTTGGTCGTAAGATTGAATGGTCCCTTCGATCGTGGCTACAATAGGTTCAACAGTTTTTAGATCGGTGTAGTTGATCGGCTTTAACACATAAACCTTTGCAGAGTCTCCATTAGGTAGGGTAAGTTTTTTGTTGAGAATTCTTCGCGCAGCTTTTTTAAAGAGATCGAGACGAATCTCTTCAGCTGAAGCAACACCTAAATTTTCATCGACGTTATCTTCGGAGTCTTCGGCCACGCAAGTAGTGGGGATTCCACTTACGAGGATAAAGATGGCTAAAAGGCTAAGAAGCCAGATTCTATTTGCAATTGTTTTTTTCAAAAGTCGTCTCAAGAAAAGTAACTGTTCCTAATAACTTTCGGACAAATCTTAAGCAGACTTAAGCACTTATCTGTATTGGCAAGTAAACAAAGACCCATTAAACTCTAACACAATGATCAAAAAGAAAGACGCAACAAGTAAACTTACTGGAATTGAACTGTTTCTATTTCCTTTTGAGGACTGCGACTCAGACAGTCTAAAATCGATTGGCAGTAAGGTTATT
>VGSE01000096.1 GCA_016875135.1 Deltaproteobacteria bacterium
AGCTCATTATGCTGCAGGATGCGCTGACATTGAGTACGATTTTCCCTTTGGGCGAGCTGAGCTTGAAGGTATTGCTAATCGCACAGACTACGATCTAAAGCGTCATGCCGAGTTTAGCAAAAAAGATTTGAGCTATTTTGAGCAAGCAGCTAACGCTAGATATTATCCTCATGTAATCGAGCCCTCGGCCGGCGCAGATCGTGCAACTTTGGCTTTCTTAGTTGATGCCTATGTTGAAGAGGCAGAGAGAACAGTTTTAAGATTTCATCCAGAGGTGGCCCCTGTGAAGGTGGCCGTATTTCCTTTAGTAAATAAAGAGGGAATGCCGGAGATGGCAGAGAAGATCTTTTTTGATTTGAAGAAAAGATGGAATTGCTACTTTGATGATAAAGGGGCAGTAGGTCGAAGGTATCGTCGACAAGACGAGATCGGCACCCCTTTCTGCATCACTGTGGATGGGGAGAGTGCGAAATCTAATTCGGTTACCGTTCGGGAGAGAGACTCGATGGCGCAGGTTCGAGTTTCGATTGATGGCCTAGTAGAGCATCTTTCGAAAAGTTTGGCTTCGGGGGATTGATGCAAGTTTACTTTTTTGGGAACGCAAAAGCTGACGGAAATAAAGATCAGAAGGCTTTGCTTGGAGGTAAAGGGGCCAATCTGGCTGAGATGACTCGAATCGGTTTGCCGGTTCCTCCAGGGTTTACAATAACCACAGAAGTCTGCAACTATTTTTACAGTAATAAAGATCAATATCCCAAGGGTTTTTCTAAAGAGGTTGAAGAGGCTTTAGTTAAAATTGAAAAGCTAATTGGAGCAAATTTTGGGAATTCGGAAAATCCCTTGCTGGTCTCTGTTCGCTCGGGCGCTCGAGCCAGTATGCCCGGCATGATGGATACGATTCTCAATTTAGGGCTCAATGACACAACACTTTCTGGTCTTATAATACAGTCAAAAGACGAGAAGTTTGCTTACGATGCTTATCGTCGATTTATTCAAATGTACTCCGATGTTGTTCTTGGCGTTTCTTCTCACCATTTTGAGACCTTGTTAGACGATGCAAAACGCAGGGCCGCAGTCGCAAGCGATAATCAATTGCCAGCGGCTGAACTAAAAAAGTTAGTCGCAGATTTCAAACAAACGGTCTTACGAGAGACCGGACGACCCTTTCCTCAGGATGTTCAAGAACAGTTATGGGGTGCGATAGGGGCCGTGTTTAAATCCTGGATGAGTTCGAGGGCCGTTAGCTATCGACGCATTCACAAGATACCAGAGAATTGGGGAACAGCCGTTAGTGTTCAAGCCATGGTCTTTGGGAACATGGGGGATGATTGTGCAACGGGAGTTGCCTTTACAAGGGATCCTTCGACGGGCGAGCGTAGGTTTTTTGGTGAGTATTTACAAAACGCTCAAGGCGAAGATGTGGTCGCGGGAATAAGAACCCCGTGTCCCATTAACAAAGAATCGTCCAACGGATCTGAACTTCCGACTTTAGAGGCTCAATTTCCCAGAGCTTATCAAGAGTTGGTTGAGCTCTACAAAAAGCTTGAACATCACTTTTTGGATATGCAGGACATTGAGTTCACTATTCAGAAAAATAAGCTCTATTTGTTACAGACAAGAACGGGAAAACGAACGGCTTCAGCTTCGGTGAGAATCGCAGTTGATATGGTCAATGAGGGCTTGATTAGCACTGACGTTGCGATTTTGAGAGTCGCCCCTGAGCAGCTTGAACAATTACTTCATCCCAGACTTGATCCTAAGGCCGCAAAGACGGTGATGGCCAAGGGTTTACCTGCTTCTCCGGGAGCTGCTTCGGGAGAAGTTGTTTTCTCCTCTGAAGAGGCAGAGACTTTGAAGAAGGCAGGGAGAAAAGCCATCTTGGTTCGTCATGAGACATCTCCCGAAGATATTGTGGGGATGGATGCCAGCGAAGGGATTTTAACAGCCCTAGGGGGAATGACCTCTCATGCAGCAGTCGTGGCTCGTGGGATGGGTAAGCCGTGTGTGGCCGGTTGCGGTGCCATCAGTATCGATTACAAAAATCAGGTTTTCAAAGTTTCTCAATACGTAGTGAAACGTGGCGAAGTGATTACTATTGATGGAGCTTCTGGCGAAGTGATTTTAGGGCACGTTCCGACTGTGAACAGTCAGCTAGATGAGTATTTCGCCGAATTAATGAATTGGGTAGATGAAAAGAGAGTTCTAAGAATTAGAGCCAATGCCGAAACTCCTCACGACGTAAAAGTGGCGAGAACTTTTGGGGCTGAGGGTGTGGGGCTATGTCGAACTGAACATATGTTTTTTGAGGAAACTCGGCTCACCTCGGTCAGAGAAATGATCTTAGCCGATACGCGATCTCAGAGAGAAGCTGCCCTGGCCAAAATATTTCCGATGCAAAAGGAAGATTTCATTTCCATTTTTCGAGAAATGAAGGGGTATCCGGTTACGGTGAGACTTCTCGATCCTCCTCTTCACGAGTTTTTGCCCAAAACCGAAGAAGAGATTGCACAAGTGGCCAGACTTCTTAATACTTCAAAAGAAGCTCTTAGTGTAAAAGTGTCCTCGCTTCATGAGTTTAACCCCATGCTGGGTCATCGAGGGTGTCGGGTTGGGATCAGCTATCCGGAAATCTATGCCATGCAGGTTAGAGCCATTATGGAAGCGGCCTGTGAATTGGTGAATAAAGAAGAGTTCAAGATTGAGCCGGAGATTATGGTTCCCTTTATTGGAACTTTGGAAGAGTTCAAAATTCTAAAAAACGAAATTAGGGAAATTTGTGAACAAGTTTTAAAGAAATACCCCTTTAAATTGACTTATTGCATTGGAACGATGATTGAGATCCCTCGAGCCGCTTTAATCGCTGACAAAATGGCTGCTGAGGCCGACTTTTTTTCGTTTGGGACCAATGATCTCACTCAGATGACGCTTGGGCTATCTCGCGATGATTCTGGCTCTTTTTTGCCTAGATACATTGAAAGAGGTGTTTTTAGCGTAGATCCTTTCGTTTCGTTGGATCAAGATGGTGTTGGAGAATTGGTCAAGATCGGATGTGAGCGGGGTAGAAGTGGAAACTCCAGTCTCAAAATTGGGATTTGCGGAGAACATGGGGGGGACACATCTACGATTGAATTCTGCCAAAGGTTAAAGTTTAATTACGTTAGCTGTTCGCCCTTCCGGGTTCCAGTGGCTCGGTTAGCAGCAGCACAGGCCGCATTAAAAAACAAAAAGTGAATAGAGAGAAATGAGACTAAAAAGACTCGAACTGCAGGGCTTTAAATCGTTTTTGGATAGAACTATTTTAACCTTCGAACCAGGAATTACGGGTGTAGTCGGCCCTAATGGTTGCGGAAAAAGTAATATCGTTGATGCGATTCAATGGGTGATGGGGGAACAAAGTGCCAAGCATCTTCGTGGCGACTCCATGACTGATGTTATTTTTAATGGCTCTGATACGAAAGCCCCTACTTCAATGGCCGAAGTGAGCTTGGTTTTAGATCGCCAAGGCACAACTCTTTCTCCGGCGTTTGCTGTTTTTGATAAATCGGATGAGATCGCAGTCACTAGGCGCGTGTATCGAGATGGAACCGGAGAATACCTAATTAATAAAGTTTCTTGTCGTTTAAAAGATATTCATGAGCTTTTCATGGATACTGGGGTGGGAAAACGGGCCTATTCAATTATTGAGCAAGGTCAGATTGATCGGATGATCAATGTTAAACCCGAAGAACGACGACATCTTTTTGAAGAGGTTTCGGGAATTACCAAATACAAAGCAAAGCGGAAAGAGGCCGAGAGAAAGCTGGAAGCGACTCGAGCCAATATGCAACGGTTGCAGGACATTATCATTGAACTTGAAAAGCAAATTCGTAGCCTTAAAGTTCAAGCCACTCGGGCCAAGAAATATAAAGAACTTAAATCGGAATTAGAAACCGTTGATCTTCATCTTTTGGGAAGAAATCTTTTCACCCATAAAAATCAGATCGAAACTTTAACTCTAACCAAGAATGATTTGGTTAACCAGCGTTCGGAGTCGGACGCGCTATTTGCCGAAGTTGATTCTGAATTGACATCAGCTGAAGTTTTAAGAATTGATCAGGAGAAGAGCTACCAGTCTCTTAGCGAAAAGGAACGAGATCTCTCGTTAGGTTCTCAGAAGCTTGAGAACCAAATTAATCTTTTAGAAGAAAGAAAAAGTTTCTTAAGCCAGACCGTTGAGGAAAATCTTCAGGAACAGGAGCGTCTTCGAGAGGAGATTTCTATATTAACAGCTCAAGAGCAAACAGAAGTTCAGGAGAGAGAAGCGGTTGCTGAGGGAATGGTTCAAATCGGAGAGGGAATTCAAGCTCGCGAACAAGAGATTCGATTAATTCAAGAGGAAAAACAGCGAGCCACACACAAAAGAGATATTCTTAATCATAGAAAAACTCAAAGTTCGCACCGGTTGGTTACTTTAGAAAGCCAGATTCAAAACTTTGAGGCTAAAGAACTGGACTTTAACGAAAGAAAAATTCAATTCGCTAACCGTCAAAGCGAAATTCAGACCGGAATTGAAAGCCATCGAGAAGTTTGGGGGCAGGTGGAGAGTAAAATTTCGGATTGCTTGGCTCGAGCTAATCAGGCCGAGAGAGAAGTTTCAGTTTTATCGGCCGATTTGGAAACAAGTTCGAGTCGTCTATCAGAGCTAGAAAAAATATTATACGACTCTAGGGAGAGCTACCATACTCAAAAGTCTAGGTTGGATTCTTTAAAAGAATTACAACAAAACCTAGAAGGATATTCCCCTACAGCCCGTGAAATTTTATCTCAACTGGAAGGAACTGGGATTGAAGCGGTTCCTTTAGCTGAAGTCTTAAAGCCCTCCAAAGAGATTGAAGACCATCTTGAGACTCTTCTTGGGGCTGACATGAACACTTTGGTCGTGTCGACTGCCGATGAAGCCAAGCATTTGGCCAATCTCATTACTGAGAAGAATCTAGAGCGGGTTAAAATTCTAGCCTTGAGCGATCTGGAACCCAATTCTTCCATGGTATCGCCTCCCACTGAGGGGGTTCCTTTGCTTAATTTGATCGAGGTTACTCCAGGTTACGAGGGAGTAGCGCGGTGGTCGCTTGGGGATTGTTTTATGGTTTCTGAAGCGGATCGGCTTTTTGCTTTACGCTCGCATCATAAAAATATCACTTTGCTGAATCAAACCAATAAGACCATTAGTCATGACGACTGTTCGATTTCGAGTGGAAACATGCCGACACGAACAGGGGTTTTTGCTCGGCGCAGAGAAATTGATGAACTTATCAATGTGGCCACCGGATTAGAACAAGAAGTTGTTCAATTGGAGCAAGAACGGGAAAGTTTGTTGCAGCATTTACAGACCCAAGAAAAAATGCATTCCGAGCTTAAAGACAAGCTCTCCTCAATTCATATCGAGAGCGTGGAGCATCGCAAAGAGAAGGAAAAGATTCAGGTTGAATTGGGACGTTCTGAGAGGGATTTGGTCTTTTTAGATCAAGAGATTCAGCGAAACGAAACTCAGATTCAAGATGTCATAAGACTTAAAGTCGAAGCTCAAATTGAAGTAGAAAGACTAAATCAAGAGGCACAAGAAAATCTTGTGGAGCTTGACGCTGTGGAAGCTCAATTAGCAAATGCCAACGCTACTTTGGAAGCTGCTATTCAGGAAATTAACGATAAAAAAGTTGAGCACTCCCGCCTGACCGAGCGAGTTAATAGCATTCAATTTCAAATTGAAACCACTCAAGAGGAAATCGAGAACAATTCGAGAAGACTCACCCAACTTGAGGATAATTATAGAACTTCAGAATTTGAACTGAAGCAGATGGATGAGAACGTTGCTGAAGTTCGAGAACAATTAGCCGATTCTGAGCGTCGAAAAAACGAGGTTTTAGTTCTGTTGTCGGATACGAAGCAGGCTTTCAATGAAACGTGCACCAAGCTCCAGGAGTTGAGAGATAAAAAGACCGAGCTTCAAAAAGTTCGAGAAACCGTTTTACAAGAAATTCAGGAATTGGAACTTAAAATTAGTCAGGAGCAATCGAATTACGAGCACCTTTGTGGAATTTCTATTGAAAGATATCAAAGAGAGCCGGTGCCATTTGATGAGTCGGTCCAAATTGATATTGAAAAACTACCATTGTTCCAAGAACAATTGAACCTGAATTGGGCTCTTTTGCTGGAAAATGAAAAGAAATCTCTTCTTGAAGAGTATTTAAAAAATATTCGAGAGAAGGTCTCTCGTTACGGCGAAGTGAATCTGACCGCTATTAATGAGTTTGACGAGGTTCAGAAAAGGTATGACTTCTTAATGACTCAAAAAACCGATTTAGAGAGTTCGATCACTATTTTGGAAGAGGCCATTAAGAAAATTGATGAGACCACCTTAGTTCGGTTCTCTGAAACCTTTGAAGCGGTGAATACCAAATTTAAAGAGATCTTTCCCATTTTGTTCAACGGAGGGAAGGCGGAGCTTTCGCTTATTCAGACTGAAATTCCCGGACAAGATGCCGGCGTGGATATTTTGGTACAACCTCCAGGAAAAAGCTTGAAGAGTATCACGTTGTTGTCTGGCGGTGAAAAAGCGCTGACTGCGGTAAGTCTAATTCTGGCTATCTTTGCAAGAAAACCAAGTCCCTTCTGTTTACTCGATGAGGTTGATGCCCCTCTGGATGACGCTAACGTTTCTCGTTTCAATACTGTGATCAAGAAAATGGCTGAGAAAACGCAGTTTATTATGGTCACACACAATAAGAAAACGATGGAAATCGCCGAAGCTCTTTATGGGGTCACGATGGAGAGAGCCGGTATTTCTAAAATGACAAGTGTGCGTTTGAATTGATACCAAAAAAGTTTTAGTGAGAGAGGGTACTTTATCTCGCTAAAGTTTCTGACTTATTAATTCAAAACAAGGATGATTTGCAGAGAAAAACTTGGCTTCAAAAGAGGTCCTTCCGTTGGGAAACTCGACTAGCTGATTCCACTCATTAGGGATGACCTCCCCACTCAAAATTGTCTTTAAAGAGTATCTGGTTTCACTCACAAAAGTGGCTTCTCGAATATAGAACTCTTGATCCGAAGCCCAGATGACAAACCCTCCCGGTTTTAAAATTCGGATAAGGTGGGGCATAACCGTATGTAGGTACCAACGGTTTTTTCTGTGCGCATTTTTGGGCCATGGGCAGGGGTACAAAATATAGATACGCTCGACAGATTCTGAAGGGATTCCGGTAATTAAAGCTGGAATTGCATTGCCTCGAAACCCTTGAATATTGGTCAGTTGGGACTTTACAAACTTTTGGATCATTCGACCCGAACGGATTTTACATCTTTCAATAGCAATCAGATGCGCTTCAGGATTTTTTTTGGCCAAGTCTAAAAAATATCCCCCCGTTCCAGAGCCAATCTCAAGCCAGATTTTGGGATGCTTTTCAAAGATCTCTCTTGGAATAGGTGTGTGCCCCTTATCTAACCAGTACTTTTCATTGCGGGCTTGGACTTCTTCTCGTTGCTTAAGATCCCAAGTGGTTTGAGCAAGATTAGCAGTGGGTGAGGCGATCTTAGCCCAGGGTCTAAACCGGGGGTTCGTAACATCGGCGGCATCGGGCTTCATAAAACTCATCGGCTCCTACTAGCACCTGACTTTGACAGTTTTCAACATTGTCCAGTTTTCGTCTTTGGGTGCGGCTAGCGGTATTACCACAAACGGTACAAATCGCCGACATTTTAGTGACGAACTCAGCCGTCGCCATCAAAAGAGGCATGGGACCGAACGGAACCCCTCGGTAATCTAAGTCCAAACCCGCAATGATGACCCTTAAGCCTCGATTGGCTAGGCGCTGGCTGATATCTACAATGGCGGGCGAGAAAAACTGAGCTTCATCAATCGCAACGATACGGGTGTTGTCATCCAGGCATGTCATTATTTCTTCGATATTATTTATGTTTTGAGCATCAATTCTCATCGATGAGTGACTTGTGACATGCTCTTTAGAATATCGATTGTCGATGATGGGCTTAAAAATTTGAACTTTTTGCTTGGCTATTTGGACTCGTTTAATCCTTCGGATGAGTTCTTCGGTTTTTCCGCTAAACATAGAGCCGCAAATGACTTCAACCCATCCCGAATTCCAAATCGTTGGTACCTGTATATTCACTTAAATTCCCCCAATGAGTTACACTATAAAGGTTCGAAATTTGGCCGACAACTGTGATTTTTAGATGTGCCCAATTTAAAGGGGTTTTTAAGAGGTTGGTCCGATATGTTTTCTCTTAAATTGCAAAGTCTTATAGAGGACCAAGGTTACAAGATTTGATAAGTTTTCTTGGAGTTTTATTTAATAATTCACCCCATCGTCAAACGGCCAATAAACTCCGCGTTGTGAACGAACTCCAGGGCCGTTTGAATCTCTTAAAAAGGCCACTTAAAGTGATAAGGTATGTAACTTTTCACGATTTCACCTTGCCGAAAATCTAGGTCTTATGATTGAGTAAGGGCTATGACTTTAGAGGCAGTAAATTTTCAAAAATCTTGGCCCCTTGCGGCTCAGATCGGACGAACTTGGTTTCGTTGGCGTAGTTTTTCACCCGTACCTCTCTTTTTGATGTTGTTTTTGCTCCCATCTGACTTTTCTTGGTCGACTAACCAGTACACCATTCTCATCCTTGGAGTCTTCTCGGCAGAGGCATTAAGGATTTGGGCGGTTGGTCATGCTGGAAGTAATACTAGAACTCGAGGAGATACAGTTCAACAGTTGGTTCACGCAGGCCCTTACCGATTTGTCAGAAATCCCCTCTATATTGCTAATATTGCTATGTACACTTTGTGCGGTGTGATTTTTGGTTTTGGCCTTCTAAGCCTTTTTATTTTTATTTATTCGTCTTTGGAGTACTACTTTATAGTTTCCTTTGAAGAGCAGATACTTAGCCGAACCTTTGGAGAAAATTATTTAAAGTACAACCAACAGGTGCCTAGATGGATACCTTCTTTCAAGCCCTCTTGTGAATCTAGCGCTCATAAGTTTAATCTTTGGAGAGGTTTAAAAAGCGAAAAGAGCACTTTTTATTCGATGAGCTTTATGACTCTTGGTTATTTCATTAAGTTCTACTTATCAAAGTAAAAAAGAGAATCCCCCACCAAATCCGATCATTGTTTTTTTAGGAGAGTAGAGTTTCATTTGTAAGCCCATTCTAAAACTTTCAGCCATTGGCAGGTCTAATCCCAAACCTACGACGGGTCCTACGAATTCCTTATCAACTTGAGCCAGCCGAAAATGAATATAATGCAAACCTGCTAGAGCGTAAGCCCGTAAAAAAGGGGTGTAGAGATTAAATCGATAGTCGATCTCAGAAAGAATCAAAGTTGAAGTCTCTTGATTCGAGCCATAAAAAGCAGATAGCTGTAAAGTATCTTCTCCAATGGAGGCTCCGAAATGGGCGCCGGTTAGAGTTTGAGGCAGAGAAAGCCCCGCCAAATTATTAGGAACCAAAAACTCTAGATCTAGTCCCACAGGTACCGATTTAATTTGAGGAATAGATGATTCTACCGTTGCATCACGTACTTCTGAAGAGGCAAGGATGAATTCGCAAAGGAAAAGAATAAATGTAATTAAAGTCAGCTTCCTCATGAGACTCATCATTGTAAATAAAGTTAGCTATGTCTAGAGTTTTAATTAAAGTTGTTTAAGGAATCAATTTTTCAGGAGTTAAACAACATTTAGGAATCTGCTTGCGTAAAATCTGCAGGGCTTTTTCTGCTTTTTCCATAAAACTCCCGGTGCTTTCAATGAAAAACCTTCTGGGGTGCCCTTCCCATGCTGCCTCAATTTTGGCATCTATCTCCATCGCCTCTTCAGCACTTTCCGTTCGTACAGGGTTTCCACGATTATAGCCACGCTCCGCTGGCGGGGTTCTTAGATGAATTACAGCGTAATAACTCAAGAGTTCTTCTTTGTGCGAGATGCCCAGCTCTTTAAAAAAGGAGGCTTTTGATTTAGGCCAATAAGCCAAACCATCGAGAGTTCCTCTGTCACAGATTGCTAGAGCAAATTTTTTTTCTAGAACGACAAAATACTCCAATTCTTTTTGAATATGAAAGATGGCTCTCTGGGCAACTTTTCGTGCATTGGTTGAGTTTTCTCTCGAAAAACCACCTTGAAAAAGAATCGTTGCGGCTTCGGGGAGTAAGGCCACGTGAGAACAAAATTGCGTTCTAGCCATTTTGAGAAGAGTGCTTTTTCCAGCTCCCGGTCCACCGGTGATGACTATTTTTCTAAGTTGATGAGAGGTTTTGAAACAAAAACAGTTTTTTGTTGCAATAAAGGGGTCGTTCATAAGGTTAAGCGTTAAGGACTGTTGAAAAGGTTATCCTGGTTTACTGTGTGTTGGCATCTAATATTATCTTTCTATAAAAAAATAATTTGCTGAACTATTGATAATCTTAATCTAGTTCCTGAACCTGACTGATTTTAGACTCTACAGCTTGCTTAAGATAAATAGGAAAAAAATGAATAGCGAAAAAACGCTAGAGATTAAAACGGCACCTGCAGCACAGTCTTTTGCGATTTTAATTTGGGGGTGAATGTCGGTGGTGACGTGGTCGCAGATAGATTCCAAC
>VGSE01000097.1 GCA_016875135.1 Deltaproteobacteria bacterium
CAAAGTCTGGGAGTAAAAACTGAAGGTATTGAATTTCCAGATTCAGTATTACTCGATAACCAAACTCTGAAGCTCAATGGACTAGGTCTTCGCAAAGCTACCGTTTTTAAAGTAAAAGTATATGCGGCGGCTCTTTATCTAAATGAAATTGCGAAAGATCCGGATAAAATTCTCAGCTCAAAGGGGCCCAAGACTTTAATGATGAAGTTTGTTAGGGATGTCTCTAAGGAACAAATCAACGAAGCCTGGGATAAAGCCTTTGAAAGCAATTCTTCGCAGTTCAAAGTCGAACTCTCCCAGCTGAAAGCTATAATGCCGAATGCTAAAGAAGGCGATCTTTTCGAGTATCTTTTTTCAAAAGATAAAACTGAATTTAAACTGAATCGAATCACTCGAGGAAGTATGCCTGGGGGAGACTGGGGAAAGGCCTTACTCTCTACTTGGATTGGGAAAAACCCACCAACGGAGGAGCTAAAAAAGGGGCTACTTAATATTGCGGATGAATAAAACCCTTTGCTTATCACCAAAACATCTGAAATCACTCAAAAAAATATTAGTTTCGGCTCGTCAATCCTTTGATTGATCCAATGAGTCACCATTGTTGTAACCCAACCTCAATTGCAGGTCAGGGGGAAGTTTGCACAAGTTTATTAGAATAGCTCTTTTGGGTTTTGGTTTAACACTATCCTGGATATCCCAAGCCGAATTACAGACAGGCAACTCCACGAAAAATTCGCAAGGATGTCTATGTATCTGGGCTGGACCCGTAAAAACTGGTCGGGGCGGCGGGACTTGAACCCACGACCCTCTGCTCCCAAAGCAGATGCGCTAGCCAACTGCGCTACGCCCCGTTAAAGAAAGACTGGTTGGTTCCATTTTCTTACCTCACGCTATCTTGCTACGCAACGTAATAAATGGGGTTCGAATAAGACAAACGACTTTCACCAGCTATATTTTAATTTTATAAGATCGAGCGAATCAATCGAGTGGGAGTTTCACCTATCTCGAAAAATGAATTCCAATCCAAAATGTCATTGCAGCCACAAAACCCGAAGCAGGAATAGTCAAAATCCAAGCCCAAATGATTTTCTCAGCGATTCCCCAACGAACGGCCGAAACTTTATTAACCGCTCCTACACCAATAATAGATCCCGTGATTGTATGAGTCGTAGAAACCGGTATCCCAAGTCCGGTGGCGAAAAACAGAGTAATGGCTCCGGCTGTTTCGGCGCAAAAGCCCCCTACAGGTCGAAGCTTGGTTATTTTCATCCCCATAGTTTCCACAATTCGCCATCCCCCAAATAGAGTGCCAAGCCCCATAGCCGCATGACAAGTCAATACAATCCAAAGAGGAATTTCAAACTTATCTCCGGTACCCAGTTTTCCTACAGAAAACAGAAGAACAGCAATAATCCCCATCGTCTTTTGTGCGTCATTTCCCCCGTGACCAATGCTGTATAAGGAAGCCGAAACCAATTGTAATTTTCTAAACCAACCATCCACTTTTCTTGGAGCCGCTCTAAAAAGAGCCCTTGAAACTAAAGCCATAAAAACAAAGCCAAGTAACATTCCCAGCATCGGCGACAAAACAATCGAAGATCCAATTTTAAAAAATCCGGAGGCGATAACTCCGGAGACTCCTACTTTAGCCACAGCAGCACCGCTTAACCCACCTATCAAAGCGTGAGAGGAACTTGAGGGAAGCCCATAGTACCAAGTGATAAGATTCCAAATAATCGCTCCTAAAAGAGCTGCAAAAATAAGCATCGGGTCCACAATAGCGGGGTTGATGACTCCTTTGCCGATGGTCTTAGCCACATGTACATCGAAAAGCGCGAATGCAATAAAGTTAAAAAAAGCCGCCCAAGCAACAGCCCATTGAGGTTTTAGAACTCTTGTTGAAACAACTGTCGCAATGGAGTTTGCGGCGTCATGAAAGCCATTAATAAAATCAAAAATTAGAGCCAGAACAATGGTAACAATGACTAGAGTTCCCACAAAAGACTCACTTTCTATTAAGCGTACTCCAAAACGATGCCGTCGATAATATTAGCTACATCTTCACAGCGATCTGTCACCGTTTCTAAAATTTCGTAAACCTCTTTAAACTTAATTAAGTTTTTAATATCGTTTTCATCTCTGAATAACTTCGCCACAGCAGCTCTCAAAATATAATCAGCTTCATTCTCAAGACGATTAATCTCGACACAAATCTTTTTTATTGCATTGGGATCTTTCAAATTATCGAGATAACCGACAGCTGTTTCAACTTTTTGAACCGCCTGAACACAAACCTCTGCTAACTCTCGCCCCTCGTTCGGCATTTGCTTAATTTCGTATAAGAGTACCCGTTGAGCAGCAGCATCAATAAAATCAAGAACATCATCCAGTTTGCTAGAGAGCTCGCGAATGTCTTCTCGGTCTAAAGGAGTGATAAAGGTCTTATGGAGAAGATCCATAGTAGCATGGATAATTTCATCCCCCTTATGCTCAATATCTTTTATATTTCTCACCCTTTTTTCTACTTCATCTAAATGGGCCAGCAACGCTCTAAACTCCCCTGCAGCTTCAGTGATTAGTTTAGACTGATTTTTAAAAAGTTCGAAGAACCGACCTTCTTTAGGAATAAAACCGCCAAACATAAGATCCCTCCAACGCGCGTAATTGCTTAAAAAATTTTTTAATACTATTAGTGCGCATTTTCAATTGGGAAACTGTTAGGGTTTGGTTAGGACGATCTTAAAAAAGATTTGGTCTAAATCGAAGAAAGCGCTTTAATTCTAGATCCTTAGAGCCAACTGCCCAATCTGAAGCCATCTTTCCTACCACAGGAGCAAACTTAAATCCGTGGCCTGAAAAACCTGCAGCGAGAAAAACATGATCAAATCTAGGGTGTTGATCGATGACAAAGTGCTCATCCGGGGTCATGGTGTACATGCAAACCGAGCCTTCCGTGGGTATCGGATCCAAGTCCGGTAAAACGTCAGCTAAAAACTGACTTACCCATTGATGATCCAATGAAGTCAATTGACGATCTATTTGATTGGGATCCGAAACTCTGGCTCCAGGTTTGTGAATAGCTACTTTAATGTCCCTTGAATTGGAAAATCGGGGGAACCCATAAATGAATCCATAAGGCATATCAAACGCAAAACAGGTTTGAATTTCACTCACATCAAAAGAATTTTTTCCTTGAAACCAAAATTGGGGCACACGGCGAATTTCAAGCTTCAGTTTTAGCTCCTCAATGACTTGAGATGTCCAAGCTCCGACAGCTATCACCAATTTCTTAGCTGAATACTTTTCTTTGGCCGTTTGAACCCAAACTCCTGAAGAGTCAGCCCCCCAACTTAAACAAGGCTCTTGAAACTTGAGTTTCGCTCCTAATCGACGAGCCACTTTCAAATAGGCAACGATACACTTTTCGACTTCAAGAAATCCGGCACCGGGCTCTTCAAGCCCTACAAAACCTTGAGGAACCATAAATGTCTTATTCCATCTTTGTGCTTCCGCAGAGGAAATTTCATTCACAGGTAAATTAAAAGCGTCTCTAGAAGATTTAATCCCCTTGATGATTTGACTATCTGGATTTCCAAAAACAGTTAAACCGGTAATGTGCAGGAGTTTTTCCTGGGAGAACTCTTCGATCTCATGCCAAAGCTCATAACTTTTTTGAAGAAGCGGAACATAATCGGGATGTTCAAAATACGCTTTACGAATGAGACGTGTTTTTCCATGGGAGGAACCCAAAGCATGAGCTTCACTAAACTGCTCGATGCCCAAAACATGAAGACCCTGCTTAGCTAATTGGTAGGATGTACTACTCCCCATCGCACCCAACCCTAAAACAATCACATCGTAATTGGCCATGAAGGTGAGTCTGGCAAAAGAAGACTCAAGATTCAACTGATTTACCTAGCGAGGAAGAGCTTTTAGATCGACTCCGACCAATGAGATTCTAGTCGGCAAAACTTGAATTTTCTGAGCTGTACAAGCCTCGGTGAGGGATCTTTTTAAGGAAGGGTCGACCAAAACTAACAAACTTCCCCCTTGAGCCGCTCCGCACACTTTCACTCCATCAACTTTTTGAGAAGTAAGAAATTTGATGATTTGATCAAGTCTTTCGGTATCAACTCCCAAAGTCTCCTTCCTCGTTCTCCACTCTTCACTCAGTAAAAAGCCAACCCTCTTCCAATCGACAGAAGTTTTTTTAAGCTCTTCATCTAGAGTCTCGGCAATCTCTCTAATCGCTTTAAGGCCTAAGAGAACTCGGGAGTCTCCTTCTAAAGCCTTTTTGAAAACTTCCCAATTACTTAGACCACTGTGATGCATTTCCCCTGAGAAGAGAACTAACATGCGAGACTCTAATTCCTGAACAACCTTTTCGGAGTAGGTTTGATGCTTGATTTGGCCTATCTGATAATTAAAACAACTTAGACTTCCAAAAAGAGCACCCAGATAGTCCTGAGTTCCCGTGGGGGTTTTGAGATATTCGGCTTCAATATCTCTCGCCCACGCCATCATGTCCCATTGCCAACCTTCATGTTTAAATTGTCCGACTAAATGACCTAATCCTTTAAGTAAGGCCACACACAAAGTAGAGGACCCTCCTAACCCGCTTCCTACCGGAGCTTGGGTATCAAACTTGATCTTTAAATGGAAGTCTCGCTGAATGGGATATTGAGACAAGAACCTGCTAACGATAGCCACAGGAAATTTAACCTCTTTGGGAACATTTTCCAGCTCATTTCCTAATTGCGGATCGGTAAAAGTATAGGCCGACCCTTGGGATTTTTGAACTTCAACGAGCCTGGTGGCAGCCTCTGTAAACTCAAAATGGCAAACGGCTTTAAGGTCGATGGAAACATTAATGGTTTTAGTATTTCCGAAAACACAGTGAAGAGGCCAAAGGTCTAAAGTCCCGCCGGCAAGATCGGCTCTAGTTGGAGCTGAAACGACAAACTTTAGAGAACTCATATAAATGCCAATAGATTATTGAAACTCAATGACGGTTTCATGGGGCTTAATATACCCTAAAACTTGACGAACAACTCGTTCTTGCTCGTCTTTGCTACTTTTAAAACTTTCAATTTGTCTCTCGATGAAAACCCTTTGCTGGGCCATTTCGGAAATTTTTTGTTCCAGCTTATCGTTTTGCTCGATCATGCGACGCCAATCCAACAAACCTCGTTTGGAAAAAGTCCCCATGAAACATAATAAACCAAGACAAACCCAAAGAGGCAAACGCACAAAAAGGCGATATTGAGAGTTCATAACACCTAAAGTTAATTTGAGAAAATTAGAAGGAAAACGAAACAGATTCAGATGGGAAAACTCTGACCTGAATTTCATTATAGCCCGAATTAACGACCGTCTCAATTTTGTTCTCTTTTAAACTTGATGAACTTTTATAGTATTGGTGGATCCGTGAGCAGCTCTTGGAAGCCCTGCAGTAATAACAAGTTTATCACCCGTGTTACAAAGCCCCTTAGCGAGAAGCCTCTGACCAATCGCTTCAAACATGGAGGTTTGGGTCATCAAAGTCGCCATATCCTCCATAAATAACCCTTCAACTCCCCATTTCATGGAAAGTTGTCGGTAGGTTTCAATATTTCCGGTGATAGCCAAAACTCGATTGTTGGGACGACACTTGGAGGTTAATAATGCAGACTGACCCGATTGAGTCACAACAACAATTAATCTTGCCTTTACGATAGAGGCTAATCGCACTGCGCTTTGCAATAACGCAACCGCTAATTGTCCTTCGGGCGGCAATAACCACTCATTGTAAAGAATGGGTTGCGGAAAGGGCTCACACTCCATTTCTTCAATAATTCTTTTCATCATATGAACCGATTCAACCGGATACTTTCCGACAGCGGTTTCATTGGACAACATCAAAGCATCTGTTTCGTCGACAATTCCGTTGGCCACGTCAGAGGCCTCAGCTCGAGTCGGGCGAGGGTTGTCGACCATCGACATGAGCATTTGGGTCGCGATAATGACCGATTTTCCTCTTAGATTACACCGACGAACGATCTTTTTCTGCAGAACCGGAACTCTCTCGTTTCCAACCTCGACGGCCAAATCGCCTCTAGCCACCAAAATACCGTCCGAAGCATCGATGATTTCATCTAAATTAGCTAAAGCTTCTCTCTTTTCAATTTTAGATATCACCAAAATTTTCTTACCTCGTTCGGTGATAAAATTCTTCAAGTGTCTGACTTCTTGAGCGCTCCGAACAAACGAAAGTGCGATAAACTCTACTCCTCGCTCAACGCAAAAAAGAATATCCGCATAATCTTTCTCAGTTATCGCTCTAGCCGAAAAAGAGGCTTCGGGAGAATTGATTCCTTTGTTTTGCTTTAGGATGCCCCCGTTGATTACTGAGCATAGCAGCCCTTTTGGAGTCTTCTCTAAAGCCTTTAAAGTCATTAGACCATCATCCAATAAAATCATATGACCAGGCAAAACGTCTCGATTAAATTCCTTGTAGCTAGTAGGAACCAGAGCTATCCCTGTTTTGGGGTCGATCGATCCGGTGATGTTTTCCGAAGTAATAATAACCTGACTACCCACTTTTAATTCGATTTCCCCATTTTCGAGCCTTCCAATCCGCAATTTGGGGCCTTGAATATCAGCCATAATACCAATGGGACGGCCCACCACTTTTTCAATCTCCCTAATGTCACTGATAATTCGAGAAAATTCGTTATGATTTCCGTGGGAAAAATTAAGGCGAACGACGTCTACCCCCTCAACAATTAACTTTTCCAGCCATTCTTTTGAACTAACGGCCGGCCCAACAGTGCCTACAATTTTTGTTCTTCGGTACGAACCTAGCATAATAGGAAATCATACTCTCAGAAACACCTCTACGGCAATAACGCCGTATTATTGAAGATAGAAAGAACTAATGTGTGCGTTCTTGATCAGAGCCTGCCCCAAAAATTTATTGATTTCCGAAACCACCAATTCTTTAAAGTAGAGTTTTCCCCCTAAACTATTCAACCGTTCATATTCAAAGCCCCTAGAGAGCTCAATAATCCGATCTTTAATTCCCGACTGGTTTCTTTTAATCAAACCCCTCTCGGAATCTTCGAATAACTCTAACTCCAACTTCACGGCCATGAGATGGGCCCCTTTCTCGGAGTTCACGTTGACATAAAGCTCGTCAACACTAAAAAGCGGAATCCCTTTTGAAACGACACTCGCCGGGGTTCTTTCTGTTTCACTCGAACCGTGCCCCCCTTCAGTTTTTTTCGCCTCCCCGTGTTCTCCTTTAGCCGGACTTGCCTCTCCATGCCCTCCTACATGTTCCTTTGAGGTCTTATGATGAGCTCCATAGAGGTCAGGGAGAGTTTTTAGACCGTCCACCGATTTTTTAAACTTCCATAAGGTGAATGTTCCCCAACCCAGGGTAATGAGAGTTAAAGCCAATACCGCTTTATTTAAAATTCTCTGTTTCATGTCTTGATTATACCGCGAAATAATGCGCCGCGTTCTTTTGTGGCCAAATTTCCCAAATTGATCCCTCTTGAAATAGGACACCTGTGCTAAAATAAGGAAAGAAATCCAATAACTAATCCCACTTCAATCTGTGACTACAAAATATACAATTTTCATCACAATTCTCCTCCTCTGTTCTCTAGGTTATGGAGCTCCTCGTAAAAAGCCCAAAACACCTAAGGCGCGCCCTGAAACCACCGAATCAGCCAACCCATCGGAGTTAGACAAACTGCAGAACACGCCCGCCCCTTCAGAAAAACCGATTGAGGTTTCTACAACTGAGGAAGGTGAAACTGAAAGTACAACGGTCGAAATCTCACGAAGGTCTGATTTCATCTATCCTTCCAACTGGGGACAAGCAGGACTTTTCCGCATCCGTTCTGCTGAAAGCTTGCCTGAAGGGGCACTTGCTTTTGGGATTGGGGGTGAGTTTTATTCAATTTCAGATGCCCCTAATTTTGGGTATGGCAATCTCAAAGCCAATACTATTGCTGAAAATCTTTTCGTAGGCTATGCCCCGACACCTAAATTGACCCTCTCGGTTCAACGTCGTAACTCGTCGACAACATTCGGTGAGCCGCAAAGACTCATTTCCTCTTTAGGAGATTTTAACTTTTCCGCTCTCTATTCTTTAGAAGTAACTCCGGATTTAACACTTTCTCCGATAGGAAATTTCTTAATCGCATCAAACTTTAACGATCTTGCCCCGTCAGGAACTACACTCAGCGCTGGTCTGGGAGTAGCATCGACATTGGGTTTCTTTAAATCGTCAAATCTGCCTCTTTTTCTTCATGCGAACGTTCTCTACCATATGCCTCAGCTTAGAACGACGAAATCCGGCCCATTAGATCCGGAGGCCTACTTTAACTTCAGTCGATATCACACATTCACTTTGGGACTCGGAGTCGAATTTAAAATTCAAAACTTTATTCCCTTCATGGAGTTCATCCATACTGCGCACACCAACTCCACTCTCGGATTTGGCCGCTCCCCATCAAAACTAACTGTCGGAGCTAGAATAACCCCCCTAAACAACAAAAGTTTAGCCGTTTTGTTAGGGGCGGATGTGGGGATTAATCGATCGGTCACTTCTGGAGTTCCCTTCTCTCCTGGCTATCAAGTCATCGGTCAAGTCAGCTACACCTTTGGACTTCACACCACCGAGAGGAAACACTACTACACCACCAAGGATGTGAATGTCGTAGATAGAAAGTTTGTAATTAAGAAGCGAATTAATTTCAAAGTGGGAAAAGCCGATCTTCTTTCCTCAAGTTATGCTTTGTTAGATGAAATTGCCGATGTCATCAAAAAGAATGAAGTCAAAAAATTATTAATTGCAGGTCACACCGATTCAACCGCCAATGAAGACTTTAATTTAAGATTATCCTTAGCCCGAGCCAATGCTGTAAAAAGCTACTTAATTTCACAAGGAGTAGGTGAAGAAATTTTAACGACTCAAGGCTACGGGAAACGAAAACCCATGGCCTCTAACGCTACAGAAGCAGGTCGAAGAGAGAATCGCCGAGTTGAATTCTTTATCTTAGAGTAAACGCCAACCGCGCGTACTGTTTCATACCTGTACGGTGAATTATCAAATGAAACTCCAAGAAAAATTTATCAAATCTTATAACCTCGGTCCTCTATAAGTCTTTGCAATTTACGAAAAAATAGTTCGGACCAGCCTCTTAAAAAGCGTATTCAAAGATACCTGCACCCTTTGAATGGGCTTTTTAAGAGGTTCAAACGGCCATGAAGTTGGTTTGAGGCGCGCAGTTTATTGGCCGTTTGACGATGAGGTGAATTATCAAATGAAACTCCAAGAAAAATTTATCAAATCTTATAACCTTGGTCCTCTATAAGTCTTTGCAATTTTGGAAAAAATAGTTCGGACCAGCCTCTTAAAAAGCTTATTCAAAGATACCTGCACCCTTTGAATGGGCTTTTTAAGAGGTTCAAACGGCCATGAAGTTGGTTTGAGGCGCGCAATTTATCGGCCGTTTGACGACGAGGTGAATTATCAAATGAAACTCCAAGAAAAATTTATCAAATCTTATAACCTTGGTCCTCTATAAGTCTTTGCAATTTTGGAAAAAATAGTTCGGACCAGCCTCTTAAAAAGCTTATTCAAAGGGTGCAGGTATCTTTTTTTGGGTAGTTAATACTGCTAGCTGAAAAGATCAAACTTTCTTGGTTAATTGGCACTTACCTATCAAGAGAATTCACTGAAACTATTCGTGTTATCTGTTAGGGTCACTGAATTCTTTAGTTGAGGAGATGGAAATGAAACTCGTCGCTTCTTTGTATTCATGGGCGCTGACTTTGGTGGCATCGACCGTAATCGGCTCTATTGTGTCTGTCATCTATCCAGCTATAGCATTCTCAGCTAGCAAGACTATCAACCTTGGAGAATTCAAATGGGCTGATACCTTGCGGGAGTACAAGATTCGTAAAGTCAATATATGCGGTAATGCGGACATACAGGTTACCAAGGGTTCGATAGGCAAGGACTTTCTTATTGGCAATCCAAAAACAGGGTACTTATTTTCGGGCTTGATCACCCATGAAGATTATTGGAAAACGTTAGAGTCTTACGATCTTGAAAAAGCAAAAGCTGACTTAAAAAATAGGTTCAACATGGCTCCCAACCCCCAACAGGCGAAACGCTGCCGGCCAGGCCGAATGCTTTTCCGGTTGCACTCCGGTGGCAGACCACGCTGGAACACCTCAGTTTTGGTATGGCCGGGCGACTTGTTGCATGATTGTGCCGTCACCGTGATCAGTTCGCGGGCGGCGGCGGACGGCGGGGAACCTTCTTCTTCAGAAACTTGAGCTAATA
>VGSE01000098.1 GCA_016875135.1 Deltaproteobacteria bacterium
GACTTAGTGGCGGTGAAAGGCGACCCGTTGCAGGATATCGGCACGTTGGAAAACGTTCAGGTTGTGATTTTGGGCGGCCATATCGTCAATCAGTCGGCCTATCCTTGAGCGAATTCCTCGCAAAATTAGTAATTCATCTGTAACAAAACACCCGATTGAGGCAGAGGCTACTTCATCCCGGCGCGAAATCGCAAATGGGATCTAAACTTTTACCTACCTCGTATAGCAGCGTTGTCCAATTCGCCGTCGTTAGCGTTCCGCAAGATTTCTTCTGGCCTTCGAAAATCAAGGAACCGTTGGTATATGTATTGGCCCCGGTGTCTGTCGTCTCTCACTGCTGGACCCGCAGCCGCTTTATTTCACGGTCTAACTTAACTTCTGTATAGCGAGTGGAGCGGAAATCGGCTAGTCATTTTAGGAATCTGTAACAATTTACCGCTTACCATTAACTGCCCATATCAGTGCTTCGCGCACTTTGGACATACAGATGAATGCCTTATCATCATTGCCATCGTGCTTGGCGTCGTAGAGGGAATTCTTGGTAGTCACGGCATAATCGGAATGCTTTACAGCCTGGCACTACTCATTCCCGGGATTGCTGTATCAGTGCGACGCCTGCACGACACCGAACGTAGCGGTTGGTGGCTGCTGATTGCGTTTGTGCCAATTATTGGTGCTATCGTGCTACTTGTGTTTATGGTCCAAGACAGCAAGTCTGGTCAAAACCAATACGGTACGAATCCAAAAGAAGCAACCGCCTAACAAGTCAAGTAGTCAAGTAGGGTCGGCCGTATAGAGACTCGCGGCGGCGAAGCTAGCCCCGGGAGGGTCCATTAATGTGTTGTTTATTAGCGATAACTTTATTTATGGCTCTTATAACTCAATGAGAAATGGGCTTTTATGTTGCTTATCCGTTAAGTTCCATTGGTCCCTTAAATCGTTTTATTAATTCACCCACCGTTCCTAAAACCTTTGTTAGTGGTGCTGGCACTAAGACAGGTAAAGGGGATGAGGGAAGTCTTGCATCGTTCAAACTCGTTTTAGATCCTCGTTTTCAATTTGAAACGGCATTGCTTTACAAGGATTTCGGAATGCCTTCGGAGATGAAGTGATGAGGGCCAGGCCTAATAGGACTTTTTCAAAAATCGTTTTGGTTTTGGTCGTTAGCGTTCTTTTAAACCGTATTTTCTTTAAGAAATCGGAAAATCGTGAACCCCCGATCACTCAATCAAAAGTCGAAAGAGGATTAGCGCAGAAACAAAACAGTACCCCGAAGAAGTTGATTGATTTGGCCGTCGAAAGAAAACCTTTACCGGTTGCAGAAGCAAAAGCCTGGGAACCCAGAGATTACAAACTGCTCCAAAGTACTGAGGGCGTTGTACGCATTTCCAAAGGATCTAGTCTTCTTTATAGCGAACTATCAGAAATCGACGGCGGGAATTGTGGAAAAGGGGATTCCCGCCGATGTATTTTATTTCCAAATGGACAAAAGGTAGTGCCGAGCAAAGAACTGATACCCATTCTTCCCATACGCGCCACCTGGAAAGCCCGCTATTAGGCAGGGAAAAATACTACTCAATTTTGGATCAGGTACTAAACTTTGCGGCTTCCTCGGATCCCTTCGTAGCATTGCCTTCGGTATAAGAATGCTTACCGGTGCCTGCTAATTTACCCTTATCGACAATTAAGTATTCATTGCGGATGGGCTTCTTCGCAAACCAGCATTCCAGGATCTCTCGAACGCCAGCCGCGTACCTAGCCTGGGCCGACAATGTGGTCCCCGAAATATGCGGAGTCATTCCATGGTGAGGCATTGTTCGCCAGGGGTGATCCTTTGGAGCGGGTTGTGGAAACCAAACGTCTCCGGCATACCCCGCCAGTTTTCCGCTTTCCAAAGCCTTTGCAATCGCATCACGATCGCAGATTTTTCCTCGCGCGGTATTCACTAGGTAAGCCCCATATTTCATCTTATTGATAAGAGTCTCATTGAAGAGGTGCTCTGTTTCCGGATGTAGAGGGCAATTGATTGTAACCACATCACAGCAAGCAACCAATGACTCAACCGATGGGTGATAGGTAAGCCCCAGTTCTTTTTCAACTTCGGCTGAGAGGCGGTGCTTGTCCGTATAGTGAAGTTTAACATCAAAGGGCTTAAGCCTCCGTAAGACCGCTAACCCAATTCGGCCAGCCGCTACTGTACCTACTGTCATCCCTTCGATATCGTAAGATCTTGCTGCACAATCGGCGATATTCCAACCGCCCTTCACTACCCACTGGTAGGAGGGGATGTAATTTCTGACTAAGCCAAGGATCATCATCACTACGTGTTCTGCAACGCTAATACTATTGCAGTAGGTGACCTCAGCTACGGTGATATTCTTTTCCATCGCAGCTTTTAGATCTGTATGGTCTGAACCGATGCCTGCTGTAACAATAAGTTTTAAGTTGGAAGCCTTCGCAATTCTTTCCTTTGTCATGTAAGCCGGCCAGAAGGGTTGAGAAATTACGATTTCAGCATCCGAAAGTTCTCTATCAAGAACACTATTACTTCCATCTTTGTCCGAAGTGACCACAAGCTTGTGTCCCTGGGATTCTAAGAATTTTCTTAAGCCGAGTTCGCCAGAAACACTCCCAAGGAGAGTTCCTGGTTCAAAATCGACACGTTCGGGGGTGGGGAGAGATTGTCCATCCGGGTATTTTTGCAGAAGTGGTAATCCGCCACGTGGGTAAGATTTAGGGTATCCCGTTACCGGATCATCATAAAGAACACAAACAATCTTCGCCATGAGAACCTCCAAGTTAAAGAAGGTTTGTCATATCTTCGAAGATCTCGAAAGGCAAGTGGGGAGACTACTCTTTGGCCGGTCTTACGTGAGCAGGTTCTTCGGGGGCTCTAGCACCCGCACCGTTTTTTCTTGGCTGGCGTGGATTACATTCGGGGCAAAGAGCGCCGTATAGAGACTCGCGGCGGCGAAGCTAGCCCCGGGAGGGCCCATTAAATCGCTGTTTACTCGCTATAACTTTATTTACGGCCATTATAACCCAACAAGAAATGGGCTTTTATGTTGCTTATCCGTTAGTACTCCCCCCGATCAATGGTAAAGGTTATTTCAGATTTAATTACTTTCCAGCAAACTCCATGAGCGCTCTTAACACGCCCCAACGATAGAGGGACTGAAGTCCTTCTAAGCTTTGTTCACTTCCTGTATCACTTGTTTCAATTGTTCTTCCTTCGCTTCTTCGCAAATTAAAACTTGTCGCATTCACTGGACCATTTCCGGAATGACATCCGATACAGCTAGAAAGAATCGGACGTTCTCCATGAGAGCCAAACCCTTCGGGATTGTCTTCGTGAGGTTCCAAATGATCGATGCCCGGAGATTGTAGGACTAAGAATGGGAAACCCATTTCATGTGGCCTTACAGGCCTTAGACCTCCCTGCTGTCCTGCTAAAAGGCGTTTTCTAGAAAATGTGAAATCGCCAAATACCTGGCCAACTTCTGGTTCAGCAGCGGTATCCGTATGAACAATCGATCTCACGCTTTCTATAAAAGGAGATGAATACATCTCACCATTAGAATTCACAAGAACTGCTCGTCTCACGATAACAAATTGAGTTCCATTAGGAAGCCTAGGCAGGGAATCAATGCTAGCAGCGTTAACCATTTTTAGAAATTTATTTAGTTTTTCCTTTCCCCCTGGAAAATTAACATAAATCTGAAAATTCGATCGTCCATTGAAATCTCCTAGATGATTGGTGGCTAGTGTTTCTCTATTAGTCGATGAAAGAAGAGTCCATGGCCCTTTGGGATCAAATAAATCTCCGGGCAAGAAGGGCCAACCCGGATTCTTGGGATCAAAATGAGGACTAAACTTTTTTGATCGAACTGCTTCATCAAAATTTGACGGTAGTTGTCTTATTTGTTCTTGATTAAGCCCAAGACGGCGAATGGTCACAGCTAGCCTTTGTTGAATTGCTGCACGTTCACGTGCATGATTTTGCTGTCCGCCGAACGTTGGTGCATGAGTGATTGCAGAAAAAACTTGAAGAAGATCTCTTTGAAAGAGAGCCCTCTTCAGAAGATCTGTAACAAGTCGTTCGCCATGGGACTGGTTGAAGTCATCCAGCAGTGCTAAGACGGTACGGTACCTCTCCCCTGTAAAGAGGTAATCGGATTCCCGCCAAAACAACGGATCACTCACATCACAACCCCAAAGAATGCCATCTTTAGTTCTTCGAATGAAAAGCGCTGTGTATAGACGATTCCAGAGATGCTCAGGATTCGAATGATACAACCTTTCACAACCGTGCTGAGTTTTCTCGTTATTCAGGTCTCCCCCTAACCTCCTTTGTTCTTGTGCATGAGTGCCTAAAAAAATTGTACCGTTTTCTTCCGGATTACCTCCAATAGTATTCTGATTATTTCGAGCAAAAGTGGAGGCCATAAAAAAAAATAGAAGTATCCACTGCGCCGGAAAAAGTTGCTTCATTATTCCTCCATAGAATGTCTTAGAAGAAGTAGAAGCAAGAATTAGGCCTTCATGAGAGAGGCAGGAGACTGTTTTGGCTCAAGTTGTTAGTGTCAATCAATTTGACTGCCGCTACGTTAGATTTGTGCAATTTGCTAGTTTCATTTGCTAATAATCATTTTTTTGAAATTCAGCTTTCCAGGCTGCCGACAAAATGTTCGACGCTTGCGTTTGCGCTATCCCAGAAAGATCCGACGGTTCGACGGTTCTGGAAAAATGGTTTACAAAAAAGAATGAGACGTGAACCGATAGTATGCTAGCGAAGTGCTACTTTAGGTATACGTTGGTAGTGAAATACTTCACCGTATAGAGACTCGCGGCGGCGAAGCTAGCCCCGGGAGGGCCCATTAAATCGCTGTTTACTCGCTATAACTTTATTTACGGCCATTATAACCCAACAAGAAATGGGCCCATGCCCAAGAACTTTAATTGCTCTCTTGGCTAGGGGGCCATTGCTCGTTTGGTGCTCCACCCGTGTGGGGTTAGGGTGTTGCAGATCATTCTCTCGTCGATAAAAACGAATTACAAAAGTAGTTTATCGTCGACAAAAATGGGGTGATGCGTTACAATAAGATCATGGAAGCAAATAAAAAAATAGCTTTGACCAAAGCACTGAGTTGCAAAGGTCTGAGCTATTATCTTACTGCAATGCCCGTGGATTTAATGACGTTGAGATTTATGAAGATATTGGTCGAACCGGCACCAACGACAACAGGCCGGCACTAAAAAAGTTAATCGCGGATGCTAAACAAAGAAAATTCGATATTGTTATGTGCAATGGGAGAGTTCGAAGCTGCTCTAATAAAAGAACGCGTGAAGGCTGGGCTGAACAATGCAAAAGCAAAAGGCAAAAAGCTCGGTAGACCCAAAGCAGACTATAACCACATCATTGCAATGAAGAGCAGCGGACTGAGTAATAGAGCAATAGCAGAGAAGTTAGGCGTCAGTCGTGACACCGTAGAAAGAGCCTTCCGCAACAAACCCCATCAATCTGCCCCTCAAAAAGCATAGTGATTTCAATACTCGAAAATTAAGATACCGCTTCCGCAAGAAACATTAGTTTGTTGCTACGGCGGTTTAAGTCCTCAAGGGGCTAGCTTCGCCGCCGCGAGTCTCTATACGAATTATTCCTTGCAGAAAAAACAAGAAGATTCATACTAAGATTCTATCCGTTAGCCCTCGGTTATAATGGGGGGCCGTTTATACCTTCTATCCGTTAACCATTATTGGAAATCGCAGCCTTCGACAACTGCATCTACAATTACTCTGATATTATTTGAATCAATAAACCCAGAGGGATCAAGCGATTGATAAGAGGTATAAATCACAAACGTTTTCTGACCGGGATGTTCCATTGCGGATACTGTTAATCCTGAGCACGTATTTAGCGTATATGAGTCGCGGGTACCACGTCGCAAGCGCAATTCATCAGCGTAGTAATTCCCATTAATCGACTTGCATCCGCCCTTTGCAACGCACTCGATGAAATTTGGACTTTGTCTAAACTTGTCATCAAATTCGGCTCGGATTCTTCCTCTCAAATTAAGCCTATTGTTCGCTGGATTCCTTAAGGTCCTCTCTAGGACGGTGTTGTCTTTACTGCAATCCGTATTTTGACAACTTGAAATCTTAAAGGCTTCCAGCTTTGTATCTGTATTCGCAGAATCAAAAGCATTATCGAGAAAAAAACGTGAATAGCCATAGGCAGGAACCGAGCCCCAAAAAAAGATAGCGCTAAGCACAACGGCACCATAACTCAAAAAATACTTTTCCATTTAATCCCCCTTTATTGAGCTTTCGGTTCTTACTTCATGGAAGTTGATAGCTCAATCGTGAATGTTTTTCCATTTTCTGGAGGAGCGTAAAATGAATACCGCCGACAACGGATGGGCAATGTAGAAAAGCAGTGCGTCCAACCGTGGTGATAACGAAAAGTCATTTAACGGATAGAAGAGATAAAAGCCCATTTCTTATTGAGTTATAATGGCCGTAAATAAAGTTATAGCGAGTAAACAGCGATTTAATGGGCCCTCCCGGGGCTAGCTTCGCCGCCGCGAGTCTCTATACGAAGCATTCGGAGAAATCATGGCTAATTACACGACAACTCATACCGGCTGGGACTCACACCAGATGTTCCCATTGGTCGTCCAAAAACATAAAGTGGCGACCGTCTACATCGACCCGATTTGGGAAGGTTTATACTGCAGTTAACGCCAAACTTTCCTAAGTTGGAGAACTTTATGAAAACACGTTTTGAAAATATAAAATTCAGCGTGAGTAGTGGCGAATTTCAAAAAATAGGGCCTTTGAAATTACTATCCATTTACTAAAATAAATTATGCAAAATAAAATGATATTAATAATTATCGGTATAGTTCTTATAATTTTGATCGGAAGTCTCGTATATATGAGACAAACATGTAGCGGATTATGGGAACGGGCTTCCTCATCTTGGGGGGGTACGATGCTGCCTGAACCGACCCGCCCGCTCCAACTCCTCAAGAGTGCAAAGATTGCCCTTCAGAAAGACCCTGCCGCCCAGCCGGCCGAGCTCCCCAAAGCGAAGCAGGCATGGACGTACGCCACGGCCGACGGCCGGCTCGGCCTGTGGCTCTATGAATACAGCAGTCAGGACGATTTGGACGAAGGCATGACCCATGTCGATGAGCAACTGGTCCCCGCCGGCCGGGCCATGGATTTCGCCCAGAACGGGGAATGGCTGCTCGTAATCACCCTGAAGGCTTCCAGGGAGAAAGAACCCGACGATCGCGAAGCGATGGGGAAACTGCTTCAGGCATTCTCCGGCGAGGTCGAGCGCTGATCGGCCCTGCTATCCCCTGGACCATGATGAATAGTAATTTCAAAGGCCCTATTTTTCGAAATTCGTCTCCACCCAAACTGATAATTATATTTCTAAAACGTGTTTTCAACGGATAAGCAACATAAAAGCCCATTTCTTGTTGGGTTATAATGGCCGTAAATAAAGTTATAGCGAGTAAACAGCGATTTAATGGGCCCTCCCGGGGCTAGCTTCGCCGCCGCGAGTCTCTATACGAAGAGCCTGGAGAATCGCATCTTGATGGTCGGTTTTACGCACCGAGGGGAGAGAGTTAGAATCATCACCGCTCGGACAGCATCTAAGAAGGAGAGAAATATTTATGAAGCAAAGTAAAAAGAAAAAATTGAAAGAAGTTATGCTCTACGATGATCAGGAGACATCCAGTTTCATCGATAAGTCCAAGAGTATTAAATTAGAGGAATTAGGACTTAAATTGCCCGCTACACCACCGACGCAAGTCGTTTCTATTCGATTGCCTTCAGAACTTTTGAACGAGATTAAAGCTATTGGTTCCCAGAGAGATATTCCTTATCAAGCTTTGATTAAGTTGTTTTTGTCGGATTCGGTTGCGGGAATGAAAAAGAGGTAGGCAGAAGATGAAAAAAATCGTCAGTAGCACCGAACCGATCCCGGACCGTAGTGATACTGAAACTGTCCGGCAGAAGTTTTATAGTAGCCCGGTCCCACGTAGCCCTCATTCAGATGTGGAATTTGACCGACGCCGCTCCAACCGCTCATAGCAGCTCCTCCTATAAATATCACGAGCTTTCCCACCTGCATAATTCCACCCGCAATTCCGGCGTGGGGGCCTGCAGCAAAACCACCTGCGAACCCGCCAAATTCCGAGGCTGCTTCAGTTTGTTCAGCGCTTGCTCCCATGTTATCTGCGAGAATCGCGGCTCCAAAGGCAGAACCTGTTCCGATCAAGTTTGCCTTAACTGCACCTTTGGGACCTAATTGAAACTGTGCTAGACCAGTACTTGCAATCAGAGAATAAAGATTAGACTACCCGGACCCCTATACCGCCACTCCCCAAACGATACTGCCCCCCACCGCCTAAAGAGTCATTAAAAGTTTTTAAGTCCGTGTGTATCGGAAGTTTTATTTTTTTTAGAAGGGTTTGACCATTGCACGCCTTGCAATTGTGAAATTCCATACGGGCTTCATTTTTCCAACATTTTTTTTAGCTACCCTAAAAAGACAACAGTCTTTTAACTCTAAATGTATTGGTATGCCCCACTTTCCCTCCGTTTCGCTTTCCCAAAGCTCTCTTTTGTCGGCAAACAATTTTTTGAACACACAGCCTTTGTCATCCCAAACAATAATTTTATAAAAAGTTTCCCTTGTATCCGAAGCAATCACCGGGGGTATTATCTGTTTTATTCTCATTAAACACTCACCAACTTTAGGGTTTAAATTCCGTCCGCCTTTGATAATGCTCCTAACTTTTTTCAGCCAATAGGGGTCATTTCACCCACACATGCGCAGGGGTGCGTGTAAAAAGCTTACAAAATTGCCGTCTGTTTTTTGAGCAGAAAAAGTGGCCTGATTCTATGACATTAGGCGATCGATTTTTTAAATGACACTGCTTCCAACAGATTTATGAGATTGGCCGTATTCAATGAACACTAGTAGAGTATCACGATCTTACAGAAGTTTGCGGCTTCCCACGTATTCCAAAGAACATCCATTCGGCGGTATATCAAGACCGGGAAAATCCCGGCCTACAACTTCGGCAAAGAATATAAATTCAAGATCAGTGAGCTCACTGATTTTGTCGATTCCACCCGCGTAAATGGTAAGGTCCATTCGCCAAAGACTGGCTAAAATTCATGTCTGCGACGCTCTGTTTTTTCTGAAAGAAACCCGGCGACAGGGTGGCAAAGGAATTGTTTAGTTGGCCAATCTGACCGGGGAAACCGGAATGATTACGAATCGGGTTTTATCCAATAAATCTGTTCGCACAAATGTAGGCTCTGGAGGTTACGCCGCGAGTTTGAACTCCACTGTCTTATATTCCACAATAGGTTTTTTCACCTTTCGTCCAGCAACAATAACTGTCTTCACATGAATTGCACCGACCTCCTCGAAAAATAGAATAATCTTGTTGAGATTCGACACATCCATCCCACTAATTTTGGCAAGTTCGTAAACCGATTTCGGCTTGAACTCCAGGATCGCAGAGAGTATGGGCAAATGGCGGACAAATCTCTCAAAATCCTTTCGATTGTCAAAGGATATCTCGTAGTGGGGTGACTTAAATCCCTGTCTTCTGGCTTTTTCAAGTGCATTCTTAAAATCCTTCATCACCTCCGACGAAGATTTAATGCTGATTATTAGATGTTTCATAGTTTTACTCCCAGGTGGGACTCAACCCACCTCGCAAAATCAAAAAGAAGTGTCGGAACACCCGTAAATTCGTATGGCAGTTCCCTATCGTCCAGATGAAGATGATGTCCTTTCGGATGATGATTGTCCAGAAGCACCCTCCTTCCTGTTTTTAAATCCCGACAGATGAGTCCGTAGCGAATCCCGTCAGGATACCTTACTGACCGTCCCACGTCGTGAATCTTCAATTCCAACACGTAGCGCTCTTGAAGCCGACCTTTTTGCCAAAATACCAGATCTGCCTTCATATTGGTATATATTTACCAATACTAATTCGCCCTGCCAAGGATCAATTTCATTAGGAAAGATGGGAATTAATGGCAACATTGGGATGGCCATTCCCACCAACCGTCTTTTCAAGAATGCCGTCTCGTGTCCCTGGAAATGAACGGCTAGAAAGGACGTTCATTCGTAGGCGGAAAATGTGGCCGTGATCACCGTACAAAAGTGCCTTTTGGACAGAGGCTAGGCTCCCGGTTAGAAACGTATTCAACGGATAAGCAACATAAAAGCCCATTTCTTATTGAGTTATAATGGCCATAAATAAAGTTATAGCGAGTAAACAGCGAT
>VGSE01000099.1 GCA_016875135.1 Deltaproteobacteria bacterium
GCATTTAAGTTAAAAGTTATAGGGTAGGTTAGATTGATGTTATTCGCTCGGTAGGAAAAGGAAACCGAGGTGTTATCACCTGAAGGAATGGTTCCGGTCACCGAAGCACTTCCCGTATCCGAACAGACTCCCCCAGAGAAGAGCAAACCAACGTTTTCACTCTGAGCAACCGTGACACTTCTTCCATCACCAAAAACCTTTCCCATCCCGTCTTTAGTTATAGCTCTAACTTCTCGGCAGTTTCCGAACTCAAGATTTGAAGTATCGCTTACCAGCTCTAATTGTAACGGAATACGATCAACATTAACCGACTTGTTCTCACTCTTAAATCCTGCCATTTGAGCAGATAAGGTCACGGCATTATCGTTTGTAAACTTGAAGTTAGTCGGCTTAAAAGAAAGGACTCGAAAGCTCTCCCCTTTCGAAAGGGTTATTTGGTCGATGGAACTCCCACTACAATTTTCCGATGAATAAAACAAACCCCTTCCATCTCCCCGCGAACTTAAGTATACAGTGATGTCATTGTTCAACTTGACCTCTAACGATTTTCCATTGATCCCTTGGTTGGCGACTTGAATCGAAACTTTCTCACAAACCCCCAAAATAAAATCGGCCTTAGCAGTAGATCTTTGGGTGTTCATGATGAGACGGCTGGGGACCAGTCGAGGGTCGCTGGAAAAATTAACAGTGGCCTTCAAGGGAGCTTTTTGCTCATCGAATGACATAAAACCAAAATTACAGGAAGAAAGAATAACACTTCCCACCACCGGTATTACCAGAGAGCAAACTTTGTATATCTTGGCTTTCATTTTAAACGAACAACGCCCCTTTTATCGCATAGTCACTAGTAGCTAAGTCTCCAAGGAATGTGCCAACTAACATGACAACTGAATACAAATTAAGCAGTCGAAAGGGTTTTAAACAGTTTAACTCCTGAGAAAATAGAGAGTTATTTCAATGGATTAGAAAACCCCTAAAATGACTTATCAATTATGAAGAAAAGATCACATTTCTATCATCAAAAAAAATGTCGAACTTTTTTGCGCCGTTCGTAAAAACTCGATATCCAGTTGAAATTAGATAATTTTAGAAGACAAAACTTAGACAGTTTTCGAAGAACAAAGCAGGGAATAAAAAAGAAATTAAATTACAGAGATTTAAACCAAAATAAATCAAAAGGTGCCTTAAAAATTGACACCGAAATCGGCAAGACCCAAAGGCTGAAATCCCGTTCCATTAAGATCAAGTCCCACAAATTTTGGATCCTTGAGATATTGAACTCCTCCCGCAACCCCAATGACAAATTGCTGATTCAGTTTAAATCGATAACCGATAGTCAGTAAGGATTGAAAGGGGGCGGCCTGTTGTTCTCCCCCCCCCGATACGGTCGACATAATGGCAATACCTCCCGCAGCCATAATCCAAAACTCTTTAAAAAACTCCTTAGGATAAAAGTTAAAGGTAGCCAGAAGTGACACGGAAGTTAGAGTTTTCGTAGAAGATTGAATATTTAAATAACTCGGCATGAACCCCAAAGAAAAAACTGGTTCAATAATCCGTTGAAAATGTAGAGAAGGATAAATAATTTGAAGCCCCACGGCTCCACCAATAGATAACAAATGAAAGGGATCGCTAAGAACGGCCGGTACGCTAGAGACAACCTCGGGCTGAACTAAAATCACCGCTTTTTTTTCTGAGACTTCGAAAACAACTTTATCCCCTCGAGCTATTAGGTTGTTTTCTTTTTTTAACTTTAAAATACAAAATTTTTCTTTAACCTTAATAACCGTTCCACAAACTTCAGGTTTGTCGTTCTTCATCACACATAGTTTATCGTTAACTTGCCACCTTCGAGTTAAATCATGGGAAACCGCTAATAACTTAGCATTGCTTGAAACTTTTAAAACCTCGGCACCAAATAAACTCCAAGAACAAAGAAGAAGTAAAAAAGCTTTTTTCATCTGGTTTTCGTATGTTTCTCAGGAATCCATCGAGCCATTTCCAATAAATCAGAAAAAACCTGTACCTTAGTATAGCCGATTTTAGTTTTAAGATCAGTTAGGCTTTGCTGACCTTTGCCGGTGAGAACCAAACAGCCGGTAGCTTTCAAATTGTTCGCCAATTCAACATCGCAAAGCTTATCGCCAACTGCAAAGCTTTCTGCCCAATCTAACGGTTGCTGATTGAAGCTCGTTGGAATGAGTTCTATACCAGGCTTTCGACAAAGACACTTATCCTCGGGATGATGAAAGCAATAACGAAAGCCGTCAATTTTTATGCCGGATTGCTGAAGAAGAGAACATACCCTTTCATGCACTTGACTAAACTCTGCATCGCTAATTAATCCACGCCCCACTCCCGACTGATTGCTAACGATAAAAATCAGATAACCTTTCTCCTTCATGAGTCTTAGCCCCTCAACAGCATTGGGAATGAGTGTCACTTTTTGGGGCTCTCTAGGATAGTGAAGATCTTCGATAATAGTGCCGTCCCGATCGACAAATATTGCCGCCTGAAACAACTTATCACCTAACATCGGAAAAGTGCTCTACCGATTGGGAGGCTCGGGCAATCGCTCGACAGCCCACCATTAAATTTTCTAAATGGGCGAGTGGCCAAGCATTGGAAGCATCTGATTTCGCTAAACTCGGGTCTGGATGGGTTTCGGCAAAAAATCCGGCGACTCCCACAGCTGCTCCGGCCCTAGCCAATGAAGGAATCGCTTCTCTTAATCCTGCAGTCGATTCGCCTAGCCCTCCGGGAAGTTGAACAGAGTGAGTTATATCCAAAATAATCGAGGCTTGCGTTTTCTCCATTTCCGGAAACCCGGAAAAATCAACTACTAAGCGCTGATAGCCGAAACTCACTCCTCGTTCAGTAATCCAAAAGCCTTTAGCCCCAAACTCTCTCAACTTGTTAACAATTTGCTTAACATTGGAAGGGCTAAGAAACTGCCCCTTTTTCACATTGACGTACTTGCCCGTTCGGCTAGTAGCTTCCAACAAATCGGTTTGTCGGCATAAAAATGCCGGTATCTGAAGAATATCCGCCACCTCTGCCACGGGTTTAGCCTGATGAGACTCATGAATGTCTGTGACTATGGGTAGACCAAACTCCTTTTTTACCCAAGCCAACTCTTTAAGCCCTTCCTCCAACCCCAAACCTCTAAAGCTTTTATGAGACGTCCGATTGGCTTTATCAAACGACGCTTTGAAGACTACGGGAATTTGATGAGCTTCTGAAATTTTCTTTACCTGCTCGGCAATCGTCCTTAAGACGTCCCGGTTCTCAATCACACAAGGACCAACAAACCAAAAGGGGTTACTTTTCCCCCCACTTTCTAATATTTTTTTCAAATCTACCATCCCCGACACCCTACTCTGTCCTCAGCCTTCTATCAAGCTTGTTGGATTTCTTTAAATGCACCATGTTGTGACTTTTTGGCTTTAGAAGCACCTTATTTTAATGGTAAAACTGCTTCACTTTTGACTATGGCATTCTCTGAATATTTTGAACTGAATAAACTGACTCCTAGGGCTAGACCCATTTTGAAATGGGCTGGAGGAAAGGCTCAGTTACTTCCCCAATTACTTCCCCATTTTCCCAAACAGTTTAACCGCTATTTCGAGCCTTTTTTGGGGGCCGGAGCTATCTATTTTGCTCTGGATGCTAAATGTCCTGCTATCATTAACGACGCTAATCCAGAGCTTTATGAACTTTATCTTGTTTTAAGAGACCACCCTAATAAACTCACTCGTCTACTAGACAAATATGCAAGAAAATATTCGGAGAATTTTTATTACGACCTAAGAGCCTCTCAGCCTAGATCCCCTATTTCAAAAGCGGCTCGCTTTATCTTTCTCAATAAGACGGGGTTCAATGGGCTATACCGTTTAAACTCTAAAGGTCAATTTAATGTACCCTTTGGTAAACGTGAAAAATGTCCTCAGCTCTATGATAGTGAAAACGTTAAGCGAGTTACGGAAAGGCTAAAGAAAAGCCAAATCAAGAATTGCGATTTTGAAAAGGTCATTCAAATGGCCAAAAAAGGGGACTTTGTTTATTGTGATCCTCCTTATTCACCACTTTCTCGAACCTCGTCTTTTAATAGTTATACAGCAGGTGGTTTTTCTGATGCAGAGCAAGTTCGACTCAAAAATGCTTGCAACGAAGCCGCCAAGCGTGGCGTTTTTGTAGCTGTCTCGAATTCTTCGGCCCCTCTTATTTTGAATATCTATGGGGATTGGAGAGTTCACTTCATCAAAGCTCGTCGGAGCATCAATTCAAAGAGCCATCTTCGAGGGCCCATTCATGAAATTCTAACCACTTCGTGGGAAATGAGACCAAAAAACTTTAATTCATTGCGCTCTCGTTTAGAAGTTTGCCATCCGTAAGCGTAATAACCCGGTTTGCAAATTTCAGAACTCTCGGATCATGAGAAGAAAATATAAAAGTAGTTCCTTGGTCTTCATTGAGCCGCTGAAACAACTTTAAAAGCATCTCGGCGGTTGTGGCATCAAGGTTAGCGGTAGGTTCATCGGCAAAAATAATTTTGGGTTCGGTAACCATGGCTCGAGCCACCGCGACTCTTTGTTGTTGCCCACCTGAAAGTTCATTTGGCATTCTACTTTCTAAACCCTCTAGTCCAACCTCTTTAATCCAAGTCTTAGCTTTTTTCATCCTCTCGGCTTGGCGAACTCTTTTTAGGGCAAGTGGATATTCCACATTTTCGAGCACCGTAAGCACGGGTAAAAGATTATAAGATTGAAAAATAAAGCCAACTTGGCCTCGGCGAAGTCTTAAAACTTCATCCGGTTTGAGATTTAATAACGAACAGTTTAATAAATTGACCTCACCCCTGTTGAAATCATCTAATCCGGCTGCAATATTAAGTGCGGTTGTTTTTCCAGATCCCGAGGGACCCGCTAAAGCAATCAGTTCACCTTCTCTGACTGAAAAGCTTAATTCCTGAATTCCAGCCTGATCTTGGTTGTAAATTTTACTGACCTCTTTAAATTCTAAAATATTCATCAATGGCTCCTCAAGGCTTTCATCGGGGTTAAATTACCTGCTTGTCGGGCGGGAAAATAAGAGACTAATAGAGCCAATGTTAAAATCACTGCCGTCACGACTAGGCTATTATAAAAACGAATTGTCGGATAACTAACCGTTTGAACGACAGCGCCTTGAACGACAAAGTCCTTTGCGGTTAGCCATTTTAAATCAAAGCCGATTTGATTGAAGAAACCGGTCACCAACCACCCAAATAGGTTTCCCAAAAGAACGCCGACTAAAGTAAGCAGTAACGTTTCAATTACGACCATTTTAATCACCTCTTTTCGGTCGGTACCAATCGCCAGCATAACCCCAAACTCTCGAGTTCTCTCCATAATGCTCATTAGAATAGAATTTGCGATTCCTAGAGCTGCAACACAAAGAATAAGGATCATCAGAAGACGATTAACGGCCCTATCCAATTCAATCATCGCTACGATTGGCCTCTGTAGCTCTTTCCACGAAAAGACTTCCAGTTTTGAGTCCCCATGAAAAACATCTTCAAATAATATCTTAAAAGGTACGGCCGCTTCCTCATTCTTAAGAACGACAGCCGTCTGATGAAAACTTTCAGGCTTCAGACTTAAGAGCGTTCTCCCTTCATTGAGCTGAATGAAACCTACCGATTTGTCGGCCTCTGATTGGGTTTCAAAAAGACCCACAACAAAAAAGAGCTCATTACCTATGGAGCCATCCACCCCTTGAGTTAAGAGAACAACTTTTGACCCCACATCGACAGACAGAGTCTCAGCAGCCTTAACACCCAAAACAATAGACCGCTCCTTAGCTTCCTTTAAAAAATCTCCTTTTATAACTTTCGCAGAAAAACCGGTGACCTGTGCCTCAGCCTTAGGTTCGACAGCCATCATCATTAAATTGGTAGAGCCCCTGGCCGAAGAAAGCATTGCTGAAAAGAGAACCCGCTCACTGGAGGCTAAAACTTCCGGTCGATTTTTTAGCCAGTTTGAAACCTGAGATCCGTTCTCTAAAAAGATTTGGGTTGAATGATTTTTTTCAAAGTTTTTTGCAGAAATTGCAAGATGTCCACTGTGGTAACGGATTACATTTTGGATGACCTGTTCATGAAAGTTATCATAGTAGTTTCGTAAAAAGACGAGCGCCATGACTCCAAGTCCGATTGCATTAACCGTGATCAAAGTTCGTCTTTTATTTCGCCAGATATTCTTCCAACACAATTTGAAAAAGTAGCTACTCATAAGTTACCCTTAAGGAGTGTCTTGGGAAAGCCGCTCGGTTGCCCAACCAAGCTGCAAATTCAAAGAACTTTGAGAAGAATTCCTTACCCGTTCTCTTTCGAACCAATGAGCACCAATTTTTCGATCAAATATTATTTTTTCGTATGTCACTGTAGTTTCATCATTAGGAGAATCTACATTTTTGATAGTCAGCCTAGTGGGAATCACCCGATCGTCCATCTTTTTATGGGAAGACAGTGTTAGAGTTCTGACCCGCTTTCCCTTTTCATCGTAATAATCTTCTTTGACCGGAAGGTTATCAGAGACTTTAGCCCAATAGTTGATTTTTCCCCAAACTACAGGGGCATTCGGTTTCGGAAGACATTCGATCAAGTGGACCTTATCCTTACCAAGTTTTTCCGTTCGTACCCAGCGGTGGGTGTAGTCTTTTGAGAGTGAACTCAGTTTCATGAGATCATCGTTGGTAAAATCACTGCCCATCCAAGATTGAAGCATTACAGAAGTGGGAACACGCATGGTCTGATCGGTTTTAGGGAAATAGTTCCACATTTGATTTTCAACTCTTAAAGATGCAACTCCGGTTTCCTTGGCGGGGGCCAGGATGACCACCAATGACTTTTCATTCCCTATTGTCCAAGAACGGAGTTTTAATTCCCGGTGATAGGCCTCATGGTTAATGTTCATTGTCATTAGGGTTTGTGTGGACAGGCCTTTAAGAGTTCGTTCCCCCAGTTCAACGATGGAGCTGGCATCAATAGCCCCCATCGCTCCGGTTACAAGTCCTAAGCTTAGAAATAATGCCTGTGTCTTCATTTTCACCCCCAAGATTAACAGTAATGATTAGGGGACGGAGGTCGTTTTGTGATTGTGACAAAATTAAACAAAAAAAATGCACAACCAATTGAATTTACTCATTTAATTTCGGTGAGTTTTTGCTTACACTTCCCAGCAAAAACATGTTTTTATGCATTGCATTATGTATTCCGATTTGGTAAAAGCTTCCAAACTAAGGGGGATAAATGGCTTCTATTCGGTTTCTCAAACCAGGGGTATATCTCTTTTTAATCTTAGCGTCTTTTAAGGCTCCCGCCGCACAAACCCTTTATTCCCAACTCACCATCCCAGTCCATTGCGAAGCCGATTATAAAAAAGGAAATGAATTTCTTACTCACTTAGTTAGTGAAGGTTTTGATTTAGGAGACCGAGATCAAGTTATTCAAAAACTAGACGCCGCACTCAATACCTATTCAGAAGAAGAGAACTCATGTCGTTTCTATTTTTCAGTGGGAATGTTTGATGCACAAAGCCTTCTTCAGCAAATAACAACTTTGGAATACTACCTAGAGTTGGATGAAATTAATAAAAGACAAACTTTTAACACTTTTGCAGCCATAAAAAATCTCTATAGAACTCGGTTTCAAAAAATAGGGTTGGGACTGAATGAAATTAACACTGTAGAGAAAGATGATAAATTAAGAGCTGAAGCCTTAGGAAAAATCACACAGCATTTAAATCAAGTTGCAGAATCAAAAGGAGAGGCTATTTTCTTTGGAAGATTTGTCTTTGTCGGCAATTCAATGCCGGTATTTACCCTCTATGACTATGATTTTGATAGCACTGGAAAAATTAAAATCGATGCAAATCGCCAAGAACTTATCACGGAAGGATCTTACCCGAAAATTGCTAAAAGTAATTTTGAACGAGCAGTTTCGGTTGCTAAAGAATATTTAGCGTGGCGTCCCAGCCTGTTTTTTGGGGAGGATTCGCTTTGGCGAGGGTCTTGGTGGAGATATTTTGGCTCTCCCTATGAGAAATCTCTACGTGAAGCTAAAGAAGAGGGGTACCACGCGCTCTTTTTAAAGCATATTTCGTTTGCTAGAAAAATGCGATTTAGCCTCAAAGAGTACTCAGCCATTTATAAACTAATGCTCCAAAAAGAACGCGCTGTGCTTGAGCGTGAGTTAAACACTTACGAAAAAATGCACAAATACCGTTGGGCTCCAGTTCTTATCCCGGTGGGAATGTATTTAGGCTCAGCTCTTTTAGTAAAAAGCACTTTCTTTTTGGCCCTACCTACCGAAATAACGTCTTTCACTTATGTTGGAGGAAGTTTGGGATTGGCAGCCAATGCTTCAGCTGCTGTCAGTCTTCTAACCCTAACTACGTATTCTAGTTTAGGGGCCCGAGCTGCATATTTAGATTATCAAAGTCGAAAAGCTGAAGGCTTGCCTTTCAAAACTTCAGACACTTTGGACTACATTGTGGGAGCGACCTACCAAGCTTTTCCACTAGCGGCTATCATGCCTGTAATCGTAGGCGGATCTATTTATAGCACTCACGAGGCTTTCGTAGCAGCCAAAAGTCTCTTAAGCACAGTAATTTCTACTGGACAAACGGTACAAACTTTAGGGTTTCAAGGTTCTATTCAAGCGGCCAAAAGTTATTTGATCCAACTTCCAGGGAAACTGGTCGGCCTTCCACAATTTGTCGCACAAAAATGGCTTGAGTCTTGGTACAAAAACCCAAAAATATTACTCAGTAATTATGCAGCAGATATAGTCATGACACTAGTCTACGACTGTGGTTACCGCCAAATAAGTCTCGACGGACGGGATGTCTGTTTTTGGAAGGATGAAAAAGGGGCTCATATCAATTCCCAGTTTCTTTACTCCCTAACTTCCACTGTGATTGTAGGTGGAATTTCTAAACCGGTAACTCTAATTCCCTCGTTTGGTTTGCGTTGGGTGACCTATCGGGGAGTCACTTTACTAAGTGGGGTGATTAGCCAATTGATTGTCAGCGGACACTTGGACAGTAAACGGCTGGTATTTGACCAAATTTATGGAGCGGGTCCTTCGAGTGCCAAGGGTGAATTAGAACGGTACATTAGGATGAGTGACTGGGTGCAAGGCCGATCGGCGACAGAACAAACCCTGCTTCTCATTACCTTAAGAGCTTTGGTCTTATCCCCAATTGAGTCTCCTATTAAAATTTATTTACAAGACAGATTTGTAAAAGGACAAATTAAACCCATTGATGAGTTAAAAACTTTATTTAAGGATGTGGTTTATTTAAGTATTGATGATTTCGATGATTCGACTATTGAAAGAGCTTTAGATGCCCTTAAAAACGAAAAAGAGATTATCGAAGCGATAACCTCTTCTCTAAAGAAAAACCCTTGAAAGTTTAACTTAGTAGTCTTCTACTTCTAGTAACTCTTCATCCTCTCTGAGTCGATAGACTAGGGCAGTTTCAATCGTTTTGGGCTTGAAGGCTTTTTTGAGCTCGTTGTAAATCAGATCGGGATCAAAATCCTTACAGCTATAACAATCAAAAGTGAAAAAAGGTTTAAAAATACGACGCTGAATCCCTCTGGGTTTTGGCTTGCCGTCTTTTTGACCTCTGGGGAAAGTGTGGATACTGATGTGGCTGGTAGCAATAATCACAGTTCCAGTAATACCGATATCGGGATGATCTTCCGGGCGAACTTTGTAAACAATGGGAAGTCCCATTCTCTGCATTCCAATCTTATCTGGTAGTGTCTTTAAAAAAGAATAAACTGTGTCGAAAGACATCAATGCTTTTTTATCACAATCAAACCCCGAACACATTAAGTGGGGCCACCCGCGGTAGTTTTGCTCCATCCGTTATTCTCCTTGTAAAACCAGACCCAAGCTGGGTTTTAACGATTATTTGTTTTTCTTTTTACTCTCTTATTTATATTTTGCAATTAACAACTTTGGAATCTTTAACTTTTTTACATTGTCTTAACAAGAATTTTTGAGAGATAACCTCGTGGTGAAATCCTTATTCTCAATTCCAAGTGACTTACTCTACTTTAATTCGGCTAACCTTTCGTTTTGTCCGAACTCAGTAAATGAGGCCATCGAGACTCATCGACGGAAGTTTGAAATGAATCCCTCTTTAGGACTGAAAATTGTGGGGACGGAGCTTTGGGAGACTCAGTCCCTTTT
>VGSE01000100.1 GCA_016875135.1 Deltaproteobacteria bacterium
GCCGGAGCTGTCGCTTTTTATGGTGGCAGTGTGAATATTAGCTGGCATCCTCCCGCAGTGATGTCGATTGGAGTGGCTAAATCCCACTTCGAGAAAAAAATACCTACGCTAGGTGGTAGTGTCCTAGCGGGACAACTCTACTTGTTTGAAAAAATGGGAGAAGATGAAGAAACTCTCGACAACTTAAGATGGTATAATTTGTTGGGGGATCCTTCTCTCAATATGCGAACAAGTTCACCTCTGGATTACCAAGTGAAAAAAGTTATTGCTAAGTCCGCTGATTTGGTCAAATTGGACTTAACTGCAATGGATAATTCGGGTAACGCAGTCGCCGGGTTAACTGTTGCTGTAACAACCACTCAGCGTGGAATCATTGCAGTAGGAACCACTCAAGCCGATGGAAAAGCTAGCCTATCTCTTCCTTCGGCGATTGCTTTGGGTTCTGATGCGACTTTAACCGTTTCTGGGTACAACGCAAAAACGGTTGAATTAAAATTAATTAATTAATTAAGTTATCATCCCTTGAAAATCTACCGCTCCTCTCGCCTGAGAGGGGCGGTTTTTATTTTTATCCGACTCAATAGGAGTACGAAATCCACAGCAAATCTCTTTTTCTTTCAGTTTGTTTAACTTTAGCGTCAATCATTTCAAATCCTGCAATGGGTGAAAATTCTCACAAAAAAAACAGGCCGTCCCCGAGAGGCACTTCTTTATTGTTTTATGAAGGGGGTCTTATCCAGACACACTCAAAGGAGATAGGTATTAAAAACTCATACTTTCCCCAAAAGCGACATGCTTAATCGCTGTCTGCTGACAATGGGTATTTTTATACAAAGTTCCGCCATTACCTCGAACTACATATCCGGTATCCCAACCCGCAATCTTGAGAGGATAGTTTTGAGCGAAATTGTTGACCGGCTCAAAACATTTCGTTTTGTTGCTCCACCAACACGGTATAGGCACCGCCGACGGATGACCTTTTTGGGCGCTGGAAATTCTAGTCACATAAATATAGTCAAATTTATCTAACCCCACACAAACAAATTCAACATTGGCGACCTCTCTCAAATTTCTCAGAGTAAAAAATTGGTCAAAAGAAACTGCAACTCTCTCGTCGGGTTTAATTTCTTTAAGAAGCTCTTGCCTAATATAGGATGAGCTTTCTTCTAGGGGACGATTAGCAACCATAATAAAATTTTTCATTTCATGAACAAAAAGCGGAACAAAGGCAACAAAAATGCCTAAAAAAGCGAAAGCTTTTTGTGGGCGGTCAATTTCTAGTTGATCGGCAAGAAAAAATATTGCGATCGGAAGGATGGCAAACCACAGATAATAGGGTTGTAGGGCCCATATCAAGGGGGCTATAAACGCAAAAAGAAGAGAGGAGCGCTGAAACGAATTCTGAAAAACGCTTTTTCTTTGTCTCAGTAAAAAGAGAACTACCAAAGAACAAAGAAGACAGAAAATCAAACGAAAACCAACCCCCGAGTAGTGCTCAGCACAATATTGAATACGCGACCAAAATAGTTTTGACGTAACCCCTTTGCTCCAGGGAGCTGGATAGGGAACGGAAGAGGCCCTTGCCGAGATGGAAAATCGTTTCATCACTTCCCAGTGGGTTATTAGCATTGGGGCTAATGAGGCAAATAAAGCAGAGAGACAACCCAGAGATACTAAGATCATTTTTTCTATCTGCTTAATTTTAGAAAAATGATAAACCACTACCCCCAACCCCATACAAATGCCGGCAGCTGGTGAAGTAGCTGCGGTTAAACCCAACAACCCCCCAACGAGAAGAAACTGATGTCTTTGCTTCGCCTTCATTAACAACCACCAGCAACCAAAACCCAAGATAAGCCCTAATTCATCGGGTCGGTCCTCATCCGTTGAAACAAGAGACAGACCAAACAAAAATCCTACCAAAAGAGTTGCCCAAATTTTTCTCTTGGTATCTCCTAATGCAGATTTCAATGAAGGCCAGATTAACATCCCTAACATCACAGATCGCAGTCCCCTCAACAAACATTCATAAAAAAGGGACTGTTTGAGTCCAATTCCAAAGACTTTAAGCCACACCCCAAAAACAAGTGGATAAATGGGCGGATAATGCGCAAAGGGCATCTCAGTATCCATCGGCATGTATACTAAGTTAGAAGCCACCAGACGATTTTTTAATGCAAAATTGATTGCAGCTTCTTTAAATAAAAAGACATCGCTTCCTGGAAATCTGCACTCGGTAAATACGATAATCCCTGTCATTACCCCCCAGATGCCTAGAAAGCTTGCAATGACCACTTTCCCATATTTGGATAGAGTCATATCTGGTGGTCCTTTCTTTATTCGAGCTACTTTTTTGAAATCGTTTTTTGAACGTTGGGTTTCTTTACATAGTAAATCGAGGGACACTCCTTACCTGTTATCCAGAGCCCTTTACCATCGTAGGCTATCCCATCGATAATCGGACATTGGTCGTCAGGCAATGAATACTTCCCCTTAATTTTTCCCGTAGCTGGATGAATCGCGAAAATTTTCCCCTGCTCGGACGTAAAACTTGAACTCCAAATCCACTGTCCATCCCACGCCAAGTCTTCTAAATCTTTACCTTGAGTTTCAATAGTCTTAACTACTTTAAAACTCTTGGGGTTCACGAAATAAAGCCTTGAGCTGTAGTTGCCAGTCATAATGAGATGGGTTCCATCGTGAGTTAACCCCCATCCATGAATCTCGGGGGTGCTTCCTTTACGTTCAAACTCTAATCCACCTCTGGAATTCAATGTTGCTAAATAGATTCCGTTGTCCGAAAAACTTAAATTGTAAAGTCGCCCTTCAAACCAGGCGACACTTTCACTATGTTCCGTCGGCGGTTTAAAGCGTACTATAACGCTGCCGTCTTGCGGATTGATTTTAAGAATTTGATCCTTAATCGCATTCCACAAATATCCTTGATAAAAATCTAACCCTTCAGAGTAACCTGAGTGAGGAATTTTACGGATAAGTTCTAGTGTATCCGCTAAGGATACATGACTAAAAATAAGAAGGCCTAAAAGCGGCACGAGCAACATTTGTCGGCAACAAAAAAAGCCGTTTTGCGTCATGATGAAATTCCTTAAGCTAAGAACAGGACCGAAATCAGCACAAAACCATTATTATTATCTCACCTTTTGCAATTTGACTCATGGCACAGCGCTTGCTCTTTGACTCTAAGCAGAAGAGGTTAACATGGAACGTAAGCGAAAAGTGGAACGTGGGAAATACCTCTTCAAACTTTTGATAAGGCTTCCCCAAAGTCTCCGTGAGGAGTCGCAAAAACAGAGCCTTCCGACGGTTGCATACCTAATTTCCCCAATACCCTGAACGAGAATTCATTTCTTGACCGTCGTCGTTCGGTTCTGGATAGCCTAGAGAGACTCCAGGTCTCTCTAGGCTGTCAAACTTTAGGCTGTTTCTAGCGTTTTTTCATGTTACTTAATCCGATTAAAATCACTAAGAAAATGATCAATCCCAAAATAAGAAGTTTAATTAAAAGCCACCAGTCAAAAGGCGAAGAACGCCCCCTCTCATCTTCTCGAGTTTCACTTAAGAGTAAATTTTGTCGGTCTCTTCTCTCGGCCGAAGCGCTCGCCTGATCCTGTTTTGTCCCTTCTTGTTTCTTCTCAGATCCATTAAAATCTGTTCGCCGAGCATTTTTAGGCGAGTATTCGTCAAATTGCGATCCGCCCCCTTTTCCATAGCCTTGAGAAGCTCCTCCGTTTTCTGAATCCTCAGAACTCCCCGGGCCACCTGTTTTATCCCCGCCAAAAAAATTAGGATCCTGTGGGGTCGAACCCAAGGCAGAACCAGCTCCTCCAGCCCCGCCGGAGCCAGGAGTCGAAGGGGAGGGAATGTTTCGAGGACTCTGTATCGCTTTAGGGGATTGGATGTCTGGCGACTTCACAGTTTGCGGTGATTTGATATCCTGTGGACTTGAAATCTCTCCGGGTGGCGTAATTTCTTGAGGCCCCTCGATGTCTTTGGGGTTATCGATATCCTTCACTTCTTTGAATTGCGCCATCCGCTCAGCTGCAAACCATGCACTTGGAACCGGCTTCTTGTTTTTTTGAGATACAAAGTCGACAAGATTTTGCTTTTGCCCTTGCATATTATCCAACATAGGCACTAAAGCAAATTTGTAAACAAGAGGAATCAAAAGACCTGCAATGACGGCGGTCATCATTAGGTTTTCAACGGTTCCTTGTCCTCGCCGATTCAAAATTAAAGATTTATCGACCATAGCAACCCTCAAGAAAGTCGCCAAATTCCAAAACCCTGGTCACTTCTATTTTTTTAAATGCGCGACTATCTTCTCTTGTATTTTATCAAACTCTCCATTGGACATCACTACAACCACGTCATTTTCCTTAATTTGGGGAAGAGCAAAGGTCAAAATATCGGAAACACTGTTAAAACTTTGGGCAATTTTACCCTTCGCTTCAATCTCTTTTGCTAACAAATCCGAGGAGAAGCGATGTTCCTCACTTAATTCCGAACTACGGAAGGGAGAACTGATACAAACGACATCTGCACTGTCAAAAGCTTTGACATAATCTTGTTGGTGCACGTTTCTTCTTGCTGTCGCTGAACGTGGTTCGAAAAAAGCCCAGACTTTTCGGTTGGAATACCGACGACGAATGGCCGAAAGAGTCGCAGAAACTTCCGTTGGATGATGAGCAAAATCATCTATTACTAAAATTGGGGTCTCTAACAACACTTCCTGACGCCGCTTAACTCCTCGAAACCGCTCAACCAAACTTCGAATTTTGTCCATAGGTAGCCCTAAATTTACTGCCACCACTATTCCAGAAATTAAATTAGCCAAATTATGCTCGCCGAACATGGGTGTATTAAAACTTCCGATGCTTCGATTACGGTAAAGAACTTCGAAACTTATTCCTCGTTCGTTCTCTTCAACTTGACCCAGTCGCCACATAGAGCCCGCTCCCACTCCAAAAGTTTGAATAGGGCACAACGACTGAGATGCCACATGCATCACAATCGGATCATCAAAGCGAGCAATACACAGACCATCTCCAGGCAACAAAGCCACCAATTTCTCAAAGGAGTTTTTTACATGATCTAGATCTTTGTAAATATCGGCATGATCAAACTCAATACTAGATAAAACTAAAAAATGAGGAGCGTAATGAAGAAACTTGGGCCCTTTATCAAAAAAAGCCGAATCATATTCATCCCCTTCCACGACAAACAGGTCTGAATTCGTCAACATGCAACCCGAGTCTAAATCTCTTGGAACTCCTCCAATAAGATAACTGGGATTTTTTCCTAATTCTTTTAGCAAATAACTAATCCAAGCGGTCGTCGTCGTTTTGCCATGCGTACCGGCACACACGATCGAAGTTTTGTCCTGAATAAGAAAAGTTCTCACCGCTTCCGGAAAAGAAACAAACTTCACCCCTTTTTGAATCCAGGCCTTAACTTCCGGGTTGTCTCGGCGAGTAACATTACCCACAACAACTAGCCCAGGAGAAATTTCAGTTGAGGTTGAAGGTAAATACCCCTCAATCACTTTCACTTTATTATTAGACAACACACTTTTCATCGGTTCATAAAGTTTTAAATCACTTCCAGTGATTTCATAGCCCGCATTAGCCAGAGCCACAGCAAAAGTGCCCATTCCAACGCCACCGATGCCCACAAAATGAATTCTTTTAACTTCCATGACTCTCCCATGATTTGGCCACTAGATTGTGTATGAATGGCCGAAATCGTTTGATTCTTTCATCTAGTCTCGAAGGATGAATGCGATTGGTTAATAACACGATAATTCCAGACTTTCGAGGATCAATCCAAACACTTGTCCCCGGAAATCCAAGATGCCCAAAACTTTCCATCGAAAGCAGATCCCCGGCTGAGGAAAAAACTTTGGATTTGGTATCCCAACCCAAGGCCCACGTGCTTTCAGCACCCCCTTGCCCAGCCATTACGAACTCAACTGCGGTCTTACGAGAAAGCCAGCCCGATCTCCCTTGAACCGCCTTTAGCCACTCGCGGGCCCAGGGCAAGAGATTTTTAGCAGAAGAAAATAGACCCGCATGAGCACAGACTCCACCAAAATGAACCGTATTGTGGTCGAACACTTCGCCTTGTATTAATCTTTTTCTTTCTAAACAATATTCGGTCGCTACAGTTTTTTGGAATGATAAAGGGCCGAGCTCGATTCCGACTAAATTTAGAGGAGATAACACCTCTCTCTTAAATAAAGTTTGTAGATCTCCGAAACCCTTTTTTAATACTTCTCCCAAAAGCAAAAATCCTAAATCACTATACACAGTCTTTGTGGGGACTTCGTCCAATAAAAACTTATTCTCATTCTTTAAAAAAAGTTCTAAGACATTTGTGTTTTTCTCTAAATAAAATGGGAACCAGCCAATGAGCCCTGAACTGTGAGTTAATAACTTCTTTAACGTTATTTCACCAAACCTGGACTTTTTATACTCAGGAATAAATTCTCTTACGCGCAGGCTTACATCGAGTTTATTTTGATCAACTAATCTCGCAATCACACTCGTAGTTAAAATGACTTTGGTTAATGAGCCTAGATCAAAATAAGAGTTGTCTTCGATGGAAGTGGCTTCAGGCCAATAACTTGTCTGACCACCGTGCCAACAGACTTCGGCCCCCTTAAATTCCGTCGCCAACTGATACCCTGAAAAGACAAAGGTTTTACAGGAGTCGTTAAGAGCGTTCCCTATCAATTTTTGGTCTGAGAGCTTCACGTAAAATGGCGGATGAACTTTGAACCTTCTCCGGAGATCGAAAGTTTTGAGGGTGTTTCACCCACTGAAAGGAGAATAGATTCCCAAAATCACTTAAAATATAGAACCATCCCTCTGACGCCGCAACTGCGGAACTCAACGTTCCCGATCCCAATTCTCTCCGAGCTACAACTTTTCCATCTTTAGGATCGATCAAATAGAAAGGGTCATCTGCAGTGGTTACAATTAAATAGTCTCCACTTCTTATTGGGGTCATCCCCACGCCCCCTTCAAAGGGGGTTTTCCAAATCAAAGTTCCTCGATCCTGACTGATACAATAAATGTGCTTGTCGAGCCCCGAAAAGTAAACCCGATTATCCTCTACCCAAAATCCTGCATAACTCCCTACGGGAAACACCCACTGAATAGAACCCGAGGTTCTATCAAGGCTATAAACTTTTCCATCAAAAGTGCCTACAATAACGCTCTTTTCATCAACATAAGGGCTCATATCGACGTCATAAAATCTATCTTTCGACTTGAGTTTCTTTTCCCATAAAACTTTCCCCTGATTCACCGAAAGAGCAACTAAATCGCCGTTGGAAAAGCCTTGAAATACCTCGTTTCCGAAAACGACAGGGCCCCCCATACCTCTAAGAGTCATCTTTTCATCGCCGCGGTGAGAGTAGTGCCACAACTCCTTACCTCGAGTCTCAGACACAGCATAAAGCTCGTCATTTGAAGTAACCGCAAAAACTTTATCCCTCGAAATAGCCGGGGGGGCTAACCACTCGGCTCCCACTTTAAACTTCCAATAATCGGATCCGTCCCTTGAGTTTAACGCCATAAGATTACCGTACAAATCTCCAACGATTACTTTAGAACGCCCATAGTTAAGAGCTCCCTCAACTCCGGCTTCAAGCTTTCGTTGCCATAATCGGTACCCTTCGAATCGGTGAACCGCATACACTTCTCCCGCCAAATTGGCCGAATAGAGAACGTCGCCCATGATCACCGGTAGCGTTCTTTCTTGAGTCGTTTCAAAATTGCGACGTTGCACCGTAGGTTGCACCCACTGATTAATAACTTCTAAATAAGAAGCCCAGCAACTAGCTTGAAGGGCTATCAACAATAAGAGTGCAAGATTTTTCATTAGGACTTAGACTCCAAAAACAACGGACTTTTCAAACGTCTCAAATAGATTTTTGCCGTTCGTCCATATTCGGTATTTAAAAAATCGGCAGATACTTTTTCATAGACTTCGATAGCTTTTTCTTTTTCTTTCTTAAACTCGTAGACTCGAGCTTGACCTAAGAGAGCTAGAGGTTTCCCTTCAAAGCCTATCTTCACAGCTTCAGTGTAATCCAGGAGGGCTTCGTCCCATTTTTGGGCCATTTCCTGGGCTTCACCGCGATTAATAAGCAAAAGCCCTTTTTCATTCGGGCTTAATTTCGAATAGCTCAGCGCTTTTGTGTACCATTCCACTGCTAGAGCGGCACTTGCGGGTGAAGTGCCGGGTTTAGCGGTCGCTTCCTTCTTGCTCTCGTCAAAATAATGGTCCCCCAAAGTAGTCGCTGCAAACTGCCCCACAGCGACTGAATTGAATGATTCAGCCATCTTTTTTAACTTCTCCCACCTTTCGGCTTCGGGAAGCTTGTTAATTTGAGCTAATTCGGTCCAGCCCGAAACATTCTTCTGCTGACGATTCCAATCATAAAAATAAAAAGAAAGCCCCATCACTGCAACAACTGCGACCGAGGCCCCTATCTTTTTCTGCTGCCCAACAACAAGCTCAATAGCTTGCCGTCCCTGGGTAACAAAGGCATCGGGATGTTTAAGCTCTTTTCGATCAATTTTAGGTGGTTTCGACATGTGTTTTAACTAGGCCTCCGACAGTTTGATAGAGAACAGTAAAAGTAACAAAAAATACCCCAAAGTCAAAACAGTTAGCCGTGAAAAAGAAGTCCTTAGACACGGCAAGTCACCCGTTAACTCCTATGTATTCTCCTGGTCTACTATAATGCCCATGTCTTAAGCGACCCCTATCGACTGAATTTTATCTTTCCGATATAATGATAAAGTCTTCTTCCTTAAGAAAAGAGAGTCCGATCATGTTAAGGGAACGTTGCTTCTTAATTTTAATGGCCGCATTCGTCATGTTTGAGGTCTCTTTGCCCTCCCACCTAAAAGCCGAAAGCCAGGGCAACGATTACAAAGGAATCACCGATCCTTTTGGTGACCCCTCCAATTACGAGTTTTCCGAAGATGAAAGGGAGGACAAAGAATTTTTCCACCTTGGCCGCTATCTCATGTTAGGCGTCGATTTTGGATTAGGTCTTTATACCGGCGGGTTAGGCAAAATCACGACTCCCGGCCTTATGGTGGGTGCGAAGCTTGTTTACTTTTTCGACAAATCGATAGCTTTTGAAGGCGCCATTCACTACACGAGACAGACCAAAACCCTTCTTCTCAATTCTCAGGATAACATCATCGACACAACTCTAGTTCCCATTACGGGAGCTTTCAGATATTATTTTGATACCAAAAGTGCCCCTAAAGCCATCGCTCTAGCCAATCCCTATCTAGTTGCAGGAGGCGGAGTCTACATGCGTTCTGAAGTCGTGGTCGCTGGAGTCGATGCGGATCCCGCTAGTTCCAATAGTTTCGGCGGTTTTATCGGGGGAGGATCTGAGTTTAATATCTATCGAAAGCACATTTACCTAGGGATCGATCTTCGCTACCATTTTGTCTTCTTTAACGATGAAGAGGAAACTTTTGGAGGCTTAGTCGAACCGGGCACTAACGCCGGCGACTACTTCACAACCCTCATCACACTCACGTTTAATTTCTAACGGAGATCTTTAGAAAAAAAAGCGCTATCCCCCTTTTTCATCCAAAAGCCAGCAGACCTATTTTGTTAAGTTTCCAGATTGTAAACTTAAATACCTGCTCCCAAGAAAACTTATCAAATCTTATAACCTAACCTAGTTACCTGTAAGTTAGATTAGAGTAGAACTGTCTAACTTCTAGACAGCTAAAATATTTTTATTATAACCCGCCTAAAAACTTGAATAAAAGAGTGCACTATTTTCTACAGGTTCATTTCGTTATCCAAACTCTGTAGACTGAGACTAATA
>VGSE01000101.1 GCA_016875135.1 Deltaproteobacteria bacterium
GACCACTTTTCTGGCGCTGTCTATATCAAGCCGACTTCCCGTCCACCACGGACCTACTTTGCTTCCAAGTAATAAGACACCCAATTGGTCTGCACCAGACACAATATCAGTATTCATGTAATGCATCTGATCAAGAGTTGGAACGGGGAATCCTTTTTTGCGCCATTCTAGATTAGAACGTTGCGTGTCTTTCGGAACGTTGTACACATAATGAGAAGTAACGCCAAAAATCTTTTTGCCATCTTTTTCTACTCTTGTGATCATCTCAAAATCTGTCGTTTCTCCGTGTGGAATCACATTTCCAAACATGACTCCTTCCGGTGTTGAGCTACGCGCATAAGTTTGAAATCCTGTGGTATCCATGTAAAACTGATTCTTATGGCCTGAAGTATGAAACCGCACTCCCTTTGGGAGTAGATTTGGGTTCTCATGAGTCCCCAAAGAACCTTCCGCCGGTTCGTTTCCTTCACTGAATATCCCTGGAATACTCCAGACGTTATAATAAAGGCCCCTCTTTCTGTGGTCTGCGGTCACTTGTGTGTCAGTTTCAGCGATGTGCGCTACCCTTATATTCATTATTCGAGCCAACTCATTTAACTTTCCAGCGGCAAAAGCCTCTTGAAATTCGCGGGTTTTTGCCTCTGGCAAATCTCGTTTAATATACTCTTTCGCGATATCGTGGATACCCATCCTGAGAGCGTGTGTTATCCAACCAGGATTTGCCCCATTCTCTATGACTGCCGTTCGAACATTTGGACCCATTTTTTTGCTAAAGTCTTCAATCTCAGCGTGTCGCCGATAAAGTGTGAAAGATGCGGGATCTTCATCCTTGTGATTTTCTTTTAGTTTAACTTCACTAGGCCACTCCTCCAACGAAGTATTTTGGTAAGTTGCTTTTAGCTCATTTGAGGCTTCGATAAACTTTTCAGTTGAAATCTCCCAGGCCGCATCAATAACATCTCCGCCGGGCTTTAAATGATCCTTTAGAGTGTCCTTTAAGTTGTTTTCATCAATCTTTTTCTGTACAAAATTGACCCCTTGTTTTTTTAGCGGGTCAAGCTTTGCTCTTTTATCCAGAAAATCAATAACGGTAATCGTCTTTTCAGGAAATTCTTTCAGCAATACGTGAGTTGTTGCTTCGCCCACTCCCCCGTATCCAACGATCACAAAATCGGTTTTACCTATTTTTTCTAAAGCCTTGCAATCGGCTTTCACAGGGGCCACATAGGCTACAAATATCAATGCCGTAACAAAACGTAGTACTGAACTAAACATTCTCATCCTCCATTAAGACTGCTTTCATTATTTTAAATTAAAGCAGAAAGGCTCAACGAATGACGTAACTTTGCAATACATATTCCAGCTACAGTGAAATTAGATAAAGGCTAGAATACGGCTAAACACATTTTAAAAAAGCTTAACGTGGTAACAACTGTGAAATACTTAAGCAGTTTTTAGGGTCCGTATCGTTTTATACCTAGCCCTATTTTTAGAGAAATAGATGAATAGGAACTAAAAAATATCATCCCAATTACGTCGGGGCTCAGATTAGCAATTTTGTGGTTGTGGCCGGAGCTGTCGTCGATATATTCTGAAACACCTATTGGCCCTACAAAACAAAACATTTGACCAACTGTCAAACTTATCGACAGTATTTGACTAAAAACCCTGTTGTAGTCAAAAGACTCTTTTATGATTTCCTATTCAAAGCGAATAGCCATATTTGTCGGTAGTGGATAAGAAATATCGGAAATTTTGAGACCATGCTTAGATGCCTGGCTAGATAACCAATCCGAACTAAATAAATTTATCTGCATTCCCAAAAGATATTTCTCGCAGCGATAAAGGAGCCCTCCCATCCCCTGCCTAGGGCAAAGAATCACCAATTTCCCCCCTGGCGAAACCAGGCGACAAAGATTTGAAAAGGCTACTTCAGGATTTTTTACGAAATCAAGGACTCCAGCACAGATGACACGATCGAATTTTTGCTCGATAAGATTCGATTCAATATCAAAAATATGAACCCTATCAACATAACCTTCAACATTTTTAAGCATCTTTTGGCTTATGTCTGCCGAATGGACAATTAATCCCCTTTTTTTCGCTTCGAGAGAATAGAAGCCAGCCCCACACCCAATATCTATTAAAGTTAAATTAGGCTGATTAAGATCAGCAAGCTCAAGGACTGCCGCCCTCTCCTTTCGTCTGAAAAAGCTCAGTGGTCCCCATGTGACTTTTCGATCGTAATTGGATGATCTTTTATCAAAATGGTTAGTAGCTTTTATTTTATCGCGATCCTGAACCTTGAATTGTTTTTCATCATCTGAAGATCCAAAAGGGAAGAATTTCATCTAACGATTTTAACAGAAAACGGTAAAAGTGTACCCAGCAAAACGTACCCATCGACTTTCCGGCCGGAAAGTCGATGGGTACCATTCGCTATCTTATAGATTCGCCCACCCCATATCTCTGCGGAGAGGCTGCATATAGTTTATTGGCTATAGGCAACGTAGCTTTAAGCTTTTCCTGTCGATTATCATAGGAAGGATGGGTTGAAAGAATTTCAGGAGAGGCTTTACCGTTATGAGCTGCCGCCATTCGCTGCCAAAGGTAAATGGACTCTGAAGGATCATATCCGGCTTTCGCCATGTACTGTTGACCATAGTAGTCGGCGTCCGATTCATCACCTCGAGAAAATTTTAATGTAAAAAATGTTGCAGCCAGGCCTGCGGCAGCGCCACCGATTCCGGTTAAAAGCTTACACTCCCTAGTTTTACAAAGCACTTGTCCTCCAACAGAAATTGCACCACCGAAGATTAGCCCCAATAAATTGGTGTTCATAGCGCGGGCATATTGTTGCTTACCATGGCGAAGAGTTGCGTGAGCTACCTCATGGCCAAGAACTGCAGCCAAGGCCCCTTCAGTTTTTAGAACGGGCATAATGCCAGTGTAAACGGCAATTTTTCCTCCAGGCATACACCAAGCGTTGACTTCAGCGTTTTCAATCAGCACGGATTCCCACTGAAAGTTTTCACCAGAAACTTTTGCAATGCGAGTTACCACTCTCTGAACCATAGCATTCCATTGCACATGATTTGAAATTTTTGATTTTGCCTTCACTTCGCGATAGGCCTTTGCAGCTTCCGTATTTATTTCGAAATCTCCAGGTTCCCTTACTACACCGCCAGTCGCGCACCCAACGATTGAAAACAGTAAACCCCAACAGATAAATCTTTGAAAAAGACGATAACGATAAAATAAATTTAGGGTTTTAAGCATTCAAAACAAAAATATCCTTTGCATACCAAACTGTCTATTATAATTCGTGAAAGTGCCTCCACTTTTAGGCTTTAACACTTAGATCACAAAAGACACTCGCTACTTTTGCGGCCGAGAAGTCGATAGGCACCTTTCAAGTTTGCCTGGCCATTCGGACAACCCTCCACGTAAACTCCTTGTGCCTCTAAAACCCTTTTCTATCAAATGTTGAACCCCAATTCGACTTCTCTGCCCTCTCTGACAAATCAGAATTAACACCTTGTCCTGTGGCAGCGTTGCCGTGTCTGAGAGAATTACATTCAGAGGAACTGAAAGGGATCCAGGAATTTTTCCCCTTCGAAAATCCTCAGGTTCTCGGACATCTATTAAATGGACACTCTCTTCTGCTTCCAAAAAAGTTTGAAGATCTCCGGGTAAAATCTCTGGTACTGAATGGCACTCGAGAGCCCTAGATTCAAGTTTTCTTATCGTAGGATGAGCTCCGCACAAGGGGCACTGAGTGTTCTTGGGCAGTACAATGTTTTTAAGTTCGATGTTGAGAAAATTAAAAATAGAAAGTCGATGGCCCGAATCTTCTAAACCCAAAATCAATTTAAGTGCTGCCAAAGCCTGAAGAGTTCCCATCACACCAGGGACAGCCCCCAAAATTCCTTCTTCAGCACAGTTAAGAATCTTATCCTGCGGGGTTTCAGGAAAAAGACAACGATAACATGGGCCATCGGGTAGACACAAAACCGAGAGACGCCCTTCGAACTTACTAACCGATGCAAACACATTAGGTCGCCTCAAAAAGAAACAAGCATCATTAACAAGATAGCGAGCCGTAAAATTATCGGTGGCGTCCAGAACCAAGTCATACCTCTGGATGATTTCAAAAGCGTTTTCTGGACTCAAAGCTGTTCTGTATGTCTCAACCACAACGTTGGGATTATTTTCTTTCAGCCGCGCCGAGGCCACTTCTACTTTACTTAGACCCAATTCACTATCCCGATAAAGAACCTGTCTTTGTAAATTCGAAAGTTCAATACAGTCGGGGTCGATGATCCCTATCGTCCCAATCCCTGCGGCTGCCAAATAAAGAGCCGCCGGACACCCTAAACCGCCAGCCCCTACAACTAAAACTCGGCTGGCCTTGAGTCGCTCTTGTCCCTCTCTCCCAATTTCCGGTAGCGATAAGTGGCGCGAGTAACGAAGTTTGTCTTTAGAGTCTAAAACCATGATATTGCGATTAACCTACGAACCAATAAAAAACAACCTGGGGGTGCTTGCTAACTTAATCGAATGGCCGTTACCGAAATTACCCCATGACTCACGGTCCCATTTTCTTGACATTTATCAACGTTTCAAAGGATAGAGATAAAAGAGAATTTTGCAACAATTCTGAACTGATAAAAACTTGAGAAGGCTCACTTGCTAATTGATTCCTACCAAAGAAGATTTTCCTATCTTCGATTATCGCTCTTGCCGGTATGTAATTTTCGTTGTCTCTATTGCTTACCCAATGGGAATCCGAAAGAGGTCCTCCACAAAAAACATCTCACCCGAGATGAAATTAGAAGACTTGTCGCAGCTCTTACCGGAATGGGTATTAAAAAGATTCGACTTACAGGAGGCGAACCTACGCTTCGACCCGATTTACTTGAAATAGCGCACGCCATCTCAGAAATCTCTGAAGTAGAAAAAATTGCCCTAACAACCAATGGATATAAACTGGCCGAATTAGCGGGGGGTTTAAAATTAAATGGGGTTAATGCGATCAATATCAGCGTGGATAGTCTTAAACCAGAACGTTTCTTTGAAATTACAGGCCAAAATCTTTACTTTGATGTCCTAAAAGGGATCGAAGCCTCACGTCGAGCAGGAATTGAAGCTATCAAGATCAATGCTGTCGTTTTAAATGGAGTTAACGATTGCGAAATCGAGGATTTTATTCATTGGGCTGAACGAGAATCTTTAAATATCCGATTCATTGAACTCATGCCGACCGCAGATAATGGAGATTTTTTTAAAAGTCGCCATCTTTCTTTAGTTTTTATTGAAACATTGCTAGAAGAACGCGGCTGGAGTCTAGAGAAAAGAGAGGAGTCGGCTGGGCCGGCCGATGTTTGGAGCCGACCGGGCTCGATGGGAAAGATCGGCCTGATTCGCCCTTACTCTTCAAATTTTTGTAATACCTGTAATCGATTGAGAGTCACAAGCGAAGGGGACCTGCAGCTTTGTCTCTTTGGCAAGGGCAATATTCCTCTCAGACCCTTGCTGCAAGACGACGCTCAGAAAGACGAACTAGAACACTTTGTCAGGTCTGCTCTTGGGCAAAAGAATTTTTCCCATTTTTTACATGAGGGAGACTATGGATCGACACGAAACTTCGCAACCATGGGCGGATAGCGAGACAAATTTACATTTTCAAATGGTCAATGTCGCTGAAAAGTCTTTGACTAAAAGAAAGGCTGAAGCGACAGGAACCATACGAATGTCTAATGAAGCTTTTTCCCTAGTGAGGGATAAGAAGCTTCCAAAAGGGGATGCTCTAGCTCTTGCTGAAATGGCCGGAATTTCTGCAGCCAAGCAAACAGCAAACCTCTTACCGCTTTGTCACCCACTTCCCTTGGAGTTGGTTCAGGTGAAATGCAGTCTGGAAGAGGCTCATCAATCGGTTCGGGTTCAGTGTGTAGTTGCTACTACAGCAAAAACCGGAGTTGAAATGGAAGCTCTTACGGGAGCAAGTGTTGCCCTCCTATGTCTCTATGATCTGATTAAAATGGTTGATCCGGCTCTTGTTGTAGAGCAGGTCCGACTGAATTATAAAAATGGAGGGAAAAACGGCCACTGGAACCATCCGGAATCAAATTTAGAATCTAAAGTGGATCGGTCCAAAAAAGAATCTTTATTGGCCCCTCTCCTGTTGGGGGTGAAATGCTCTGTTGTTACGATTAGTGATCGGGTCTCTCAAGGATTTTCACAAGATGCAGCTGGCCCTATTGCCGTAAATTGGTTTAACGAACACCGGGCGACTTTACTTGATAGTTCACTTGTTCCAGATGAAAAGGTTCGCATTCAATCGGTGGTTCGAGACCTTATCAAGCAAGGAAGTCAGTTGATTGTCACGACCGGAGGAACAGGGATGGGCCCAAGGGATGTTACCATCCAAGCCTTACAAGAGATATCGACAAAGGAAATCCGAGGTATCGGAGAATTTCTTCGTCAAGAAGGATCGAAGGTCAAAAGAACTTCCTGGTTAAGCAGTTCCACTGCATTTATAATCGATAAAACTCTTATCCTTGCCCTTCCCGGAAGCCCCAATGCCGTTTTTCAAGGCTTAACAAGCCTTACCCATCTAATTCCCCATGCCCTTCATATTACCAATGGCGGAAACCATGGATAACGATAGGCTAAACTCACAGTTTAGAAATTTTCTTGGGGCTTTTGCAGATGGTGCCATACTTTTTCCTCTGATCGCATCACTCTCTGTGAGCTCTGGATTTTCTTCAGTTATGCTTTTGGGTTCGGTGGGGGTCATCTATATTCTCGCTGGTTCATGGTTTCAGATTCCTATGTCGGTCCAACCTCTTAAAACCATCGCGATTGCTGCTATCGTTTCCGGAGCAAACAGTCTTGAAGTGCGCTTGGCGGGTGCCATGGTAGGAATCTTTTGTCTATCTCTCTGGGTATTAAAGCCAGATAGGTTGGCTGACCGAATTCCAAAATACTTAATTCACGGCATTCAGGCGGGGCTCGGTCTTATGCTTTTACGAAGATCGGTCGAAAGCGGTTTTGAAGGTTTTTCGCAGGGAACTCACTCAGAGATCGCTGTTATTTTGTTTGGATGTATCACTGCCTGGATTCTTGGTAAAATCATTGGCCTTCCTATCTTAGGCCTAATAGCAACGATAGGAACTCTAGTTGGAATCTCTCGCGGCAGGTCCATTTCAGTTTCCCATTCCGATATTCATTCTATTCGATGGACTTTTGTCTTGGCCCTTGCGCTCCCACAATTAGTTTTGACGACAGCGAACTCTGTGCTTGGGACTTATGACGCTGCAAAAAGATATTTTGGCAAGTCTGCATCCCGGACAACGATTTCACGGTTACTCGCCTCGATCGGATTGGGAAACCTGGCAATATCACTCGTGGGAGGACTCCCTTTCTGCCATGGCTCCGGAGGCTTGACCGCCCACTATCGAGGAGGAAGTAACCACTGGTCGAGTAATCTATTCATTGGTGGTTTCTGTCTTTTTCTCGCGGGAATTCAATTTTATTTTGGGGGAACCACGTTAAACTATCCTCCGCTCTTGCTAAGTTTGCTTCTAGGTGTCGTGGGCTACTACCATTTCACGCTCGCAAGCCCCTCATGGAAAATACAGGCCTATAGACCGGCTCTGATTGTGATGGGTATGATTGCCCTTATGACTCAAAACCTTTTGTGGTCACTGGCTTTTGGACTTGCTATCGGCAGCCTATCTCAGTTTCTTTTATCAAAATGGATGCGCTATGATTTTGTATAAAGATGCCATTCATTGTGTAACCTCATCGGCCTCACTCCTCTCATCGGAAAAGTTAAAAGCTGAATCATCTTTAGGACGAGTGCTCTCCCAAGAAATAATTAGCCCGGAATCGCTCCCCCCGTTTGCCAACAGTGCGATGGATGGATTTGCGATTTCCTTTGAAAAGCCTCTCTCTCTTCCTTTTCGAAAAAGAGTCAACGGAATTATCGCAGCTGGTGATGCTCTCAATAAACATAGAACCGCCACTAATGAATGTTGGGAGATCATGACTGGTGCCCCAGTGCCCTCAGATTGCGATACAGTAGTTAAAATTGAGGATGTTCAACGTGATGGCGAATGGGTTGAGTTTTCCAAATCTGTTCTCAAAGGACAACACATCCGAAAAGCTGGAGAAGATATTCTTAGCGGAAATAAGATTATTTCTTCGGGCACACGGCTGCTCCCGGAGCACATCATGGCGTTTGCAGCTTTGGGCATCAAAGAGGTGGCAGTGCGTTGCCGACCCACAGTTGCTGTGTTGTCAACTGGCGCCGAATTAAATGACGATAGCAATACTGAAAATGGGAAAATTCGTAATTCAACGGCCCCCTATCTTCTTAATGAACTGACAAGCCTTCAACTGGAGAAAAAGTTTCTTGGAGTTGTGGCAGATGATCCCAAGGCTTTTCTTAAACTAATGGAATCGGAGTTAACTAACAACACCGATGTCATCCTTTCTACGGGAGCTGTATCGATGGGTCGTTATGACTTTATTGCTTCGGCCCTTCGTGAGTTAGGTGCCGAGATTCTATTTCACAAAGTAGCTATTCGTCCGGGAAAGCCCCTTTTGTTTGCAAAAATAGGAAAGACAGCCTTTTTTGGAATCCCAGGAAATCCTATCTCAACGGTGGTTGGGCTTAGGTTTTTCGTCGAGCCCTATCTACGTGCCATTCAGGGGGTTGAGTTTGAAAAACCTTACCGAGCCCTCCTTGAAAACCCTTTTAACAAACCGGCTGGAATGAGATGCTTTTCTAAAGCCCAACTCTCAATTCAACGAACTCAGAGAACGGTAAGAATTCTTCCAGAGCAGGAATCTTTTCGAGTAGCTCCGCTACTTACCGCTCAGTGCTGGGCTGTACTTCCCGAAGAGGGCAACTTTGTCGAAGCACAAAGCGAAATTGATATTTATCCCCTTCATAGTTACACACAAAAGGAGTTGTTATGACTAAATCAACTTATGTTCTTCTTTTCGGTAAACTTCGCCAATATGTCTCTAGCGGGAGATTAAACATGGTTATTTCTCCTGAGATGACCCCGCAAGAATTTCGTGAAGCTGTAGCTTTAGAGATAGCTAGATTGTGCCCCGCTTTCCCAGGGGTCTCGGAACTTAAATCATCGGCAGTGGCCACAGATCGGCTGCTTGGAGAGGGCGAAACAATTGGCGAAGCTATTGAAGTATCTCTGTTACCCCCTGTGTGCGGAGGCTGAAAATGAGCACATCTTCCTACACCAAGATTGATATTTGCGACGGTCCGATAAAATCTGATTGGTTAAAAGAGATTCCACAAAATCCTGCTCATGGTGCGGCTACTCAATTCGAAGGAATCGTCCGAAACAGAAATCACGGGCGTGATGTAGTTGCCGTTAGCTATGATTGCCATAAGGCTTTAGCAAGACGAGAGCTAATGAAAATATTAGAGGAGGCCCGCGCCAAGTGGGGTAAATCCTTAGATGCTATCATTCTTCATGGGAGTGGCCGTCTTTCGGTAGGGAATATCAGTGTTGCGATTGCAGTCACAACTCCGCATCGCAATGAGGCCTTTGAAGCGTGTCGATACATTATTGAAGAACTCAAAGTTCGAGCTACCGTTTGGAAACAGGAGCATTATGTTGACGGAGATAGCGAGTGGCTCAAAGGGCATGAGCTCTGCCAAATGGGAGGACACTCTGAAGGTAGCCGAAGTCATTCGTGCG
>VGSE01000102.1 GCA_016875135.1 Deltaproteobacteria bacterium
GTCGTAAAATAACTCCAGCGGTTTTTATCCTCCGACATGTTATTCCCATTTTCGAAAACAAAGGCCTGTAAAGCCTTGAGACTGAAATCCCCCACTCTACCGCGACGAGAGAGCCCATACTTTTGAAAAAATGCATCTAAAATTTGAAGACTATAATTAGTTCCAGTTAATTCAAGATTACCAAATTCATCAAAATGATAAACCGGATCTCCTAAGGCAGGTCGGGCCGATCCCAAATAAGCCACTGCACCTCCCCTTGCACGAATTAAACTGCTCCCAATCGACAATCCGCCATGAGACGACTCACCAAAGACCGCATCATTGAAAAGAGTCTCATCAAATGCGGCATTTGAACAACTCACTGAGACGATCACACTTGAGCGAATATCAGTTGTAGAAGGACGTCCATTAGAAATTTCATTTGAAGTAATAAACTCTCTCTCTACATACCATTCATTGCCGTTGCCATGATCAAGATGATAAGCAAACGGAGTTTGGGGCGCACCTAAAACCGCCTGTTTTAGCGTCTCTTTTACATACCGTCTTTGAGTTTTAAAATTCTTAACAACACCCTGCCAGTCGAGATTCTTGTCCTGAATCGCATTGAGTGTTCCTAATTCCCCCACATAGACATCAGATTGGGGAAACGCCTTACCGCCGTATAGAGAAAGTTCCTTTAAGCTCTCATTTGAGAAAACATTCCACGCCTCAATCTTAGTAATGTACTGCTCCACTTCCTGTTCATTGTTTAAAGGTAATCGCCCTACAGCCACTCTAGGTTCCGTACACTTATCCCTGGCCCCATAACAAGCATCGGTTGGAGTAAAGTTTCTATGACTCTCGTCTTGGTAAGCAAAATAGTAACTAGGAGGAACCTCCTGAACATTACCCAAAAGTGTTACATACTTTAGTGAACTAGCTTCCCCCATTCGCTTTTGAAGATAATTAGAGATTTTTTTAGCCAATTCATAGTCATAACCTTCGTTTTTTTCAGCTTGATAAGGCTTAACGGAAAAATCTCTTTCAGAAGTTGTTTTGTATCCCTCAGGAAGAGAGTCCTCAGAAATAGGAACCTCTAGTTCCTTAATTTCCTCGACGGTTACAATCGCTGTTTTAACACCCAATTTTTTTTCATGGTAATTCTTTAACTTCTCTGCCGCGGGTTTCATTTTTGCCGAAGTGACAATAATAGAAGGATTTGCCTCTAAATCCCCCAAGCTTAGATTTAAGGGTTTTTCAGAATAGGCCAATTTGACTTCAGCTGCAGTCACTTTAAGAACTTTTCCGGTTAAGAGATCAATTTGAACCGGAAATAAATTCACATAAAGCCGCCCCTTCACTTGATGGCTCTTAACTAAGTCTCCTGGGAAATATCTCCCCGTTGTCGAGGACTTAAATTTTAATCTCTTTTTTAAACTCCAAACATGGGCTTCAGGAACTTTGCCAAGATTCACACTTTCCAAAGTCTCTTCAACAACAATATTTTCCAGAACCGCTTCCGCTTTTTGACCGGGATCTACTTTAAAGACACGCAATAACTGTGGAACTTGGGGCATCCCACTAAAAGCTAGAGGCTTAGCTCCAGCAAGGTCCATGGCCCATCCCCCTTGCCGACCCAACGAACGCATACGAAGTTGACTCAACTGTAACCGTTCTAAAATCTGAGGCTGTTTTTTTGCAAAAGTGAAAGACCGCGGACTCAGCTCTCCGGGCAACCCTCTTAAAAAAAACTGTGGTGCCATTTGCCCAGAAAGTACGCCACACCCCATGAGCACTAAAAAACCAATTGTCTTTAAAATCTGTTTCATTCAGCTGCCCCCGTTTTACCACACTTATAGAACGCAGCGTTAAGGCAATTTATCAAAATTGTGCTATTTACCAAGTCCTTGAATTTATAACGCTATTAGTCATACCTGATTGTTATTGCACTTTCAAGATAGGGTAATTTCCAGTTGTCCCGCCCCGAGTTTGGCTTTCGACCCATATTTTGACACGAGCTTGAATAAAACAGTTGCGTATCTGGCTAAATTGCATTTATAACCAGTGGCTTAATTACCGTTGAACTGATTGTTTTTCCGGTGAACGAGCGTAAGGAAAAGATATGAAACTAGGAATTGTTGGAAAAAAAGTAGGAATGACTCAAGTGTTTGATGAAACTGGAAACGTTGTTCCAGTCACGGTCATCGACACGACTCATTGTTTTGTAACCCAAGTGAAAACTAAAGATTCTGATGGTTACACTGCAGTCCAGGTCGGCTTTGGTGACAAAAAACCTCAAAATGTTGGGAAGGCTAAACTTGGTCATTTTAAAAAAGCTGGAGTTCAAGCAAGAAGCATCCTCAAAGAGTTTCGTCTAGAAAACACCGACGATGTAACTCAAATCAAAGCCGGACAGGCTCTTTCTGTCGGCATGTTTGAAAAAGGGGACCACGTTGATGTCACAGGAACCACTCGAGGTAAAGGGTTCCAAGGTGTGATCAAGCGTTGGGGCTTCCATGGTTGTGATGCTTCTCACGGAGGTCACAAGTACTTCCGTCACGGAGGTTCAAACGGTAGTAACACATTCCCTGGTAAAGTTTTGAAAAACAAAGGAATGCCCGGTCACACCGGAGATGTTCGTTGTACCGTCAACAATATGAAAGTTATTGAAGTTAGACCTGAGCAAAACTTACTTTTATTAAGAGGTTCTGTTCCTGGCGCTGACAACGGCTTATTGATGATTAGAACTTCTAATCGCTCAAAGAAGCAACCCACAGGAAGAACTTTAACCAAGTAAAGTCTTTTCTGATGTACACTTTTAGAAAAGGGGACCTAAGGTCCTCTTTTTTATTTTGGTGTCCCATTTGCACTTCTTAGCTATTGTAGAATATGAGGAAGAGGCTCGTATGTTAAAAACTAGCCAATCACGCAAAGTATACAATTTATTCATCATCATTTTCTCTTTGTTACTTTACGCACAAACTCAAGCTGAAACCACAGCTGATTCAACAACTCAACGTCCACTTCTTAGACAAAACAGCGAACCTAGACAGTCCTTGAAAAGAAACCCTTCAGCTTTACACTCTGAACCGACTCAAAAGGGGCGAACATTAGATGGGGCTTCTAAGCAAAGCCATTCTCCCGTTGAATCAAAACCCTCAACCCCAAACACTTCTGGTCTTTCAATTCGCCCTCTCGAAAGTCCTTCTGCAGTAGAGACTTTACTTAAAGGTCGAGCTGAAAAATGGATTGGGAATTTTATCCCGTCAAGAGGAAGTAGACCGAACAGTTCTAAAACCCTTTTGCGAAAAACCAAAATCCACATTTACAAAGAAAAAATTAAAAGCGATGGGAATGCCTTCTTTCCTCCTTTGGCCAATGGGCCAAAAGTATTCTCAGTAGTGAACTCTGATGATCAGGGACAGTTTCAAGTACGGCTTCCCCCAGGTGAGTACACCATTTTTATTGAGTTAGAGGACGGAAAACTCTATAGAAACTCGTTTGATGGTAAGGGGTATTTTTCGACCGTTAAATTGGTGAGTGGTGAGGACACTTTCGAAGTACTCACCGACAGTCGAGACGCTATCTTTTAAACTTTAATCCACCTTAAAACAACTTGCTGCCAGTGGATTTTGATGAGTGCTAAAATCAAATGGAACCTCAGGAAGGGCTAACTTCTTTCCATTTCTTTTTTTCTGCTTCAATACGTCAATAATTTCACTTTCCAACCCATCAGAATGATATTGAGTCAAATTAGTAGAAACAAATAAGGTTCCCCTGGGGCTCAGCACCCCTACAGCCTGAGAAACAAGCTCTTTCATGTCCCGCTTGACCGAAAAAACCCCACCCTGTGGGTTTCTTGAAAAGCTAGGAGGGTCTAAAATAATCATGTCATATTCTTTGCCCAGTTTTTTTGCTTTCTGGAACTGTTCAAAAACATCAATCACATAAAACTGATGAAGCTCAGGTTTCAATTGATTGTGCTCGAAATTTCGTTTTCCCCAATTCAAATATCGCCGAGACAAATCAACACTAGTGGTTTCTCCACTATTTAGGGCACATGCAACACTAAAAGCACAGGTATAAGAAAAACAATTAAGAACATTTAATCCAGAGCTCATATTTCGCAAAAATCTTCGATTGTTTCGCTGGTCCAAAAACAACCCAGTCGAAAACCCCTCATAAGGATGGATTTCAAGAACCAAGCCATTTTCCTTACACAAAAGAACATCGGCAGACTGTTCACCCCAAAACGGAGTTGAATTATAGTAATCTTCATCTGCCTGACTTCCAGAACGATCAGAGACAAACCGTTTTAAGTAAACACTCTTTATCCCGAGAGTTTTTACATACCAATCAGCTATCGCTTGCATCTGGGATAGGTCCAAATGGCACTTCCCAACGTGGAACTGAAATATTAATACCGTTCCATATCTCTCAACAATAAAACCTGGGATTCCCTCTCCCTGGCCGTTAAATAGACGGTAACAATCTGTTTGGTAATCTTGGCATTGGTTGAGAAAGACTTCTCTGAGTTTGTACGAATTCTCAATAGCTTTTTGAGGCAATCCGCTCACTAAACAAATCCCCCAATAATAGCGGACTCATCCTCGCTAAGTGTAAACTCTACCATTTCTCTTTTTGTGGGATGAAGAAAGCTCAAGTAATAAGATTCAAGCGCGATAGCCCCTTTTTGATAATCTTCGGACGAACCATATTTTTTATCTCCGACGATCGGAGCTCCAATAGTGGATAGTTGCGCACGAATTTGATGTTTTCGACCTGTCACTAGTTCAACTTCGACTAAATAATGACGATTTTCTTTTCTTTTCACCTGATAGCTCAATATGGCTTTTTGCCTTTTATCTGCAGGCTCCGTGTAAACTCGAGTTTTTTTCTCCTTTTCATTGAATGTTAGGTAATGGACTAAGGTTCCTTCGTTGGGCCTTATCTCATTTGAAACCCAGGCTCGATAACGCTTCCTCATCCCATGGCCTCTCACTTGCTCTGAGAGACGACTGGCCGCTTTGCTGGTTTTAGCAAAGACCATCAAACCCGCAGTCGGTCGATCTAAACGATGCACTAACCCTAAATAGACGTTCCCAGTTTTTTCGTATTTGTGCTTAATCCAGCTCTTAACCGCTTCAAAAAGGGAGAAATCGCCACTGGCGTCCCCTTGGGTTAATACTCGATGAGGTTTAAAAACGACAATAATTTGAGTATCTTCAAAGACGACTCGCAAATTCTCACTCAATGTACTTGACGATCCCATAGCGAATTCTCTATAGCTCAAAACACTCATGAAAAGCTATCCCTCAAAATCTAGAAGATCAGATGCCCCCAAAAAAGAAAAACCTCGTTTCTCGAAACGAGAAGAAGAAAGACGCCTTCCTCCCACCTTAAACTCAATGATTGAGCTTCTTAGAAGAAGTGAAATCAAGCTAAATAAAGAACAAATTCATCAACTTTGGAGCTACCATAATCTTCTTAGGGCTCGCAATACAGACCAGGAATTGACCCGGATCATCGGTTTTGAACCTATCATCATCAAACACTATGTTGACTGTATGATCGTGGGTAAGTTTTTGGCAATCCCGTCACCTATAGTCGATGTCGGCACTGGGGCAGGATTTCCTGGAATCCCCTTAAAAATACGTTATCCCCACTTAAAAATTACCTTAGCGGAGCCTCGCCCCAAAAGAATCGCCTTTCTTAAAGAAGTTATCCACACCCTAAAGCTCAAAAATGTAGACGTTTTTGAACACAAGGTGGTTAGCCGAAGCTTCAAAACCCCTATGAAAGCTGTCATTACTCGAGCAGTCGAAACCATAGATAAAACTATGCTTAGAACTTCTGGGTGCCTTGAAGTGGGTGGCAAACTTATTTTTCTAAAAGGACCTGCTGTTGACCCTGAAATATCCGAAGTGCGAAAACGCTTCGGACAGTATTTTAGATTAACCTTAGATAAACGGTATGAGCTACCACACACAGGCCACTCGCGAAGGCTAGTCATCTATGAAAAACTAAAGGACTTCGAATTAACTAAAAATGTTGAAGAACATACCGATTTCGAAACTGAATCTAATTAAACTCTGTCTGGTTTTGCGATAGATTTTAACTAAAACTTACTTGCTGAGGCAAGGTGCTCAATATCAGAAATAAGTTTTCCAAAGAGAGGCCCCTCGTTAGCAGCACGGCAACCTTTGACTGAGAAAACCTCTTCCTCTTTCTTGATCGTTATTAAAAAGGGGGTCCGACAAGGCCCCTCTTCTTTGTTGGCTGGTTTTCGGTACAAGTAACCAGCAGTCGTCAGACTTCGTGAAAGCAGCTCCTTGTAATTAGCCTCATCTATTTTAAGGGTCTTATAGATCTGTTTATCTCTAAACATATGTAACTCAGGAGATTGTGCTTTATGAAAAGCTAAAATTCTAAGAGAGTTATGCCCCCTTTCGCATACGATCTCAACGGTGGTTTGAGTAAAATTCTTTAAATAGGCCTCAACGAGCTCCTCTTGACTGGGATATTTTCCAACTTGATTAGACGCACAAGACGACAAAACAACAATTAATAAACTTGTAATTGTATTTTTTAAATAATTACGATGTAGAGCTAATGTAAAACTTCTCATTTTTTTTCCTCAAAAGAGCAATAATAATGCTTTATTTTATTTGTGGAACAGCCCAACAACCTCTGTAAGCTTGGATGCTCCCCATAAATTTTTTCAATCCTATCTTTTGGCGGAGGATGCGACTTAGTATCGTGAGCTAGCCAACTCTCCTGGTGACAAAGATCTTTTACGGAATTGATAATCGAATTGGCCATTTTCTCATCGTTTTTGAATTTGGTGGAGTAAAGCTCCACGGCTTGAATAGCTATTTGAGTAGCTAACCAATCAGCAAACAGTTCGCCAACAAATTGATTACTCCGACAATTATCTTCTAGCTGTTCTTTACTGATGAGTTGATTGTCGTGAAAACAGCTTAATAACCTTTGATATCCCCGCATCTGAGAAATCTGATGGGATAACTCACAAGGATCAATTGCATGGCTAAGTTCATGCGCCAGCGTAAAGACTCGGTTAAACCAACTTTTAGCCGACAGCAAATAAGCGCCCCCCACTCGAATCACTCTTCTCTCTTTTGAGATTCCCTCGTAATAGACATCATTTTTAGTAAATAAGTCAGGTTCATTAGCATACAAACTAGCCGGAGGGGGAATCTCTAATTTGATGCTTTTAATTCGCTCCACCAAATCCTTTTTCAATTTAGAAGGGAAATTAGCAACGGTCTGTTTCTCTATAAAACGAATCATTCGTGCTTGAATCCATCGATAGATGTCTTCAAGCATTTCCCTTCGTTTAGGAGTGTAAATCCGATTCACAAGTTCCACGTCTATTTGCTCGTTACTCCAATTGGGATGTTTGTGAAGAATCATTTCATAAAGCCTTAAGGCTTCAACCTCACCTTTGATATCGGGATGAACACTGCCAGTTGGATCGGTAACAACCTTGGAGTCATCACAAACCATTTGATAGAAGTTTTGACAAAGCATTTCAAGCTTCGAAGCCTCATTTGATGGGACTTTAGATGAGGCTTCTAATTGTTCTAAAGGGCTTGATTGGTTTTGTAATGCTCGGTCAGGATTCCAATTGCCTACTTCTCGATAAACTACAGTTAAAACAACCACAAGCGAGGCCAATATAATAGAAACTCTGGCCGTGTACTTTGGGATATGCACTAATTAATTTCCTTGCGAAGATCATTTAATTTTTTCAATAGCTCCGTGTCCCCAGGAACAAACTCTAGCGCACTTTTAAGCTCTCGGAGAGCTTTCATAAACATTTTCTTCTCAATAAAAATATAGGCAAGGTTAACGTGAGGAAAATGCCGGAATTCATATTTCTTGCAAAGCGTAGCTCGCTTTAACCATGGAATCGCCTGATCCAGATTCCCTTGGGTGATCAAATAGGACCCAATGTCATTATAAGGGTTTCCGAATTCTGGATCCAACGCGATAGCTTTTTTACAGAGTTCGATGGCTTGCTCAGTATGATTTAACTGGTGCTCCATCCATCCCCAGTAAGTCATCGCTTCCGCTGTAGGATGAACTTCAAAGCTATTCTGGAAAATCTCACGAGCCTGCTCGGGTTTACCGGCATGAGCTAATTCTAACCCTTCTTTAATAAGGTCTTGGGCCCGTTGATAGGAAGTAAACCCCATATCATTATTCTGCTCCCTATCTTTAAGTCCCGCAAGAGGGTATCCTTAAAATATATGGTCCGCCACAATCACAAACTCAAGACCTACGCAGAATTTTGGCCTATTTATCTAAAACTTCACTCCAAAAAAGGAACTCAACGACTCCATGTCGTCGGGCTATTACTGGGGTTAGGAACATTAGTAGTGGGTTTGTTTCTAAATCATTGGGGATTTTTAATTCTAGCCCCCTTGTTAGGCTATGGCTTTGCGTGGTTTTCTCATTTCTTTATTGAAAAAAACCGCCCTGCAACATGGGCCTATCCCTGGTGGTCTTTTATTTCAGATTTCAGAATGGCTATTCTCTTTCTCACAGGAAAGCTTTAACGCTTAAAAATATTTTCGTAGGGAATTTTTTTATGATTAGATTTAGCCCATTCCTCGATTCTTAAAAGCTCATTATACTTCGCTGTTCTTTCGGAACGAGAAACAGAACCCGTTTTGATCTGACCACACCCACTGCCCACCGCTAAATGCGCAATAGTTACATCTTCAGTCTCACCCGACCGATGAGAGGCCACGGCCGTATATCCATTGGCTCTACACTCAAGCATCGTATCAAAAGTTTCACTTAAGGTTCCAACCTGATTCACTTTGATCAAGACTGAATTTGCAATTTTTTCAGCAATACCCTTGGCCACTCTCAAAGGCTGAGTTACGAACAGGTCATCTCCAACCAATTGGAGCCTTTTTCCCATTTTGTCGGTGAGTTGCTTCCAACCTGTCCAATCATTTTCATCGAGACCATCTTCTATGCTTACCAGGGGATACTTCTCCAATAACTCCTCATAATAGGCCATCAACGCATCTTTAGTGATTTGCTTTTTGCCTGAATAATTTAAGGAATATTGTTGTGTTCCCTTGTCAAAAAAGGAGCTAGCCGCTACATCAAGTGCTAAGGAGATCTGCTCGCCTAGTTGATATCCTGCTTTTTGAATGACTTCCGAAATAACCTCTAAAGCCTGTTCATTATTTTTAAGGGTGGGAGCAAATCCTCCCTCATCTCCTACTGCGGTTGAAAGATGTAAATCATGCAACTTCTTTTTTAAGTACTGGAAAACCTCGCAACCGCTCCTCAATGCCTCGCCAAAGGTTTCAAAACCATGGGGAACTATCATGAACTCTTGAATTTCAAGACCATTATTAGCGTGTAGCCCACCATTTAAAATATTCATCAAGGGAACGGGCATCTTTAAGTCTTTATCACTTAAACCTAACATTTCATTCACAACTAAAAAGAGAGGCCTCTTTTGGTAAGCTGCGACCGCATGAACAAA
>VGSE01000103.1 GCA_016875135.1 Deltaproteobacteria bacterium
ACGATTAGATCAGTGGAGGACCGGGTTTAATCTTTCCCAGTTTTCTAAGTGATTCGACTGTTTTAGCGCATTTTTCTGCAAAATCTAAATCAATCTGTCTCGAGTTAAATAAATTTACAATGTGATTTTCAATCAGAATCGATTTTTGGAATTTTCCTGACTTCTTAAATCGCATGGCCGCATTGGCGTAGTGTCGCGAGGCAAATAGATTTTTCTCAAATAACCCACTGATAGCTTCTTCCGGATTATCTATCCAAAGGTGATATCTCCACAGGTTGCTCTTGGAGTTCCAAATCAAATCTTTGGAGATTAGCGTGTCATAAACGTCGTTGATGAGTTTTCGATGGGGCAGCTCTTTTTCAAGAGTTGAACTAACTTGAGAGAGATAGGTTTTCGGGTTCCCGATTTTGTGTGTTCCTAAATCTACCCAAGGGATCTCGAGACAAATCTTGGGATCTAGGTTTGCTCCTGATTTTAGTCTCTCTTTCCAGTAATCGTCTAACCATTCGTATCTTTTTTGAAGAGGTTCGCAATCATTAGATTCCTTTTGGAGAACTATGGGATTTTGAGTATAAGCAATAGCCCCAAATCCAAGCTCAACGATTTTTCCTTTCCCGGTGCTGAATAAAAGGAGATCTCCGGTTAAGTTTGAGGGGGGAGATATTTCTGGTGCAGAGAGGCAAGCATCAATAATCAAGGCTCCAAAGGAGTCGTTTACCTGTTTGATCGTGTCTTGTTCCCAAAGCATTCCGTAGTGGTTGACCAGAATCACTCCCGTAGTTTTCTTGGGATTCCCACCGGCTGCATGAAAGATAGATTCAAGTTCAAATCCGAAATCGAACATTTCAAAATGAATGTTCTTCGAGATAAGTAAAAACGGAACCGAGAAACAGATATTGGAAGGAATAAGCCAGGTCGTAATGTCGCTTCTGAGATCAAAAAAGTGGGATAAAATACCGAGCGCTCGATTGGCAAGAATCCGATGGGTCATTTTTTAAAGTACTTTTCGAATTCAGGTTGAGAGAAATGATTCTTTATCGCAGAGGGTTTAAACACACTCATCGTAACCTCAAAAAGAGGATAGGCTGTTGTTAATGTACAAAACCGGCTAAGGTTGTTTTGTGCATAGGAAAATACCTTTTCCGGAGAAAGATAAAATAAGTTATTGTCTCTAAAAGTCGAGTAGGTTGTCAGAAAGTTGAAAGAAATACCTAACGTACAATGTTCGAACATTGACTTTATCATCTTAAACACAAAGGTTTCCCAATCCTTAGAACTCACAGCTCCAGGAATGTTAAAGGTTCCACTCAGAACAACGAAATCAAAAGTGTGCGGAAGGGTTTGATTAACTAGATCTACATTGATAATTTCTGCATCGGGCCACCTATTTTTAGAAGCCTCAACCATTTCAGGGACGATTTCCACGCCGGTGTATCTGTGTGGGATCTTAAGTTCATTCAATAAGCCATGAAGATCGCAAAGTCCTGAGCCGATATCACAAAGGGTAAAATCTACCGGCTTAATTTTTAAAAGAGGCTCTAAAACTTGCCGATGTCTTTCTCTTTGAGTGAGTGCATTGTTTTGGAATGTTCCTTTCGGACTAGGACCGTGCTCTAGAAAGTTCGGCCTGTAAGCTTCAATTTGTCGTTTGATAATTTCATCCATATTTATTTAGGCTTCCCCAAGGTTGAGCTTGTTTTGAACGATAAAGGTCGGTCTCTGTCGAACCTCACTGTATATATTTGAAAGGTAACGGCCTATGATTCCTAAAACTAACATGGTTAGACTTCCAAAGAACGAAACAATCACAATAAGAGTAGTGTAACCCTTAGGAACCGTAGTGTACAAAAAGTAGTTAATTAAGGTATAGCCTCCAAGCCCCAGACTGATTAGTACTGCAAACAAGCTTAAGTTAATCAAATAATTTAAGGGACGGTTTGTCATGGTGATGACAACATCCAACATAAGATGGAATCGCTTGAAAAAGCCGTAATTTCCCCTTCCCGAGGGACGCTTACGATTAATAACTTCTAAAACTTCATATTCCATCCCTATATCATGGGTGATCCCGGCCACAATACGAATGCGCTCTTCGTATCCGTTGTATAGATCAACAAATTTTCTACTAAAGGCCTTCATCATGAGTTGGTTAGGAATGATCTCTACTTTGAGAATTGTGTTCATCACGAACCAAAACAACCGCGAGGTGATTTCGTCTCCCCAATTATTTCTAACTTTAGAAACTGTGTAGACAATATCTTTGCCTGATTCAATTCTTTCAACCATTTTAGGAATGGCCTCGGGAGGGTTTTGAAGGTCGCCATCCATAATGATAATGATATCTCCTGAGGCGTGTCTTATCCCGGCACTCACAGCCAGCTGTTGCCCAAAATTGCGGCTCAGGCGAATTCCTTTGATGTTTTCGTTTTGAGAAGCAAGAGCTCCAATTTTAAGCCAACTGTCATCGGAACTTCTGTCATCGACTAAAATAATTTCAAAACGGTCACTACAGGTCTCTAGCTGTGATCGAATTTCCGTAATAAGTGTTGGAAATGAACGACTATTATTAAATATTGGGCAGATGATGGAAATTTTCATTTTTGTTTCACTCATAATTATTAATCTGAATCCTTACCAATGGCGATTAATCCTTTCACCGCCTTTAAATCGTGATTTGCTCCTGCAACATTTCTTGCTGCAAGTAAACCCGTTTTGACAGAATGGTGCATATTATTCCATTTGTAGAGACTATTTCTTCCTGCCAAAATGATGCCTTTAAGTTTATCAAGCTCCTCAAACACGGTATTGAGGTAATTTTGATATTCCTTAAAATAAACTGGGTAAGCTTTCGGAATTCGAATCACAGAGCTTGCCACAACAGAGTCTGAGGTTAGAAGCCCCATTATTTTAAGTTCGCTAAGTGCAAGTTCCGTCATGGCTTTTTCTGATAAATTCCAAAGTTCGTCGTTATCCCAACAATTAAACTCCACGCAGATGCCGCAACGTTCACCATCTACAAGGCCCAATTCGTGATTTCCAAAATTTGTTACTCTTAGGGCCTTGATTTTCGGGTCATGAATATCAATCCAATGTTCTTTGAAGTTTTGAACTTGGTTTCTATTTAAGACAAAGTTTACGAGGATTAGGTTCCTATATTTCAGGTTCGAAATCGCTTCCTGAACTTTCCGCTTATCAAAAGGGCTGGAATCAGAAAAAATGTTTACAAGGGAGTCTAAGTGGATTGTTGAAATGATATGACTAAAGGTCTCTTTTCTGCTTGGGGATCCAAGGGTAACTTCATAGCCTGATTCCATCGATGTAATATTTGATGTTTCACAATTAAGTTCGAGTTTAACGTGTTTGGAAGCTTCGATTTGGCTCACCTGTTTTTTGTAAAGAGTTTCAGAGCCACCAGTTGGAAAATCAAAAGTTTTGATAATAAAGTTATGATCTCGTGTGACCGATTTATAAATCATTTTAGTTAAGGAGGATCTGATTCGGTTGCCTGCCCAATCGGCAGCCATTTCCGAACAAGGGATACCCCAAATTTTTTCATTATAGACCTTAAAAAAACGATTAAAGAGTTCGAAACCAAAGTTAGATTTCACCCAGTCTTCGGCCGATTCTATTTTTCGATGGGTCCAATAACTTTTGGCGTAACTCCACAAAATCCGGCCGACGCTCAGAGGTCCCAGTTTAAAAAATGTATCGCTAAGGCTTAAAGGGGATTTGATGTACTTCCCATTATAAAATATCCGGTTGTTTCTTTGGAAGGTCTTGAGTTTGTCACCAATAAGTTTTCTCCAAAACCCGGTAACTTCAGGGTCTTTATCAAAGTAGATATGGGGTCCAAGCTCAAATTTCAGACCTGCTAAATTAAAAGTACGCGATAAACCAGCTACTTCGTTTGATCTCTCAACCAGCAAAGTGGGAATACCTAGAGTTTCAAGCTCCAAAGCGGCAGCTAAGCCGGCGAAGCCCGCCCCTAAAATCAAAACTCTTTTTGTTTCTACCATTGCTTCACTCGTTACTCACATATTTCATGAACCTGTTTGACTCAGGACCACAGTTGAATAAAAGGTCTAAAATAGAAACTCCATGTTCAAAAGGGCCCCAGAGTTGAGGATACTCGGGATATCCTCCATACTCAAACCAAGAGACTTTGATATTGTGCTGATTAAATTTTTCAACTTCTAGATAACTTTGGGCTGCAGGCCCGGAAATGTACTCCGTTGCTTCGGTTTGAGTGCATAGATTAACTAATCGCTCGGTCTTATCTCCTTCAAGTTGGTAACTAGAGGAGTCCGATATTTTTGTTTTAATTCCCAGAAAAGCGCAAATTTCCTCAATCAACTTACGATTTAATTCCGAGAGATTTACGAATGATTTTTCCAAATAGAGGGGTTTAAAAAGGGTTGAAATTTCTTCAAAATAGGGGGCTCTTTTATAGTTACTGGTAATTGTTTTCCAGTGATTTTGTTGCCATTGTGAATTATTGAGCTCTACCTCTTTTATTTTTCGATTGATATTTTTTCCAACGGGGACACTGAGCCACTCTACACCTTTGGGTGTTTTAATTTTATTTCGGTTTCGCCAATCGTTTTTAGTAAACTGTACATCATCATAAAGAATAAACTCATCCACTGCGGCAATTAGGTCAAAATAACCTTTCCAAGGGATATAGTTTGATTGAAGTATTGCAATTTTTTTCATGATTAAAGGTAATTATCGAGTTGCAAGTCAGTTGTTTATTGATTTGAGTTAACTGTTCTTATTGTATCAGCCGCGTATTTTAATAGGAATGCGTTATTGGTGTGGGAGATTCATACCTGCACCCTTTGAGTGGGCTTTTTTAGAGGTTCAAACGGCCATGAAGTTGGTTTAAGGCGCAGAATTTATTGGCCGTTTGACGATGAGGTGAATTATCAAATGAAACTCCAAGAAAACTTATTAAATCTTATAACCTTGGTCCTCTATAAGTCTTTGCAATCTAAGAAAAAATATATCGGACCAGCCTCTTAAAAAGCCCACTCAAAGGGTGCAGGTATGGGAGATTATAATTTGATGCTGTTAGTAATTTTGTTATAATTGAAACAGTCTTCTTTATCTTCCTGTTTAGATATTACTAAGAGCATTTTTTATGGAAAAACAACGATCTATCACATTCAACCAACCTTGCCTTGTCGGGAAAGAATTAGTTTATATTGCCGATGCTATTAAGAAACAACATGCGTCGGGTGACGGATATTACACCAAGGCGTGTCATGGTTTTTTTGAAGAGCAGTTTTCTGTAAAAAAAGCCTTGCTCACGACGTCATGCACTCATGCCTTGGAGCTGGCTGCTATTCTCTGCGATATCGAACCTGGCGATGAGGTTATCGTCCCTTCGTTTACGTTTACTTCAACGGTCAATGCTTTTGTTTTGCGGGGGGCTATACCGATCTTTTGTGATGTGAGGGCGGACACAAAAAATATCGATGAAACCTTGGTCCCTCAACTCATTACGCGTCGAACCAAAGCTATTGTGCCTGTTCATTATGCTGGGGTGGCATGCGAAATGGATTCGCTTCTGCAATTGGCCAAAGCTCATGGTTTATTTTTGATTGAGGACAACGCTCAAGGTATTTTTGGTAATTATCGAGGACAGAAACTGGGAACTTTCGGGGATTTTGGGGCTCTAAGTTTCCACGAAACCAAAAATATTAATTGCGGAGAAGGGGGGGCTCTCTTCATCAACAATCCGAACTTTGTGCAGAGAGCAGAGATTATTCGTGAGAAAGGTACCAATCGAAGCCAATTTTTCCGAGGGGAAGTAGATAAATACGGCTGGGTTGATGTGGGTTCAAGCTTTCTCCCTTCAGATATTCTGGCAGCTTATTTATGGGCTCAACTTGAGGCTTCGACAGAAATCAATAACAAGAGAAAGCAAATTTGGGAAACCTACTATGGCGAGCTTCGAAATTGGGCTGTTCGTTTGGGGATCGGTTTGCCCTTTGTTCCCGAATATGTCGAGCAGAGTTATCATATGTTTTACTTAGTTATGCCTGATTTGGCCTCTAGGACCGATTTCATTAAGCATCTGAATAAGAGAAACATTAAAGCTGTCTTTCATTATCAAGCCCTTCATAACTCTCCAATGGGGTTGAAATTAGGCGGCAAGCCGGGACAGTGTCCCATTTCAGAGAAAATGAGTGATCAATTGGTGCGGCTCCCCTTCTATAATGGCTTAACTGAACTAGAGCTTGAATATATCTGCGACTCCATTAAGCAATTCAAAATGAGAGAGTGTTCTACTTCTCCAAAGGGAGCTTTGGCAGCTTAAAGACAAACAAATCAAATCTCCTAACTTGAGTGGCTCTGTGATAAAACCGTTTTGCGTTCAGAATTAAGTGGAGCTTTTGCGTGGCTATTTTTAAACCCTACATCAAATTGAGCCGAGTGGTCTCTTTGGTGGATATTTTTCTGTTTTTTGGGGTTATTTTATTTATCTACGCAATTTTAGGGGTTACGCACGAATGGGTTCAGCCGTATCACCCTAAAACCGAAATCCAACTAGGATTTAACAATCTTATTCGGTATTCCTTTTTTTCTCTTATTAGAGTTTTTGCAGCCTATTTACTCTCTCTTCTTTTTACTTTTACGTATGGCTATGTTGCAGCCAAATCTCGTCGTCTAGAACCCATACTAATTTCTTTACTAGATATTTTACAAAGCATCCCTGTTTTGGGGTTCATGCCCGGTTTTGTTTTGGCGCTGGTAAGGTTATTTCCCAATAATAATTTTGGTCTTGAACTGGCTGCAATTTTAATGATTTTTACCGGTGAAGGTTGGAATTTGGTTTTTAGTTTTTACTCGTCAGTGAGGGGGGTTCCACAAGACATTAGAGACATGACCTCTATTTTTAAACTGAGTAAATGGCGACTACTGAGAATGGTCGAAATTCCCTTTGCGATGAATGGGCTTCTCTGGAATAGCATGTTATCGATGGCGGGCGGTTGGTTTTTTCTTATGGTCATTGAATCATTTACACTAGGCGACCAGGACTTTCGCCTTCCTGGAATTGGCTCTTATATGGCGGTGGCTTATGACAAACACGACTATACGGCAGTGGGTTTAGGAATATTCGTGATGTTCTCTCTCATTTTTATCGTGGATAGGGTTTTGTGGGCACCTTTAGTTGTTTGGTCTGGAAAGTTTCAATCGGAAAAACAGCCAACTAGGTTGGAGGGGGGAACGGGTTCTCTTGTTTTAGATTTATTGCAAAAATCCCACCTCATCGAAAAGTATTTTGAATGGAGACAACAGATTCAGAAGAGTTGGGGACAGAAATTAAATAAGAGTAAAGTTCCTTATCGCTTCATGAAAAAAATTTCAAAAGTAGCTGGGATACTCCCCGTCTTGTCTAAAGGGCTCAGGGTAACACTAATATTAATCGGAGCTGTGTTTATCATTTGGGCGGGTCAAAAAATGTATGCCATTATCAGTGAAACAAAAATGACCGACTGGTTGCTTCAATTGAAGTTAACCTTTTTCACTTTCTTACGAGTAACTGTGGCAGTTGTTTTAGGAAGTTTTTGGACGATACCGGCAGGGGTTTTTATTGGGACTCATCCAAAATGGACACAACGTCTACAGCCGATGGTTCAAATCGTTGCCTCTTTTCCCGCCCCGATGTTATTTCCTGTGTTGACTTTAGTGATGATTAAAATGGGTATTGATTTTGAGCTGGGCAGTATTGTTCTTATGCTCTTTGCTTCTCAGTGGTACATTCTCTTTAATGTCATAAGTGGAGCCACTTTAATTCCAAGAGATTTTATTGATTTGGGACAACTTTTTAGACTCTCCGGATTTAAGCAATGGAAAGTAATCATTATTCCCTCGGTTTTTCCTTCTTTGGTTAATGGATGGATCACGGCTGCAGGGGGGGCGTGGAATGCCAGTATCGTTGCGGAGCTAGTTGAGCAGCAGGGCCAGCGGCTGGTGGCAACCGGAGTTGGGGCTTCCATCACTGAAGCTGCACGAATAGGAAATTTCCCATCTCTGGCCACAGGAATTGTTGTTATGATTACAGTTGTTGTATTGTTAAATCGTTTGCTCTGGAGAAGTTTGTATAAACTTGCTGAGACAAGATATCGTTTGGAGTAGTTAATGACCCAATCTAGCAAAGAACCTCTGTTGGTTTTAGAGAGAGTTTCTCATACCTTTCGAACCGAGGTTAAAAGCGAGCTACAGGTTTTAAAAAATATTAATGTAGCCATCAATTCAGGTGAGGTTGTCGCGTTTCTGGGCCCTTCAGGATGCGGGAAAACAACGACCTTAAAAATTATGTCGGGTTTGATCTCTCCCACTGAGGGAATGGTTTACACACATGGAAAACCTCTTAAGGGTATCAATGAAAAAATTGCGATGGTCTTTCAGAATTTCGTTCTTCTACCGTGGTTCACCGTTAGGCAAAATGTCGCTTTAGGGCTTCATTCCCCAGACCTGACTCGGAGACAAATCAACAATCGGGTGAATGAAGCTATCGATTTGGTGGGATTGGGTGGATTTGAAGAGGCTTATCCCAGAGAGCTTGCGGGTGGAATGCGACAACGCGTTGGAATTGCAAGGGCACTGGCTGTTCGGCCCGAAATTTTATGCTTAGATGAACCCTTTAGCGCGCTAGATGTTTTAACGGCTGAAAACCTAAGGGCCGAGGTTATCGATATTTGGAGTGAAAAATCCAAAGCTATTAAGAGTGTGCTTTTAGTTACTCATAATATTCATGAAGCTGTAGTGATGGCCCAACGGATTGTGGTTTTTGGAACCGATCCTGGCCATATTCGAACGGTCCTAAACAATCCACTCGCTTATCCTCGAGAGCCAAAAGATCCCAAATTAAAGGAACTCGTTGATGTCATTCATGCCGTTATTACAGAAGCGTTGATTCCGGAAGAGATGGATAGACCTGCTCTGATTCAACCAGCTTGGTATCAGGGACTGGAAAATATTCCTCATGTCGGGCCTAGTGAAATCATCGGGTTACTAGAAGTTCTGGATAATGCGGGCGGAAAGATGGATATTTTTAAGCTCTCGACAGAAACTGCAAGTGAATTTGGTCATTGTCTAGCCGTGACAAAAACGGCTGAACTTTTAGATTTTGTGGATACTCCTAAGCAGTCAGTCACTTTTACCGAATTCGGTAAGCGCTTTATGCGCGCCGATTTCGCTTTGAGGAAAGAGCTCTTTTCAAATCAGGTTAAGGCATTAAGAATTTTCCAAACCCTAATGTCTTGGCTTGAGGAAGCTCCAGAAAAATCGATTGAGCGCGAGCAGGTGATAGGTAAGTTACAGACCTATTTCCCAAATGAGAAGTTAGATAACCTTTTTGATACTTTAGTGGCCTTTGGCCGTTTCGCAGAAATTCTTTCCTATAACGCAAAGCTAGGTGTCTTAACTTTTCCGGTGCCTGAACCGGAAGAGGAAG
>VGSE01000104.1 GCA_016875135.1 Deltaproteobacteria bacterium
ACGAGCCGAGCCTCGACGGTTTTTTATCAACTCACCTTGAACTTTAAAAAACTTTTCAATTTCCATGAGGACCATTTCAACCGACGACTCATTAGATTGGTTTGTTAATACAACGGGAGATTCTTTCTCAGCTATTTGGAGCATGTTTTTAAGCTCGAGAACTATGCGATCAGCCCCTTCCCTATCCGATTTATTCACAATAAATATATCGGCAATTTCTAAGATACCGGACTTTAAAGTTTGGATTCCATCTCCCCATTCGGGCACCAAAACCAACAAAGTCATATCCGCAATTTTTCGAACATCCACTTCACTTTGCCCGACCCCAACCGTCTCAAGAATAACGTAATCAAATCCGAAAGCATCAACCAGTTCAGAAACCTCTCGAGCTGCCATTGACAACCCCCCAAGTTTTCCCCGAGTACTGAGGCTTCTGATAAATACATTAGGATCATTAAAATGTTCTTGAAGTCTAATCCTATCTCCCAGTAAAGCCCCTCCAGAGAATGGGCTAACAGGATCCACTGCTATCACCGCCACTTTTTTATTGAGAGATCTAAGACGCTTAACAAAAATATTGGTCAGGGTACTTTTACCGACCCCGGGAGGGCCTGTGATTCCGATGACTTTAGCATGGCCCAACTTTGAAAATAATTGACTTAACACCGCGGGAATTTGAGCGTCTCGATTTTCGGCCATGGAAATCAACCGGCTTAAGGCCCTCATCTCACCTTGATTAAATTCTTTGATTAGTTGTAACTCGGAATTCATGTGTTATCCCTTAGATAATAGAGACTTTACAAATTCCAAAGCCTCTTCGCGAGTTTTAATGATCCCCTCTAAAATATTATCCTCGACTCTTCGAATGATCTCCGAAAATTGCGGCCCCGGTTTCAAACCAAAACTAATCAAGTCTTTTCCAGTCACAAGTTTTAAGGGGGGTGGTGGAAGAGCTTTCAACTCTTCCCATTTCTCTTTGCAGAAATAATAGGCATCCAACTTTTTATGACTAGCCATACAATCTAATCGATGAAGTTCCAAATGTAAGTCAAATCGATCCATTGAAAGAAATCGCTTGAGGGTACTAATCTTCATTTTCGAGGCATCTTTGAATCGTAAATGTTGGGCCACTAATTCACAAATGAGTTTAGTCTGAGCATTAGAAAAGGTTAGCCGCTTACATATAGCCTCCGACATCTCCGCTCCAAGAACATCATGGCCATGAAAACGGATCCGATCCTGAGCCCTTACAAAAGTGTTAGGTTTTGCGACATCGTGAAGGAGACATCCCATGGCTAGTTCGATAGGAGCGTTGTTGAGCCCATCTAACAACATCAAGGTGTGAACAAAAACATCCCCTTCGGGATGATACTCACAGGGCTGTTCGACCCCTTTCATTTTTTCGATCTCGGGTAAAAAATGTTTTAGGAGCCCGGTCTCATCCAGCAACTTAATACCTCGAGAGGACTGTGTACTAATGAGTGTTTTGGTTAACTCATCACGAATCCTCTCGGGGCTTACCCGAACTATCAAATCCGAATACTTTTTTACCGCCTCTAACGTTTTATCTTCAATTTCAAACCCCAATTGGCAGGCGAACCTTATAACACGCATCATTCTTAGATGATCTTCACCAAAACGATTTTCAGCTTCGCCTATCGTTCTGATGATTTTAGCTTTAAGGTCTTTCTGCCCCCCGACTAAATCAATGACCTTTTGAGTTTTAATGTCAAAGTATAGGCCATTGACCGTAAAATCACGCCTTTTGGCATCTTCTTCAAGAGTTGAAAACTTTACAGTTCCGGGATGACGTCCATCGAGATAGTTGGATTCGGTTCTAAAAGTCGCAACTTCAAAAGCCATTTCCTGCTCGACCACCATCACCACACCAAACTGAATTCCTACAGGAATCGTTTTTGTAAAGATATTTTGAACCTCTTTAGGACCTGCCGAAGTGGCAATATCAAAGTCCTTAGGCTCTACGCCTCTTAACTTATCTCGGACACATCCCCCGGCAAAATAGGCTTCATGGCCGTGAGAGTGCAAAGACTTCAAAATTTCAATAGCGATCTGTTCTTTTACACTCATTCTGTAGGCGAGCTTATTCGGTTATGCCTTAAGAGTCTAGGTTTTCGGCAAACTCAAAAAGGGTAATCGTCTAAAGCTTGAAACGGGCAATAACCATGGGCCAACTGACAAACATACTTTTTAAAGGGGGGGCAAAATTTAACCGCAACATACTGCCCAATGTAAGGTTCTTATCATAAACATACTCGATACCTCCCCCGGCCATGATATGAACTCCTACCGAGGAAGCATATAAACTCGAAGCCAAAGCCAACCCCAATCCCCCCTCAAACGTCGGACGAATTTTGGCGCGTTCCTCCCCTAAAACCCTTCGATAAGTTCCCGAGACCGTAAACAAAACTCCATCCCCCAAAAAACCCATCTGGGCCAAACTTCCAAAGGTAACATCAGTTTTATAGACATACTCTAATTGAGGACTCAACATCACAAGCGTAGGCCCCAAAATTAGCCCAACCCCACCACCGCCTAACCATTGCCCTTGGATCGAAGAGCCCCAGGAAACTTGAGTTACAAAGATAAAAATTAAAATCAACTTTTTCATAACGATCGCTTCATCCAATTAAATTCGTTGTAATTTCATACATTAAATAGTGTCTGTAAAGTTTTATATGTGCCCCAGTTGAGTGGGCTTTTTAAGAGGCTGGTCCGATAGGTATTACGGTTTTAAGAACCAACGGCTTTAGAAATGGGTCCAACCTTTAGACTTCAAAGGTCGCAGTTTGCCCTTAAGGGTTCTTATCTTCACACCTTGGGATAAAGATACAGTGTGACCAATCCTAGTCAAAGGCACCCCATCTTTCTCTGCCGAAGAGGAGATCTTTGAAAACCTTGAAAGAGGAAATGTCATTAATAACTCATACTGTTCCCCTCCATGACAGGCCAAATCGAGGGGGTTTTGATTTGTAGCTTGAGCTATCTGTTTAACTTCATCTGCGACCGGCAAAAGCCGTTCTTCAATCTCAAAACCAACTTTAGAGCCGCCGGTAACATGATGTAACTCGCTTGATAGCCCATCACTGATATCTATTAAAGAGGTGACCCCAAGGCCTTTAAGTTTCTTTGCCCACTCTAGCCTTGGTTGCGGGTGAACATGTTGGTAAGTACTTAAAGGATATCTTTTTCGTGCTTTTTTACCCCACTTCTGCAAGGCAAGAAAACCAGCAGCGGACAGACCCGGGAACCCCGTAATTGCCACGACTTCTCCCACCCCAGCTCCGCTTCGGAGTAAAGGTTTATTAGCCTCTCCTACGACTGTGATGTCGATAAAAAAATCCTCTAAGCTTCGAGAAACATTTCCTCCAACGACATCAACCCCAGCCCATTGGGCACAGGCTCGAATTCCCTCATAGATTTCAACGACTCTTTTTTTAGAAACCCGTTTTGGAATGGCCAACGACACTAACGCATAAAGAGAGGTTCCTCCCATGGCTGCAATATCGCTCAAATTAACAGCCAGGGCCTTCCAACCGATTTCTTGAGGGGTGTAATAGTTAAAATCAAAGTGAATATTTTCTACGAGACAGTCAACGGTCCAAAGTAATCGCTCTTTGGGGGTTCTAGCCACTAATGTGTCGTCGCCAATGCCCACCAAAACTCTTTTTGAGGGGTCGGGAAGAGTTTTTTTTAGCTTCTCAATTAACTCAAATTCGCCCATCTCTATTTAATTCCAAGATAACCATCAATAACAAATTGAACAGCCATAGCCGAAAGCAAAAGCCCCATGATCCGGGTCATAACATTAAGTCCCGTCACGCCCACCTTACTAAATATCTTAGAGGCTGATTTTAGAATTAAATAGGTAAAACCTAAAGTAACGAGAATCGATAATATAATAGACGGATAAAGATAAACACTTTCTCCCTTCGCACTCAACACCACAACACTGGCAATCGAGGCCGGTCCCGAAAGCATAGGAATAGCCAAAGGAATGATAGAAATATCCTCTTTCTTTTTTCCCTCATTTTCCTCAAAGGGGGTTATCTTCTCAGGGGTTGGAATCACCTTAACCATTTCAAAAGCGATTACTAAAAGGATCAAACCACCTGAAATCTGAAGAGCCGGAATGGAAATACCAAAAAACCTTAAAAGACTATTGCCCAAAAAAGCAGCACCGGTCAAAACGACAAAAGCCGTAACGCAGGCCTTTTTAAGCATGAGTCTGCGTTGTTCCTCAGTGTCACTAGCTGTCATGGTTAAGAAAATAGGAATGTAACCAAAAGGATCTACAATGGCGAAAATAACTCCAAAAGTCGAAATCCAAATTGATAAAAAAGAGGCCATATCACACCACAGAGCTTTGAATCCAAAGTTTCGGAGAATAATTAATCATAAAAAACTGTTTAGCGATGGGCGATACCTGTGTCCAAGGTTCCAAGAAGAACTCCCCTTTGCCGGACTCACTATTTCTAAAGGAGCTAAAAAGAAACACTCCCAGACTATCCTTCATCATCGGCCTGTCTAAAGTGTTAATTAGACTATAGCCATGCTTTTTAAGTTCTCGATTCATTATATTTTCCTCTGGCGGCAGACTCGCAACGGAAAAGTGATATCCTGGTCTCCTCAGCAGAATCGATTCAATTTCTGGCACTCCAAAGTTTTCAACCAGCATAGTACGAAACTTTTCATCAGATAATGAGGAATGAAGCTTAAAATTTACGGTTGGCTTACTTTTTACATCCACACGTTTCTTTAGAAGCCTTTTTGCAATCTCTTCAACCCCCACGATTTTAGGATGCATATAAACCTGAGCGTACATTTGAAAGAGACTAAAAATAAAATCATCTATGACGTGCTGATTTTTGATGTTGGAAATAAGAACTACTTCTTTAGGCTCTCTCTTAGATCCGTGATGTTCTGCCAAACAAGGAACCAGCTTAGTCACAATTCTTCGCCATTCGATACCGCCGATATGGACCCCACAATTTCTGCCGTCTCGTTGAATATAATCAATCCGATCCACATCAAACGGTCCTGAGATAATGGGGCGCAACAACTGATGAGTCTCTATCCCACCTTCAATTCCATTTTTCTTGAGAGTTAAGGCCAGTTCCTTTTCCATGAGGCTTTTGAGCCGACCCACTGCCATTTTGTGATTAACTAAAAGAGCCACCGGCAAAAAGTAGACGTTCTCAACTTTGAGTTCCTTAAAGATAGAAAAAATATAGAGAACAGAGATATCCTCGTGATGTAGCTTCCTCCCCTCCTCTTTTAACTCTTTAAAGTAAGCTCCAACGGCTCCGCCAATTTGAGAAGTCACATCGGAGAAGTCCTGATTGAGGTCTAAATATTCAAAGGTATGGCTCCAAGGTCCATGGCCCACATCATGAAGAAGGCCCGCCAAACTAACTGTTTGCCACCAAAACTGTTTTGAGTCGACAGATTGTGCCACCTGTTCCACAACCCTCTTGGTCTTTTTTGCAAACAGTTGCGTCGATTGAACCTTGCCCTCAAATTCAAAAGAGGAGGTTACCCAAGCCTTAACCATAGTCTCGAAGTACTGTCCCGCTAGAAAGCTAGCTCCTAAAGAATGCTGAAACCGCGTGTGCGTAGCGCAGGGAAAGACGTACTCAGCCAATCCCAACTGTTTGATATACCTAAGTCTTTGAAAATACGGGTGATCTATAACCTGTCGAAGCAAGCTATCAAAGCCGATATCGCCATGGATTTCGTCTCTAACGACTAAGGGTTTTACTATCTTTTTTGAGCTCATTTTAGTTCTCATTGTAGATTGAGAAGCTAAGGTATCACAAATGCTATTAAAAAAGGATTAAATTACGCAGCGTGTCCAGGGGTTACTTTGTACAAACTTCTTCCCGAACGAGCTGAAAATGGGTGGCACTCGGATTCATCGAAGGGGACAAGTGAATTCTACAGCGGTTAAGCCCCCCCAAAGTTTCCTTCGAATTGGCAATTTTATGAAAATTTTCGGCAAGTCCTGACAGCAATAATAAAAACAACGAGAAAAAAACGAGAAAGAACTTGCTATACATCCAAGATACTCCTAAATAGACACCACATGTTTGGTGCCGGGTGGGTTTTAGTAGAAAGCCCTGGTGGAGTCAATCCCCCTTTACCCCAGAACCGAGGGAATTTTCGTCGAATTTGTTGAACGAACTTGACGCAAAACACCCTTAAATACATTGACATTAAAAATGTCTTCGGTTACCAGTGCTTAGTTTAATATTTGAGGGAATTACATGCCGACGATAAATCAATTAGTTCGCGAGGGCCGTGCCCAAGTGAAAAGAAAAAATAAGGCTCCGGCTTTGACCGAGTGCCCACAAAGACGTGGCGTTTGTGTTCGCGTCTATACAACGACTCCCAAAAAGCCCAACTCTGCTCTTCGCAAAGTGGCAAGAGTGAGACTCACCAACGGATTTGAAGTTACTTCATACATTCCTGGTGAAGGGCACAACTTACAAGAACACTCAGTGGTCTTAATTCGTGGAGGTCGTGTGAAAGATCTTCCAGGAGTTCGTTATCACATCGTACGCGGAAGTCTCGACACAACTGGCGTAGAAAAACGAAAACAAAGTCGCTCTAAATATGGCGCAAAGGTAGGTAAGTAATATGCCACGCAGAGGAAACATTGTTCACCGAGAAGTCGTTGCTGATTCTAAATACAACGAAAAATTGGTCACCAAATTTATCAATGCTGTAATGAGTGACGGCAAAAAAAGCACCGCTGAAAAAATTGTTTACGGTACTTTTGAAATTATCCACCAAAAAACAAAAGACGATCCCATGAAAGTCTTTAAAAAAGCTCTTTCCAATGTTCGCCCGGCCATTGAGGTTAAATCCCGTCGTGTTGGGGGATCAACTTATCAAGTTCCTGTTGAAGTTCGTCCTGAAAGACGTAACGCTTTAGCGTTTCGTTGGTTAACTCTTTACGCTAGCCAGCGAAAGGGCGGCTCGATGGTAGACAGATTAGCAGCCGAAATGTTCGATGCTGCTGAAAACCGCGGTGAATCGGTAAAAAAGAGAGAAGACGTTCATCGCATGGCCGAAGCTAACAAAGCTTTTGCTCATTATCGTTGGTAATCAAATCATGGCAGAAACAGCTTCAGTTACAGACTTAAGAAAACTTCGCAACATTGGTATTTGTGCCCATATCGACGCAGGGAAAACCACTTGTACTGAGAGAGTTCTTTACTACACCGGTGTAACCCACAAAATTGGTGAGGTTCACGACGGTGAAACCGTGATGGACTACATGCCTCAAGAGCGTGAGCGAGGAATTACGATTACATCAGCTGCAACTCACTGTTTTTGGAAAGACCATCGAATTAACATTATCGATACACCTGGACACGTGGACTTCACAATTGAAGTGGAACGAAGCTTACGCGTACTAGACGGAGCCATCGTAGTTTTTGATGCTGTTGCTGGAGTTCAGCCCCAGTCGGAAACGGTATGGCGCCAAGCTAACCGTTATGGAGTTCCTCGCATTTGCTTTATCAATAAAATGGACCGCGTTGGAGCTAACTACGATAAATCGGTTCATTCCATCATCGAAAAACTCAATGGCCGTCCAATCATGTTCAACTACCCCATCGGGGCTGAAGACAAATTTATCGGAGTTGTAGATTTGGTGACTCAAAAGGCTCTTGTTTATGACAATTCCGATAAAGGTGACACTTATAAGGTAGAAGAGGTTCCTGCTGATCTAAAAGATAAATGTAAGTCGTTAAGAGATAAGCTTGTTGATGCTGTTGCCGAAGAAGACGAATCTTGCTTAAACAAATATTTAGAGGGACAAGAACTTACCGTAGAAGAAATTCAAGCCTGTGCTCGTAAAGCTACTTTGGCTTCCAAGATTGTGCCTGTTTTTGCAGGTTCAGCCTTCAAAAACAAAGGGGTCCAACCTCTTTTAGATGCAGTTTTAGACTATTTGCCATCTCCTCTAGATAAACCGGCTATTCAGGGAACTAACCCTAAGAATCCGGAAGAGAAAATGGAACGGCTTCCTGATCACGGGCAGCCTTTCAGTGCTCTAGCCTTCAAAATTTTAACTGATCCCTACGTAGGACAATTAACGTTCTTTAGGGTCTATTCAGGCTCTTTAGAGTCGGGTTCTTATGTTCTTAATGTTCGTCAGGACAAAAAAGAACGTATCGGACGTTTGTTACAGATGCATGCTAATAAACAACAAGAAATCCGAAGCGTTAAGGCCGGAGATATCGCTGCTGCAGTAGGTTTAAAGTACACTCGAACTGGTGATACGCTAAGTGAAGAGGATAGCCCCATCACTTTAGAGTCCATGCATTTCCCAGATCCCGTTATCTCGATTGCGGTGGAGCCCAAATCTAAAGCAGACCAGGAGAAACTCTCTCTTTCGTTACAAAAATTGGCAATTGAAGATCCAAGTTTCCAGCTCAAAGTAGATCCCGAAACTAACCAGACCATCATCTCAGGAATGGGTGAGTTGCACTTAGAAATTATCGTAGATCGCCTATTGCGTGAATTTAAAGTTGAAGCTAACGTAGGTAAGCCTCAAGTTGCCTATCGAGAAACCATCACCAGAAAAGTCGAGCAAGAAGGTAAATACATTAAACAAACCGGGGGTCGAGGACAATACGGCCACGTTTGGATTACTGTGGAACCTCAAGAACCCGGTGCAGGGTTTGTCTTTGAGAATAAAATTGTTGGGGGTACAGTACCTCGCGAATTTATTCCTGCGGTTGAAAAAGGGATTAAAGAGGCCTTAGATTCAGGGATTAACGCAGGATATCCAGTAGTTGATGTGAAAGTCGCCCTATTTGACGGTTCTTACCATGATGTGGACTCCAGTGAGATCGCATTCAAAATTGCATCCTCAATGGCATTCAAAGATGGTTGTAAAAAAGCAGGACCTCAAATTCTAGAGCCAATAATGAGCACCGAAGTCATAGTTCCTGAAGCCAACATGGGTGACATCATCGGTGACTTAAACGCCAGACGTGGAAAAATCATGTCTATGGAGCCTCAAGCTAACGTCCAAGTAATAAAAGCAGAAGTCCCCTTGGCAGAAATGTTTGGATATGCTACTCAAGTACGCTCTCTAAGTCAGGGACGAGCGACCTATACGATGGAGTTTAGTCACTACGAGCCGGTGCCTAGCAACATTGCGAATGAGATTATCGCTAAAGTGTCAGGAGGAAAGTAAATGTCAAAAGCCAAGTTTGAACGAACAAAACCCCATGTGAACGTAGGAACCATCGGTCACGTGGATCACGGAAAAACCACCTTAACTTCGGCAATGACCACTGTACTTGCTAAAAAAGGTTTTGCAGAAGCTCGTCGTT
>VGSE01000105.1 GCA_016875135.1 Deltaproteobacteria bacterium
ACTCAATACCTACAGATGTGTCCGCTCACAGGAGTTTTGATACCTGCACCCCTTGAGTAGGCTTTTTAAGAGGTTCAGACGGATAGGTCTTTGCAATTTAAGAAAAAATAGTTCGGACCAGCCTCTTAAAAAGCCTACTCAAAGGGTCCAGGTATGGAATTTTGGCTATATCTTAAAAGCAATAATACCGATAATATTAAATAATATTAGATACTTTTAAGCTAAATCAGCTATGAAACAACTCATTCAATCCCTTAGCAATGGACAGTTGCAACTTCTAGACTGTCCTATTCCCCCTGTTAAAGCGGGCCATGTCCTGATCAAAACTTATCATTCGATCATTTCGAAAGGCACCGAAGAAACTCTTCTTCAATTTGGAAGAGCCTCATGGCTCAAAAAAGCCAGAATGCAACCGGAGAAACTCAACCAAATTAAAATGAAACTCACAACCGAAGGTTGGGCTGAAACTTTGGCCGCTGTAAAAAACAAATTAAACACTCCAATAAGTCCCGGATACTCGCAAAGTGGAATCGTTGTAGAGGTGGGTAAGGGTGTGGAACGCTTTTCTATTGGAGATCGCGTTGTCTCAAATGGTCCCCACTCTGAGTTTGTCTGTGTATCAGAAAATCTTTGTCTAAAAATACCACATGCACCGATTATTTCATTTGAAGACGCTGCTTTCACCCCTATCGCTGCGATAGCACTACAAGGCATAAGACTTCTAAATCCCACTCTCGGAGAAACGATTGTCGTTCAAGGGTTAGGACTATTAGGACTTCTCACGGTTCAATTACTCAAAGCCCAAGGATGCCGAGTGCTCGGAATAGATTTTGAAGGGCCTCAGTTAGATCTTGCAAAACAATTTGGAGCCGAAATTCACTCTTTGTCTTTGGACCCAAATCCCGTTTCTCACGCTATGGAATTCTCCCATGGACAGGGTATTGACGGTGTGATTGTCACCGCTTCAACGACATCTTCCAAGCCTATCGAGTATGCAGCTAAAATGAGCCGTAAACGTGGAAAGATCGTTTTAGTCGGGGTCACGGGGACTCAATTTAATCGATCCGACTTTTACGAAAAAGAGTTATCTTTTCAAGTTTCCTGCTCTTACGGACCCGGTCGATACGAGCATTCTTATGAACAGAAAGGCTTAGATTATCCGATAGGCTTTGTCCGCTGGACTGAACAAAGAAACATGCAAGCTATTCTCGAACTCATACAAGAAAGAAAACTCAACCTCTCTCCTTTGATCACGCATCGATTTGCATTCCATGAGGCCCGCAGTGCCTATGAGGTTTTAACTTCTGATCCTTTGTGTAAGGCTATTGTTTTAAACTACCCTATAGCTTGCTCGAGTTTTTCTTCTCAAAAAAGACATTTCCATCAGCTAAGTCGCCCTGTTAAAAACGATCCGACTTTAGGTGTTATCGGTGCCGGCGCCCATTGCACAAAAACGCTATTACCAGCTTTAAAAAAGCTTAAAGCCGAAGTTCTAGCTATAACCTCAGAAGCAGGATTGTCAGCTACTCTGGCCTCAAAACAATTTAAAATTCCAGAATTAATCAATACCAGCTCCGAGCTGATAGAATCGCCTCATATTAATACTGTAATAATCGGAACTAGACACAACTCTCACGCGGAACTTGTTATTAAGGCAATCAAAGAACATAAAAACATTTTCTTAGAAAAACCTCTCGCCATAACACTGTCTCAAATTGATGAAATTGAAGCTGCTCTGCGTTCAAATCATTATTCCAAAACTCTGTGTGTCGGTTTTAATCGTCGATTCTCTCCTCTTAGTATAAAACTCAAAAGTCTATTTCAGCATTCTACCGCTCCTAAAATGATGGTTTACTCGATTAATGCTCTTAGCTTGCCTTCGTCTCACTGGGTAAACGATCCCGAAATAGGTGGCGGAAGACTCGTCAGCGAATTAGGCCACTTTATTGATCTGTTAAGATTTTTTGCCGACTGCCCAATCTTATCTCACCATATCGAACGAATCGCATCGGAAAATATTGATATAAAAAATAACATCACTTTAACGTTGAAATTTACTAATGGATCCCTTGGAACTATTCATTACACAACTTTAGGCAATCGCCAGTACCCCAAAGAACGGATCGAAGTTTTTTGCGGTGAAAAAGTCGCCGTAATCGACAACTTCAAAAAACTGACCGGTTTTGGTTTTTCAACTTTTAAAAAAATGGCCCTTTGGAAACAGGATAAAGGCCATTTTAATTGCTTAAATAGTTTTCTAAGTTCCCTTCAAACCCCCTCCCAACAATTTCAGTCCCTCGATGAACTCTTTGAAATAAGTCGGTTGCTTTGCAAAATACAAACACCGGTAACAAATTCATCTCTCACGGAACGCGAAGTCGCTTAAATAATATGAAGACTTTTTATTCTTCAATTTCAATGGATCGGATCGTGGCTCTGTTCTTTTATCACCGTTGGAGACAATTCATTGCTCGTTTGACAATAAAAACCTTTTTGCCATTCAAGTGGCTGTTTTTTCGATGTTTTCTGCAGATGAACCTGAGAACATCGATCAAGATCCAAGACGAGATAGTCAAACTACAAGACTTCGACTTAAATCTTTGTCCCCTTCTAGCCCAACAAACAAAAATACCTGCAAAGCTATTACAACAACTCTCAGACAAAGATCGCCTCATATTTTTCGAACGTAATACCCATAGCCAATGGCTGCACGATTCAAACCCAGAAGCAGCATGGCAGGAAATCCTTACTTGGATTAAATCCGAAATCTCTTACCTTCCAGCAAGATTTCCTCTTAGCTGGCATCCCTATTTAATCTCAAAGAGAATTCAAAACTGGATAGCTCTCTGGGTTCTTTCAGCGCCCTCCGAGCATGACCAGGAAATGATTTTGCGTGCTCTGTGGTTTCAGGCGACCTGGCTTAATTACAATTTTGAATACGATATTGAGGGCAATCATCTCTGGGAAAATGCTCAAGCTCTGGCACTGGCAGGGAGTTTTCTTAATTGTCCTAAAAATTCCTCTTGGGTTAAAAAAGGGATCTCTGTTCTAAAACAACAGATCCCACTGCAAATTCATGTTAGTGGAGAGCATTTTGAAAAATCCCCCGCATACCATGCCGAGCTGACTCAAGGTTTGGCTTTTCTTTTACCTTGGATAAAAAAAAGCCAGGAAAATTTTTCCTGGTTCGAAAATTATTTTTCAAAAATGAAACTATTCTCTTCTCAAATTGCCCATCCCACAGGGATCTTACCGTATTTCAACGATACTTGGTTAACTCGGGTGACTCCAAATCAAGATTTTTTTTCAGACTGGTGTGGAGATTACTATATCCACAGAAACAACACGTCCTTTTTCATTTTTGACGCTGGAAACATGGGAAGTGATTCTTTACCGGCGCATGCGCACTGCGATCTTTTGACTTTTGAATTGTCGATTAGAAAACTTCCTCTCATTTTAAATAGCGGAACTTACTCTTATGAAGGAAAAGAACGTCAATACTTTCGGGGATCCTCTGCCCACAATGTTCTTACTGTTAACAATCAGAACTGTGCTGATATTTGGAGCAGCTTTCGACTGGGTCGGCGTGGACATATCACAAACCGAGGCCATTTAACGCAGTCAGATGGCGTCTGGATTTGGAGTGAGCACGATGGTTATGCCTATCTCAAAGTTCCCAAAGTTCTTAGACTGTGTTTTTTATCCGAAACCTCTGACTTTCTCTGCTCGCTTTTTCTAGTTCTAAACCACGGCACAAATCCTGAAATCAAAGAGCATGTCCATCTAGCCCCCGAGGTCCAAATAAATGAATTGGAAACGGCTTTCTTCTCTGTAAAACCATCTCTACAGACATCGGGCGATGGCGAGTGCTTTTTTAGGCCCCTTTATCCTACCTATACCGTAAAGATAGAAGACACAATGTTCTCACCCCGTTTTTATGTTCAACAAAGGAAAAAGACTTTGACTTTGAACAACAACGAATTGAATTCATCAAACGAATTTCAACTCGCCACAGCATGGATTCTTAACTGGGGAAAAACAGATCCAAAGATAGCTTTAGAATTTAACCATCAGAAGATAAAATTAACATGGTATAGGAATAATCAACCCTTTGAGGCCCAGCTTCATTTTCACCAAAATGACTATTCTCTATTTTTATCAGCATTTTGTGCTCCCTGAAAAAAATGGAATCACGCGCACGTATGAGTTTGCAAGGCGTCTGGCCTCTTACGGCCATCAAGTTCACTTAATCGTCTCTGATGAATCCCTAACCCAAATTAAACACGCTCCCTATGAAACCCATCGAGAAGGAATCACTATTCACTGGATCCCTATTCCTTATCACAATAAAATGCCCTTCTTTAAAAGGATAATAGCCTTCTTTAAATATGTATTGGGTTCTTTTAAAGTTGCTAATAAACTCGCCGGTGATCTCATTTATGTTTCAACTCCCCCCTTAACTAGTACTCTTTCTGCAGTGATCCTTTCAAAACTAAAAAGAATTCCGATCGTTTTGGAAGTTAGAGATCTCTGGCCCGAATTACCCATTGCATTTGGAGCTCTTCGAGATCCCTTTTCTATCTTTTTGGCCCGAAGGATAGAAAAGATTGCCTATCGCAATTCACACCATGTCGTAGCGCTCTCGCCTGGAATTCAGAGGGCTGTAGTTTGTCGAGGAGTTAAAGTTAAAAACACCTCATTGATTCCTAATAGTTGTGATATCGAATTTTTTAAAGAGCGGTCGGCTCCTAGAATGCTTCTCCCCAAAGAGATAGGTGAAACAGACCCAATTGTCCTATACCCTGGAACAATAGGAGTTGCCAATGGAGTGGATTATATCGTTAAAATTGCTCAAGCTATGCAGTCTCTAGCTCCTCAAATAAAGTTTGTCATACTCGGCGATGGAAAAGAAAAAGAAGAAATGATAAATCTCGCTAAACTTTTGGGAGTCCTAAATCACAATCTATTTTTTCTCGAACCGATTCCAAAAAGTGAAATCTGTTCACTTTATCAACGTTCCTCATTGATTTTGAATACTCTAGTTAACAAACGTCCGCTGTGGAACTCTTCTCCCAATAAGTTTTTTGATGCTTTGGCTGCTTCAAAACCGGTTGCCATTAACTTTAAGGGTTGGTTAGCCGAACTTATAGAGGAAAACGAAATTGGCCTTGTCCTTGACCCTAACGACATTCAAAGCTCTGCTCGGCAGATTTCGCAAGCTCTTACTCACCCGTTGTGGCTAGAAAAGGCTGGGCGAAAAGCTTTTCAAGTAGGAAAACTACATTTTGATCGAGATACATTAGCGATTAAACTTAACGCAATTTTTGAATCGATTGCCGGTGCCGATAGTTCACTTCAAGCCACCTTCAAAAAAGTTTCTCGATAAGGACTTTGTAAGACCACTCCCTTTTCACTCATACTGCCATCACTCAAAATTCGATAAGCAGAAATATACACATGGCATCCTGCCATCGTAAACCTGACAACATTAGTAGAGCGGGAGGCATTTCTAATTCTTCTACTGGCTTTTCCTCGAGCAATTGCTATAACGAAAGAAACTCTCATGCGGTGTTTTCTAGATTTTAAATTTTTTAACTCTCTATACAGGAGAGCAATATCAGTCGAATCCTGAGGTGAAGCTTCCCATCCGCGATAGCGTCTAATTTGGCCGGCCGTATGATAGGGGTGGGAATGATAGTCGCCTATGATCTCCAACTGAGGAAATAAACTTTGAGATGTTTCGACAAGAGCATTGATACTTCTAGCATTAGGAATTACAGAACTAGCATCTGATTTCGCACGGATTTGAGGAACCGCTTTTTCAACATAGACAAACCATTTTGTTTTTTGCCCTAAGCCCTTTTTAGTTGTCCGATTTCGGCTGGCCATCCCTAAACACAGACCAAAAACTTCTGAGAATGGTTCTTTTTTTGATTTGGGGACCTTGTAGGTTTCAAATACTCCAAGGAGCATTTCTTCAAGAGCCTGAACACTAATGATAACATCGACTTCATCCTGTTCGTTCTCTACTTCAGCCAACCACTCTAAATCACCCGATTCGTAATACCTATGAAGCAAATGGTGTTCATCTTGAGGATCGATATCGGCCTCTTTAACAATTTCTTTGACCAAAGACAGATCAGATTTAGATATCCCCCATTTTTCTTGAACTCTTTTTAGGGAAACCGATTTGATGATTCTAGAATGTAATGCCTGAGGCAACTTGCACCTAGTTCCTAACGATTCAAATAATCGATTTAGGGTAGGTTCTAACTTTTCTTTCTCACAAAATTCGATGAGATTATCTGGGATAAGCGGCTCTCCCATCAAAACGTAAAAGAGGGCCCGAAATAAATTTTGCTTCTGCTTCTTTCCAATCTCTCCGGAAAGACTCCGACGTCCGATTCTGTCAGTGATTTTTCGGACATTGCGTTGTAAAAATGTTACCGGCATAAAAATTTAAGGCTCCCCAAATCCATATCGGCATATTTGATATTTTCGACCTAACCCAGCGCGCTATAACGAAAGTCTAAATCTCGCGGTGATCATCTTGTCATCATCCCCTGAAGTTTTAACCTCTGTATAGGTCACAAACGCCTTAACATTTTCATCAAAATAAATTTCAGGCCCAATCTGAAGTTGGCGAATCTCCCGCAACAACAAAGGGGCCTTAGTCGAGTATTCATATCGTGCAAATAGCCCGAACCAACTCCCAAAACCCAAATTAAGAACCGCAGATCCGCCTTTAGGACTAAGGCCTCTGACGCTGTCATCAAATTGAGAGCTAAAACCATCGATAGCAAATTGAGTTCTCCAATTGGGAATATCCAAAGTGAAGAACACATCGGTGACCCAGGACGATTTATAGTTAACACTTCCCTCTGTTGACTGTCTAACTATCGAGTTACCGGTGCCTAAAGAAAGATTCCAACTTTGGAAAGGAATATTAAGTCTGGCATAAGCCGTAAAGGCCTTCGCATTATTGGTGTTCTCTGCAAAAACACCCGTCCCATTGAATGCTCCAACGCTAATTTCGAGCCACCGATGAAAAGCCTCGAGAGTCAGTTCTCCCCCGGCCTCTCTTGATAAAAACAGGGCACGGTGAGTTGCGTTAAAATCCGGAAGATTGAGATAACTAAGATCGGGAGTCCAAATGGGATTAAATGCGGGCGAAAATAGCCCAGCCTTAAACTTTAAATTAGAGCTTTCCCGCTCCCCCATTGAGTTCACATTAAACACAACGTAAGCCTCAACGGGTAACACCTGAGCCAACCCCGCAGTTGAAAACTCTTTTGTTTGTCCCAAAGACAAACGATAATCCAAATATTTTCCAACAGTACCAAATCCTGAGAGGCGAATAGAAGAAATCGAGAACCCCTGAGACACAGCCCCTCCGCCTGAGTAACTCCCATCAATTCTTAAATTAAAACCTATGGTATTAGTAGGAGCACTTAACACTTCTTTTGACTTGTCAGTTTCAGGAATAGGAAGACTAAACTGTTGTGGCGGAGATTCATTGGCCTTTTCAACAGAGTTACTGTCTATTAAGTTCTCATCTCCCAGGGAAGTCAGAGTCCCCAGCAAAATCGCCACCATAAAAAACTTATGCGAGCTATGCTCTTGGAATAAAGATTTCAAAGCAAGTTCCTTTCCCAACAACAGAGTTAACTTTTATTTCACCATGGTGAGCTTCAATAATCTTGAAAACTGTGGGCAAACCCAATCCGGTCCCTTGTGGTTTAGTCGTAAAAAAAGGCTCATAAATATGCGCTAAAACCTCTTCGGTCATTCCCTGCCCCGTATCACTCACCCACCACTTAACCCGTTGCTCACTCACTGCCTCACAACCAATTTCGATGGTTCCTTTTTCCTTAATAGCCTGAACCGCATTGAGTAAAAGATTCCAAACAACTTGTTTTAACTTTTCACCATGAGCTAAGACTTGAATTGTCTGAAACTTAGTCGAAATGGAAGTCATTTTTTTGAACTCTTCCATGCCTGAAGCTGCAGTGACAATTTCCTGTAAAAGATCATTAAGAGACAGAGAAACTAATTTTAGTTTCTCAGGCTTAACAAAATCTAAAAATTCGGTAATCAAGCCGTTTAAGCGATCTATTTCTTTTAAAGTAATTTCCATCAGTTTTTTATTTTCCGGATCGGTCCACTCCTGAGCCGTTTTTAACATTTCAATACTGGCAGACATACTCGCCAAAGGATTTCTGATCTCATGGGCAATCCCCGCTGCCAACTGACCTACAGCTGCTAGTTTTTCATGTTGCTTAAGTTTCTCCTCAAGATGAATAATTTTAGTCACATCCTGGAATAATAAAACCCGTCCCCCTTGAGCCTGATTTTGCAAAAGACGTCCCATCCCAGACCCGATATCGATTTCAGCGACATCTCCACGGAGGGTACGCTTCGACAATCCGCTACCAACCTCGACAATCTGTTGAAGCCTCGCTTGTCCTCCAGTTTCTGACTTGGCTTTTAAAAAAACACTGCGATGAAACTCCGACCCAGTAGCTGAAATGGATGTCTCTCGTGGATCAATAACCAATTCATCCTCTTCAGGCATTTCCTGAGAATCGATCTGGGAAAAAAAAGGCATTAGCTCCCGTCCTACTTCCGTGAGAGTTTTTCCGACGACATCTCTCGCGAGTATTCCTAAAATATGTTCCGCGGCAGGATTAATAAAATTTAATCGCATCTCATGATCAACGGCCAAAAGTCCTGTTGGAATTTCTGAAATAATTCGTTCCTGAAACTTCGTCAGTCTATCAACTTCCGCTTTTGTTTTTTTTAAACTTTCCGCAGTTCTTCGAAGCTCTTCGCTTAAAAAGCCCCCAACGACTCCCAGGACGACAAAAATAACCGAATAGGCAATCCAAAGAAATCCTGCCCCTGAATTCAATGGGTTCTTTAGAAGAGTCACTCCCCCCAAAAACAACACTGCCACAAAACTAGATACCCACGCTCCACGCTGATAGAACGTCAGAGAAACAATTAAAATTTGAACCAAATAAAATAACGGAAAAACACTACTTTCACTTTCAGCCCAATAAATCCAAAAACTAATCACTAACGCATCAAATAGAATCTGTACTACCACCCCTACCCAATTAATTCGAAACTTTTCAATTAAACAAGATTGCAGAAGAGTAACGACAAAACTACAAGACAATAATATTAGCCCATAAGACAATTCGTTGCTTTGTTCGGAAATACGCCCAAAAAGGTCCCGGGTTATAAGAATAAACTGTAAAAAGAACAAACAGAAAGTTCGGCCTAGGAGCATCCATTGGAGTGCTTCTTCCATGCC
>VGSE01000106.1 GCA_016875135.1 Deltaproteobacteria bacterium
GTTCATACTGTCAGGTTACTAGACAAAGATGAAATCGGTGTGAAGAGATTGTGAAAAGAGAAGCATAAAGTGAAATTCTCAAGCGATTTTGAGAAAATTATCTGAGATTGGTTTAGGTATTTCTTTTTTTTAACGAATCGGGTTTCATCCAAGGTCCTTTATAAGTCTTTGCAATTTAGGGAAAAATATATCGGATCAGTTTCTTAAAAAGTCCACTCAAAGGGCGCAGGCATGAAAGTTTTCCTCCTTTTAAACCCCAAAAAGGGCTGAGTGTTTAACAATTAGACAGTTGTCTTACTCCCATTCAATTGAAGTTGTGAGAGAGTTAAACTCTTGGAAGTATGTGATTAACCCCCCCCTTTTTTAAACTTAATTAGCTTGGGCACAAGAGTTGCCTTTCCTTCTTCAGCCAGTGTTGCGGTTGTAATGGACCGTTCCCTGTCTGAGAGCGAGGAGTGAATGTCAGAGCTGATTTGGAAAATTAAAAGTTTTTTTAGAAGTCTTATACCTATCGGTCTTATTGTGGGTATGTGCTATGGTGGGTTTCATGCCTATCAAAAGGGCTGGTTTGGACGTAAGTTAACAAATCAAATTTCAAATACCGTGTCTCAATTGGGGCGCTCTATTCCTTTTTTTGGGTCGAAGTTTGCTACGAAGCGCTTGTCAGTGACTGCATCTCGGCACAGTTCTCCACGAATTGGTCGAGCCTCAAGGAAACGCCACAAAGTTCACACAAGAAGGGCCTCCAGACATGGGCATAGGCGCCATCGCTCTAGACGTTAGTAGCAGCTTTTGCGAAGCTGCCCTCATTTCTTAACGCAAACAAGAGAGAGAGACACAAAATAAGCATTCCATAAGTTGGAATACTTGCTGCCTCAAGAAGTTCATTTAAGGGTTTCCCGACAACACCTTCGGCCGTGAAAGCAATTAATAGCGCAGATACCAAAGTTAAACACCCCATCGCGGTTTTTGACCAATCTTTCAATTGCAAACGATTTATCAATATGCAGTATGCCGGCACATAGAAAATGAAATAGTGAGGCCGTGTGCTTGGATTAAGAAGAACGCTGAGTGTCCATGCAAAAGCTAAAAGGTAAGGTTCGATTGAAGTAAAATTCGGACGTGATTTTCGTAGAAAAACCCAAACAAAGAAAAGGGCTGAGAGAAAAAGAACTAGAGCGTTGCTCTGTGTAGATGTAAATCCCCATCTAGCTAGCAATGAAGGAAGACAAAGAATATCGTTAGTTTTGGTTAAGCTATTATCTGCGGAATAGGTCGTCAGATTGCCTATAAATCCCTGGTAAAGAAAATAGGCTTTACTAGGGCCTAAAACCACAAAAGGACTTAAAGCGACGATTAAACATCCTATTATTATTCCTTTCCTTGTGGAAGAAGATTTAGCAATGAAATAATAAACGACAAGAAACGCTGGAAAGACCTTAATCCCGGCTGTGAATGCAACTAAAAGTCCCCCCCATATTTGTGCTTTTTTTGACGGTTTTTGGCAAAGAGATTCAGCAAGAACCAGAACTGTGGCCAACATTAATTGAATGTTATTGCTCTGAAAGTTGTTGTGAATAGGGTTAATGGCCATGATCCAGACTAAAAGCCAGCCCCAAAAAGCCTTTGGATTATTGAGAATAGGATAAAGCTGAGTGAGAGTATGCCAAAAAACAAAATAAGAAAGCGTTTGAAGACACAGCCAAAAATATTTAACCGTTGGAAAACTTAAATAACCTAATGGCTTAATTAATATTAAAGAAAACGGACCGTAAAAATAGCGCCCTAAAATTCCATTTTGGGCGTAGACCCTAGTCAAGTCGGAATTTAAAAACTGGGCCGTCGCGTGTAAAACAACGAGGTCGATTTCATACTTGATTCCGATCACCCAACAAGGAACGAGCAAAGCCGCCAAGAGAAACCATTTTACTTGTTTTTGCATTCGCGAACCCTATCGCGGTTTGTGAAAAGAGGCAATAAAGATGTTGGGCTTAGTAAGGTGTTAGAAATAAATAGAAAAGAACTGTTTGCGATTTCCGTTTCCTTCATGTTTATATTAAGCTAATGCGAACTCTTTAGGAGGCCCATATGAGAACTCTAAGATCTAAACTCGAAGAAAAAATTCAACAAAAACATCTTTTGGCTCATCCCTTTTATACGGCGTGGAGTGCCGGAACTCTCACCCAAAGTTCTCTGCAAGGGTACGCCAAAGAATACTACGCGTTTGAAAAAGAGTTTCCGCGTTTCATCAGTGCTCTTCATTCGCAATGTAAAGACCCAAAAATGAGGCAGGCATTGCTTGAGAATTTAATCGATGAGGAGCGGGGTGAAAAAAATCATTTGGAACTTTGGACAAAGTTTGCTGAAGGCCTTGGTGTCGATCGGCGGGAACTTTCCCAGCACTTTTTTTCGGATGAAACACACCATTTATTAAAAGTTTTCAGAGAGGCTATGAGTTCCGATTCTCTAATTGATGGTGTAGCGGCACTGTATGCTTACGAACGCCAACAGCCCGATGTCGCTAGAACTAAAGTTGATGGTTTAAAGTGTTTCTATGGAGTGGAAGAAGAGTCGGCGGTTGAGTTTTTTAAGGTTCATCAAATTTATGATGTTTACCATGCCGAAACTGAAGCCAACTTACTCTCCCAGTTGTGTCTCTCCGAGGTCGATGAGGAGCGGGCCGTGGAGAGCGTAGAGAAGACTTTATCGGTGCTTTATGACTTTTTGGATGGAGTTCAAAGACGTTACTGTTAATGCTCCAATCTTTCATCGCTTAACCAAAGACAAACCCTATCCTTTGTTTGTCTAAAAAGGCCCTATTTCTTTTCAAGGAATGGCTTTAGAAGATCAATAGGGACTGGAAAGATCGTAGTGGAGTTGTTTTCACTTGCGATCTCCTGAAGAGTTTGAAGATAGCGAAGCTGTAGAGCCGCCGGATGTGCTTCCATTGTGCGGGCAGCTTCACAAAGTTTCTCCGCCGATTGAAATTCGCCCTCTGCCGCAATCACTTTGGCTCTTCTTTGCCGTTCTGCTTCAGCTTGGGTAGCCATAGCTCTTTGCATTTCTTTTGGGAGATCGACCTGCTTGATTTCCACAGCCGAAACTTTGACTCCCCACGGTTCAGTGTGAAGGTCAAGAATTTCCTGAACCCTGTGGTTAAGGGTGTCTCGTTCACTTAAGACTTCGTCCAGTTCAGCCGAGCCAAGTACCGATCTGAGAGTCGTTTGAGCATATTGGTAGGTGCTCTCAAGGTAGCTTTCTACATTTAGGACCGCTTTCACAGGATCAACCACTCGGAACAATAAAACAGCATTGACCACAATGCTGACATTGTCTTTGGTTACGACATCTTGGGGAGGGATATCGGTGGTAATCACCCTTTGGCCGACCTTAATCATTCGATCGATTCCCGGGATTAAAAGAACTAGTCCGGGCCCTTTGGCTCCTATGAGGCGTCCTAAACGGAAAACGACAGCTCGTTCATATTCCTGTAATATTTTAAAAGAAGAAACGAGAATTCCACCCAGGAAAAGCAAAATAATGAGTGAGAATGAGAACATTAGGGGGTCTCCTTTTTTTGAACAATTAAAACTAAACCTTTAACTTCTTTAACTTCGAACCAATTTCCCTTTTTGACTTCCTGGCCATCGCAGGTTCTGGCTTTCCAAAGTTCGCCCTGAATAAAAGCAGTCCCCGACGAGGGAGTGATATCCTCTGTGGCCTGGGCGGACAACCCTATCAAAGAGAGATAATGCTCCTTAATCTTTAGATGGTAAGTCTTTAAAACCAAGTAGGAAAGGGCAAAAATAGCCAAAGCTAAACAGGTTGAAACCGAAAGGACTAGATTTAAAGGAATCTGAAACTCCGGAACATTGGTGTCCATCAGAAATAATGATCCCAAAATAAATGACAAGATTCCACCTATGCCTAAAATGCCATAGGAAGTTGCAAAGAGTTCCGCGATCAAAAGGGCCATACCGAAAAGTAATAAACCCAAAGCTCCAAATCGAATCGGGAGTAACTGAAAAGAGACTAAGCTTATCAAAACGCAGAGCCCACCTAAGACACCAGGGAGAATCAACCCCGGATGAGAAAGCTCAATCCAGATACAGAGTCCGCCGAGAGCCAGAATAAGATAAGCCAGTGAGGGGTTGGCAAAAAACGAAACGACTTGTTGTTTTAGTGTCGGCGAGTGTTCTTGGGGTTGAAACGGGGTGCTCGAGAGTTGTGATAGGGAACCTTTGGGCGTTTTCAATTGATATCCTAAAAGTTTTTGTTCGAGAGATTGGATGTCATCTGCGATAAAGTCGATGACATTTAGTCTAAGGGCCTCATCGGAGGGGATTGAACGACTCTCTGTGACTGCTTGTCGAGCCCACTCTGTATTTCTGCCTTTAGTTTTAGCTAAGCCTTCTGCGAAGGCTGCAGTGTCATTGGTGAGCTTATCACTTAGCGTTTTATCCATGGGTTGACCTCCCCCTTGAACCGGGTGTGCGGCACCTATGTTTGAACCCGTAGCCATCACAGCGACATCGGCAGCAAATGTGATTAAAGCACCGGCACTTCCGGCTTGTGCTCCTCTTGGTCCGACCCAAACTACAATTGGAGTTGTGCTATTTAGCATGGATTGAATAATTTGCCGGGTTGAAGTCAGTAGCCCCCCGGGAGTGTCGAGTTGCAAAATGAGTAGAGGATCCTTCCTCTCATTAGAGAAGCGAATTTCGTTGATAATAAAATCAGCAGTTCCGGGATTGATAGTATCGGAAATCTTGAGTAGGGGAACAACAGGCGCTCCCCAGAGGAGCTTTGACATTAATAAGAGGGATAACGCAACCAGTTGAATCACTTGTTAATGACCTTTAAGTTGTTTGACGACCAGTTTCATGTCTTCCCAGACGATCTTTTTGGCTGCTGGATTTCTCAGCAAATAGGCCGGATGATAGGTGGCCATAAGAGATCTTTTACTATCCCAAGCTAAAGGATGAAAACGTCCTCTTAAAAGGCCCATCGTAGAATCATTACCGGTAAGAGTGCTTGCAGCTGTCAACCCTAAAGCTACAATCATTTTGGGTTGAATCATTTCGATTTGAGCTTTTAGAAACGGAACGCAGGATTCAATCTCTTCTGGAGCAGGGACTCGGTTCCCCGGTGGACGGCATTTTACGATGTTGGCAATATAAACATCTTCTCTGGTAAACCCCATAGCTTCAATAATTTTTGTGAGCAAAGTGCCGGCACGGCCCACAAATGGGAATCCTGTTTTGTCCTCTTCGGCCCCGGGCCCTTCCCCGATAAACATGAGTTTCGCATTAGAGTTGCCACTGCCAAAAACAATCTTATTTCTTTCTTCACAAAGTCCGCACCTTTTGCATTCGCCTAGCCAGGTCCGAATGTCCTCGAGTGATTTTATTTTGGGCGAGGGCACTTGCCGAGATTTGGACTTCCTAAGACTTTGTCGTTTCGAGCGTGTTGATGTTTCTATTCCATGTTCTTCCCAAAGTGTCATGTACTCCTCATAGTTGTGATGGGTAGGATTGGCCATAGGAAGCATCATAGAAAAGGAGAAACCATTCGGCAACAAAAGTTGAAGAAAAGAAGCTAAAAGGGTTAAGCTAAGGCAGATGAAATGGCTTTTATTAGTTTTTGAGGGTGGTTTTCTTATAGCTGCTCGTTCCAGCGCCCCATTTTTATTTTTGCGCAAGGGTTGTTCATTAATTAGAACGGTGTTAAAAAAAACTTAATTTAAAGAGCAATTTAAAGAAGGTTGTTGTTGATGCTGAAAGTGAAGGTTTTTGGCAGCATGCTCGAAAAAATATTGTCATGATTGTCAAATTGAAGATGAAAAATATCATACTTCGCTCCCTTTCAAGCAGGCTTAAACCGATAAAGGGCATTTTTTCGTTATTGTTAGTTCTGTCATTTGTATTCGGCTGTGTGGCAAAAAGCGGATCCAAACTTAGATTTCAAGAAAGTAAGTTGATTTCGGTACCAACTCTTAGCCTTTCGGGAGTTGATGATGGGGACTTTTCCTTTGTTTTAGTTGGGGATATTCATTTGGGGGGTAATGATGTTGGACGGTTAAGAGCGGTTTTAGAAGCCGCTCAGTCTCAAGGGGACGCTTTCGTGATTTTTTTAGGGGATCTGGTGGATAAGGGTAAACGAGAGGACATGCAGACCTTTTTAAATCAGGTGGCTGAGTTTGGTTTTCAAAATAAAACCCTTTATACCATTGGGAATCACGATGTGTTCGAGGACGGCTGGAGCGCATGGAAAGATCTCATGGGGCCAAGCCATTTTGATGTTGTCATTGGAAATACCCATTTTATGATCTTGGATTCTGCCGACGGGATGGTTGGAGAAGAACAGAGCGAATGGCTCGAAAATAGACTTAAGGCCAGTGCTTCTACGCACAAAATTATTTTAAGTCACTATTTGCCAGTGATTCCCGGACAGAGAACCTATTTGCGGTTGGCTAATGAAGAGGAAGCTATCTCTTTAATGAAATTATCAAGTCGATATCGAGTTAAAGCTTGGCTCGGTGGGCATTATCACAGTTACATTCAAGAAGAGATAGAAAAGGTGATCTACTTAGTCGCTGGTGGCGGTGGTGGTCGAAAAATGGAACCGGTTAAAAATAACTTTTATGTTCGAGGGACCGTCTCCGGAGACGAACTTCGTTTTGAAATGCACCCTTTTTAAAGTTTTTTTGTGTGAGGTTGTACAAAGGGAAGTTTTGTGCGTTCCATGGAAATTTTCGTTTGTCTAATCTCAACCCATAACCGTGGTTCCTCAACGGCTTTCCTGTCAACGAGAGCAAGAGCAATGGGCACCTCTAAATGAGGGCTGTGTGTTCCGCTGGTGATTTGTCCTACTTGGGTTCCTTGTTCATTAAAGACTGGATACCCCTGCCGAGCGATGCGTCGATCCTGGATACGATAGGCTTGCAGCAAAGGGGAGGGCCCTTTTTTAGCTTGGTCTTCAAGTGACGTTTGCCCAATGAAGTTTGGGCTTTTTTGAAGTTTAACCACCCAAGATAACCCTGCCTGAAGCGGAGTTATTTCCGTTGAAAGTTCATGCCCATGAAGAGGATATCCCATTTCTAATCTCAAAGTGTCCCGAGCTCCAAGGCCACAAGGAATTAAAGAATAAGACTTCCCGTGGTCGAGTAGTGCATTCCACAAATCTGAGGCTTTTGACGCCCCAACGTAAAGTTCAAAACCGTCTTCCCCGGTATAGCCTGTTCTTGAAATGTAACAAGGGATTCCAGCCACAAGTCCATCCATGGCCCAATAGTATTTTAGAGCTTTAATCTGAGAACCCTCCGATATCGTCGATATCAGAGCCTCAGCATAGGGGCCTTGAAGAGCGATAAGAGCCGTCGAGTCGCTTTCGTCTTCAAAGGAAACACTTGGGGACAGTCGAGATTGAAACCACTCTCGGTCTGTTTCTCGGTTTGAGGCATTTACGCAAATGTAAATGTGGTCTTGAGATCTTCGATAAACGACTAAGTCGTCTATGACGCCCCCCTTTTCGTTACAGAGCATGTTGTATTGTGCTTGCCCAATTTGAATCTTAGAAAGATCGTTGGTAATAAGTTTCTGAACTTCCTCAAGTGCACTTGGGCCTCGGATGGAAAATTGCCCCATGTGGCTAACGTCAAAGAGACCAACTTTGGATCGGCATCCCTTAGTTTCTTCCAATACTCCTTGGTATTGCACCGGCATTTCATAGCCCGCGAAGGGAACCATTCGAGCTTTGCTCTGAATGTGATTATCGTAAAGTGGAGTTCGTTTGAGTGTCTGATTTTGCATAGTAATTCTCTAGGACAGTCGCTATGAGTTCCTCTTTTCTAATAGACATCACATGGAATCCATCCACCACCGCAGATAACTGAAGCATACTTTCAACGGCAATGGCGATCCCCGTTTCAAGAGGGTCTTTTGAACTTTTAAACCTTTCAAGAATAGCATCGGGGATATTGATTCCCGGGATGTTTTCCTGAATGTACTGAGCAGAATCAAAAGAATGCAGGATTAAAATTCCCGCAAGGATCTTAGTGTTATACTTTTTAGCCTCAAGGCAGAAGGCTTTGAAGTCCTCTAAATCATAATTGGCTTGAGTCTGAAAGAATCGAGCTCCGGCTTCAATTTTATGGCTCATCCGGGTGAGTTGATTAGAGTTGCCTCTTAGAGTGGGATTGATAGCGGACCCCATTAAAAAGCGCGTCGGGGCGTTCATTTTAATCCCACTGTCGTCGATTCCGTTTTGTAACTTTGTGATCAGTTTAAGTAACTTAACCGATTCCAGTTCAAAAACCGGTTTCGCATCGGGACAATCTCCAGCTTTGACCGGATCACCGGTTAAACACAGAATGTTAGGAATGCCTAACGCGGCTGCTCCTAAGAGGTCGGATTGTAGAGCAATTCGATTGCGATCGCGGCAAGTGAGTTGAAAAACCGGTTCTATACCGTTATCCAAAAGCACTCGTGAAGAGGCTAAGCTGGACATTTTAACTAAAGCGCGCTGACAGTCGGTAATATTAATGGCATCGACTAAGGGTTTTAGTCTCTCTGCATTTTTAAGGAGCTTTTTAATACCAGCCCCTTTGGGTGGGGTGACTTCAGCCGTAACAACAAAAGAGGAAGTCTCTAATTTATGTTTGAGTTTGCCCATGAAGAATTGACGGTAACCCAAAACGGAACGATTGAAAAGAAAAAGGCCCTGTCAGACGGCAGGGCTTTTTTCTCAGTAAAAAGAATAGGACTTAAGCTAACCCGCTGCCTCTTTTTTCTCTGGGGCCTGCTTTGTTTCAGGGGCTGCTTTAGTAACAGCCATCCCTTTAACATAATAATTTTGAAAATGATCTTCACAGTAACCATGACGGTTTATGACCATCGGCTTTTTACAATCTAAGTCGCCGCAGGTTTTGTATCTGGCCAATCCAAACTTTCCGCGTTTCCACTGTTTGTAGTGAACATCGCAATACCCTTTGGCTCTATACTCGCGTTTGCAGGACGAGAACTGGCAAGATGTTTTAGCTCTAGGGTCAAAAGATGCAGCTTTGGTTTCAGCGCTTTTGACTGAAACTCTTTTTTTAGTTTCGACTTTTTTGGGTTTAGCTGATTTAACCGATTCAGCGCTTTTTTCCGCTGTTTTTTTTCCCATGATTCCTCCCGTGAATTTAATTAAGTATCGGAAGAAATGAGAAAAAGGCTTAGTTTATAGTGTCAGATTAAATGGAGTGCTCTGCGTGGCGCT
>VGSE01000107.1 GCA_016875135.1 Deltaproteobacteria bacterium
AAAAAGCCCACTCAAAGGGAGCGGGTATTTATCTTTTCTTGGGTTTTTTCCGAAAAGGCTAACAAGCATTTGCGGGAAATCTTGGGAGAAAAGAAGCTCTAATGGCAATTCAAATTGGAACGGTGGGAATTATAGGTCTCGGGCGTATGGGACGCTGCATGGTTAAGGGGCTGTTAGGGACCCAAACCCTAAAACAGAGAGATCTGTTTTTTACAACTAAGCACCCTGAAACATCTCAATGGGTTCAAAAAGAGTTGGGGATATCGGTTTCCAAAAATAACGCAGAACTTATTCAAAGGTGTGATATTTTGGTGATTGCGGTTAAGCCACAGAATATTTCAGAAGTGCTTCAAGAGGTTGGAAAAGATATTAAGCCTGGAAAAACTGTGGTGTCGATAGTGGCTAGTGTTACCACTTCCCAAATAGAGGGTTACTTAGCTCCGGGCGTCGCTGTTGTTCGAGCTATGCCCAACACACCAGCTTTTGTAGGGGCCGGAATGACTGCTTGGTGCGCCGGGTCAGGGGCTGGGGAATTAGATTTTGAGCGGGCTAGAACTCTTTTTCAGCCTCTTGGCAAAGTGGCACAAGTCGACGAAAAGCACATGGATGCCGTAACCGGTTTAAGTGGTTGCGGTCCGGCTTATCTTTATGTGGTATTAGAATCCTTGACCGATGCAGGAATTAAGGTGGGGTTACCCCGAGAATTAGCTACGCTGCTAGCAGGTCAGACTGTTCTAGGGGCAGCCCGTATGTTATTAGAAACTGGGCGACATCCTGCGGCTTTGAAAGATGAAGTCACAACGCCCGCGGGTTGTACTATTGATGGTTTATTGGAGTTAGAGGAAGGGAAGTTAAGAGTAACTGTAATCAAAGCTGTGGTTCAGGCGACTGAGCGAGCCAAGGCTTTGGCCAAACAAGTGAAGTTATAGAGGTGACAACGTGACAAACGACAAAAAAGCGATTCTAAAAATCGATGGTAAAGAGTACGAATTAGATATTGTCGAAGGATCCGAGAAAGAGCGGGCTATTGATATTGCTAATCTTCGGGCTCAAACCGGGTTTGTAACTCTCGATTCTGGTTACATGAATACTGGAGCCTGCCAGAGCTCGATTACTTTTCTCGATGGAGAGCAGGGAATTTTAAGATATCGGGGTTATCCGATTGAGCAATTGGCTGAAAAATCTAATTTTGTTGAAGTGTGTTACCTGCTCATTTATGGACGTCTTCCGACCCACCAGGAGCTGGAGAGGTTTCGTACCAGCCTAATCCGGCACACTATGCTTCATGAGGACATGAAGCGATTTTATGATGGGTTTCCTAGAGACGCGCATCCTATGGCGACATTGTCTTCGGCGGTCAGCACATTATCAACGTTCTATCAAGACTCTTCAGATTTCACAAAGCCTCTTGATATGGAGTTATCCATTTGGCGTTTGTTAGCGAAACTACCAACGATAGCGGCCTTCTCTTACAAAAAGTCGATTGGGCAGCCCTTTATTTATCCGACCAATAGTCTGGATTACTGTTCTAACTTCCTTAAGATGATGTTTGCAGTTCCTGCAGAGGAGTATCACATCGATCCGGAAGTGGCCAAAGCTTTAGACTTGCTTTTAATTCTACATGCCGATCATGAACAAAACTGCAGCACCTCAACGGTCAGACTTGTAGGAAGCAGTCGAGCTAATCTTTATGCTTCAGTCTCAGCTGGAATTTCAGCCCTTTGGGGCCCTTTACACGGTGGGGCTAATCAAGAGGTTGTGGAAATGCTTGAGGAGATTAAGCGCTCAGGAATGGACGTTAAAACCTATGTCAACAAAGTGAAAGACAAAGCTTCAGGGGTGAGGCTCATGGGTTTTGGCCATCGTGTTTATAAAAACATTGATCCGCGAGCCAAAATCATTAAACGTAGCTGTGACACCATTTTGAAAAAACTACATATTCATGATCCTCTTTTGGATATCGCAAAACGGCTTGAGGAGACGGCTCTTAGCGACGATTACTTCGTTTCCCGAAAGCTTTATCCGAACGTAGATTTTTATAGTGGGATCATTTACCGAGCTCTTGGTATTCCGACCAATATGTTTACTGTAATGTTTGCCATTGGTCGTTTGCCGGGTTGGATTGCACAGTGGAAAGAGATGTTAGAGGCGCCGAGTGCAAAAATTGGGCGTCCACGTCAGATTTACATCGGGCCTCAGGAAAGACCTTACACTCCGATCCAGGAGCGTCATTAATCTAAAGCTTCGGTGTGTTTGCAAAATTTTATTTCGTCACATAGAATCTGATCCATCGTGGCAAAACAAAAAATCACATCAAGTAGTACGGCGGAGTATTTTTCTAAAAACCTTCAGCAGGTGGGATTTTCTTCGCCCACTAAAGCTGTTCTTACCACTTTAAAAGAGGCAATAGATAACTCTTTAGATGCCTGCGAGGATGAAGGTATTCTTCCTGAGCTTTATATTGAGATTGAAAAGGTCGGAGCGGGGACTATTAAAAACACCGACCTGATTAGAATTAAGGTCGAAGATAATGGTCCGGGGTTAAATATCGAAGATATTCCCAAGGTGTTTGGCGAATATTTGGCCTCTTCAAAATTTGGTCGGGGCCGGTGCTCGAGGGGACAACAAGGGATTGGAATTTCAGCGGCGACTACCTGGGCCCAGCTCACCAGCGCAAAAGGCGCGCGAATTATCACTAAAACAAAGACTATGCGGCAAGCAGTTTCCTGTTTGGTTGAGGTTGACGTTAAGAACAACAAAGGCAATTTAAAAGATAAGAAAACGATAAGTTGGGATCGTTCCCACGGCGTGAGTGTTGAGTTTGTTCTTGATGGAAGGATTCAGCTGCAGGGAGAGGGCGGACTCATCACTTACTTGACTGGCACTGCACTTGTTAATCCTCATTTGAATTTACGGTATAAACTTTTAGATCAGTCTGTGGTTAAAGTCGATCGTGTCTCCGATAAGTGTCCAGACATTCCCAATGCCGTGGAACCTCATCCCCACACGATGAAACTGGGAGAGTTCATTGCTCATTCGCATCTTTTTGGTAAAGCGACGGTTGCAACCTTTTTGAAAAAAGGTTTTTCAAGAATCACAGACAATACTTTTCAAGAGTTTATTAAAAATGGGATGAATAAAAAGTTTTTAACCCAATCGGTTGATAAGACTACGGATGCTCAATTCAAAGATGTTTTTGGAGCCATTCACAAGACAGAACTTATGTCTCCGAGCACCCGTTCTGTCATGATCATTGGTGAAGAAACTTTTTCAAAGAGTGTGAGAAGGTTAGGGGAGGTCGACTTTTTTTCAGTCGTGACTCGAAAACCGACCATTTGCGACTTTAAACCTGTTGCCATCGAAATCGCCGTCGCTCGTCTTAAAACGGCCCAAAAAGTCGAAGGGGATGACAGTCCCCCTGTACAGGTTCTACGGTTTGCTAATCGTGTGCCACTTCAGTTCGATAAATCGGCATGCGCTATGGTGAAAGCCATTGAAACAGTCAACTGGAGATCCTACGGAATACCCCAGCCCAAAAACAGTTTGCCTTTAGGTCCTTACGTTATCGCGGTCAGTCTTGTTTCCCCATTCATCAAATTTAAAAACGCATCAAAAGAGACGGTCGATGCAAGTGATGAACTTGTCGAGGAGATTCGAAGGGCTTTGATTCAAGCGGGACAGCGGCTTTCAAGACATATTAAGAAAGAACACCGCGAAGCCGATCTTGAGGAAAAATTAAGGCATATTGAACAATTCTGTCCCATTCTCGTTGATTGTTTGTGTCGGATTACCAAGGCGCCCGCGAAACGAAAAAAAGCTGCGACCGAGGGGCTGGTTAAATTGCTAGGCCGAGATGTGAATGCCGCCAAAAAAGAGTTGGACGAAGCTCTCAAGCATCACAAAGAAGCTCATGCAAAAGGCAAAATACAAATCGTTGAGAAAGAGAAAGCCAAAAGTGAAGATGGCGAAGAAGAACTAAAGCCGCCTCATCCAGAGGATTCGGATGTGATTCCAGAGGCTGAGGAAGCTCCGGTGAAAGCCAAAATAGAAAAACCGGCATCAAAGGCTAAGAAAAAAGCGGTAGCTAAATCCAAAGAGAAAATGAAAGAGAAGGAAGTATGAGAGAAGATACAATACCCAAGCTTTCTAAAGATCTTTGTAATAGAATGCTAACCGATCTGGAGAACGCGAGGCGGCCTGTTCTGGAGGCAATCAAGTGTTCGTTAGATAACTCCAATTACAATCCTAAGGTAGGGTATCTAACTCCGGGAAACAAAATGGTCCGATCCGAGCTCAATGTGGCCTCGGTTCAAAAGATGTCTCGGGCTATTTTTATTTTAGAAATTCTCTTGAGAAACATTGAAACCGGGGCAGTGAATACAAAACGTGAGCTTTACTACATCTCTAAGGGTGAGGTGAAACATAACCCCGAACTTCGTCCTCTCGATTTCGCTGATCAATCTGAAAGTGATTCGATTATCGACTTTATCTGCGAGATGATGGAATGCTATCGAGAAGATCTTAACTGCTACGCCAATGATCGCGGGGGACAGACCTATTCGAATCAGCTTGTAGTAACTGAAACACTTCCTGATGGCGGAAAAGCTGTTGTTGATCTCAGCACTCTAGGAACTTCACCTTTCCAGCCGAAGAATCGCCCCCAGAGTTTAGCTCTTAAAGCCAAGAAAAAAATTGATTTTTGTTTAGTTGTCGAATCGGAAGGTACGGCCAATACTTTTGTCACCAATGGATTTTGCAGGCGAAACAATGCGATTCTTCTGGGTGCCCAAGGGGTGCCCAGTAATGCAGTAAGAGGATGGTGTAAGCTTATACAGGATCAACTTAAAGTTCCGATCTACTTTTTCGGAGATCTTGACGCCTACACATTACAAAATATTTTTCGAACCTTGAAAGCAGGGTCAGCGGCTAGCTTAATCAGGAATTCTGATTTTTCAGCCCCCGATGTGCGTTTCTTGGGAGTTCTTCCTGAGGATATTAAAAAGTACGATTTGGCCGATTATCCTGTGAAAGAGAACGATCTTCAAGAGGCGCGCGCTCTGAAAAAGGCTTCAGATGCACTTAAAAACGACCCCTTTTTTAAGGACAAAAAAAACAAGGGACTTTCGAAAATTTTGGAGTGGCTTCTTAAAAACAAACGACGTTGTGAGCAACAATCATATTTTACCGTAGATCCTAGAGATCCGATCATGCCGGAAAAAATCATTCTTGAGAAAATTAAAAGAGGCGACTTTATTTAATTCCGATCACTACTTGATAGAAGCTGAAATAATATAATCTCCAACCTCAATTTTATCCATCACCTCGAGGCCGGATATTATTTTGGCGAAAACGGTGTATCGACCGTTTAAGTGATAATTGGGACCGAGATTAAAGAAAAACTGAGAGCCGCCGGTGTCTTTGCCTGAAGTGGCAATGCCTAAGGTGCCTCGGTCGTGGTTTAGCGAGCTGACTTCATCACGAATCAAAAATCCGGGACCCCCAAAGCCATCTCCTCTAGGATCCCCACCTTGTGCTACAAAGCTGGGAACGACTCGGTGAAAGGTTTTTCTTGTATAGAAATTGGCGCGGACCAGCTCAACAAATTTAAAAGCGGTTAAAGGGGCTTCCTCAAAGAATTGGATTTCCATTTCTCCTCGATTAGTTTTGAGAATCACATTTTTTCGAAGTGCCGATCTTAGTTGATCGAATTGAGGTGTGAGCTCGGTAATTCGATTATTCATGGGAATGTTTTTTTCGGGGGCCGCACCGGTTATTGCTTTGATGGCCTGTGCAGCAGCAGCCACGACCCACTTGGAATTGTCATTTAAAGCAGAGGTTAGAAGTGGGATTTCGGCATCGGTTCCGATCACGCTTAAGCTGGAGAGCAAAGTGGATTTGGTCTCGGTGGTTTCGTCTGTTTGAAAAGAACTGTAAACTTCAACAAGAGGGATTCTAAAGTCTTTCCATTCTTTGTTCTTTGCCAAGTCAGAGATCAAAGCGATGAGGCCAATGTCCTTGGTTTTAATTAACTCCTTGAGAGCGGCCTTTATGTTTTCGGGAATTTGCTCCGAATCTAGCAAAGCCAACTGTTCAATAGCCTCCGATATCAGTTGTGGCTTTTGTTGCTTAAGAAAGGCAGACAACTGTAAAAAACTCTCCGGAGTTTTTAGAATGGCCAAAGAAGCAATTGCTGCAGACTGCTCGATCGGATTTTGGCTTTTTAATGTTTCTGCAATAATTTTTTTGCCCGCCTCTGGAGATATTTGGCACAAAGTCTTGAGAGCGCTACCTCGCACCCATGGAGATTTTGAGTTCCGTATAAGGGATTCGACGTCGGCTGTGGCCCAAAGACTAGGCTCTTTGGACGCGCGAAGAGTTTCAAGCGTTGCCACGAGTAACTGGGAGTCTTTGCTTCCTAGGAGTTTTTTAAAGATTTGGCTTGAGCTTTCAGATAATTTTTTGCCTTTCAATGACTTCATCGCTTCAATTGTTACTGATAAGGGCTGGTTTTCGGAAAGGTGGTTAAGAAGCACAGTTGTTCCTTGAGGGTGGTCCAGTCTGCCAATCACCTTGATTAAAAAACTACGGGCGTAAGCAAGCGGAGCAGAATTAACTGAAGCTAGAAGTTGGTCTGTGGGCAGTTTCTTAAGGGATCCTTTGTATTGGGATAAAGCAAAAGCCGCATTCACGGCCGTTTCTTTGTTGGCTTTCGTATGCTTTAAAAGTTGTTGTAAAACTTCCTCTGGTATGTCCCAAGCAGCGGAGTTGCCACTTAAGAGGAGCCCCAGCCCTTCAACAACATTGGCTTGAACTTTACTCTGTGTTTCGGTTGAAAGAGCTTTGACTAATAGATTAAGACCAGCTTGGTTTCTGCTGTAACCAAGGGAGCGATAGTAAGTGCCTCGCAGATCCGCATTTTTTTCCATGGCTAAGTGCTGCGTCAACAACTTTACAGAGACGTCGTCTCCAATAAGTCCCAGGCTTAAAGCCGCAAGCTGTTTCTTGGCTGGGTTTTTTCCATTAAGAACGGTCGACAGGGCTTCGATGCTATACGGGTCGCCCACTCGACCAAGAGCTAGAATAGCTGCTTTTGAGACGCGGTCTGAAGTGTGCAATACCGCTTGAAGAAGATAAGGATCTTGGACAATTCTCTGATTTTCTGACTGCAACACTCTTTGTAAGGCCGACATTTCCGAGGCGCTGGGAGGACTTGTCCCGTCCTTGGTTGAAGTTGGAATTCTGGACGGGAGCCAATATTTGGAGGGGGGTGTTTTGCGAAGCTTTTTGGTTTTTGATTTTGGATTGGCTCCAAAAAGACTCGAAAAAACAAGGAGGGCAAGAACCAAACTTCTCATATTTAGAAAGGGTGAACGACTTGTGAAAGTAACGCAAGAGGCATTAGAGAAAAAACTTGACGCAACCATGAAAAATGAATATTTCCCAAGAAGACAGAGATGTCGTTCCTAAGAACTGGCAAGGGCCAGATTAGAGGGAGCTTCTTACCGCAGTTAGTTGAGTAGTCGCTTTAAGAGATGTTCAACTGATTCGAATTCTTCGGCCCTCTAATAACCCGCGAAATGCGGGACATTTTCCTAAACTTGTTTATGTTGGAGTTTACCGGCGCAGTGTGCGCTGAATTTTCCAACGGTTGTTTTTGGGTTTTTTCCAAAAACAAGTATCTGGAAAGGAAGTCTGTCATGAAAACTCTTATCGTAAAACTAGTGAGCGCCGGATTGGTGATTGGAACCGCTGCTTTTGGAAGCGGCTATCAGTGTGATGGGTACAGTTCTGAGGGTGTTGAGTGGGCGGTAAAAATGTATAATCACGCCTCGGTTGAATCACGAGTCCCAGCGGTATTGGTTGTCAGTAATGAAGCGGCCGGAACTTTACTGCGAAGATCTGATGCCGAAATTAAGAAAGTAAACCGAAGAAACACCGTCCAATATGTAATCGAAGGAAATCGTAAAATTGATGCGGACACTGTTATCTTTCAAGTGGCTCACAAAGAAGGAAAAGAGACTCTTGAACCCGGGCAAGTCACTACTGGCCAACTGATCTTGGTAAAAGATGAAGCAAGAGAAGTTATTGAGTTAACTTGCTCCAGATATCTTAAAAATTAAAGCTTTGAAAAGGCTGGGCTTAAATTCGCCTTAGCTGATTCAATTTAAGGAGCGCGAGCCCCCTCGCGCTCCTTTTTTATTTGTAATAAAGGGCTTTGTTTGCCAAAACGGTATCTCTAGGGTTTATATTCCTAAGGGAGTTGAACAGGTGAACTATCTTGAAAAATTAAATGAACCTCAGCGGCAGGCTGTGCTTCATGGCAATGGGCCCATTTTAATATTAGCCGGAGCGGGCTCAGGTAAAACCCGAGTTCTGACCCATCGGATAGCTCATCTTATATTGAATCACGGTGTAGACCCGACACAAATTTTTTCAGTTACGTTCACCAATAAAGCTGCGGCCGAAATGAGAGAGCGGGTCACTCACATCTTAGGGCGAGTGGCTCCGGGCCCTGTGGATCCAAGAGATCTTTGGATCAGTACCTTTCACTCGGCTTGTGTTCGTATTTTAAGATCGGAAATACAGCATCTAGGCTACTCCAACACTTTTACTATTTACGATGATTCGGATCAGCTCTCGGTAGTCAAAGCCGTCATGAAAGAGTTGCATCTGAGTGACTCCATGTATTCTCCTAAAGCGATGCAGTCTAAAATCAATCGCGCGAAAAATGATGGGGTGGATCACCTGACGTATAAGCCGCTCTATGGAGGTCCGATAGAAGATGCTTTTACGAAAATTTTTGCTAGGTACTCTGAGGTTTTAAAAGCGTCCTCGGCCTTAGATTTTGCCGATCTTATTTTAATGACGGTTAAGCTTTTTCAAAATGTTCCTCAGGTGCTGCTCAGCTATCAGAGAAGATTTCCCTATCTTTTAATTGATGAGTACCAAGACACCAACAAATGCCAGTATCTTTTGATGAAGCTTTTGGCGGGAACTCAAGCCAATATTTGTGCGGTCGGAGATGAAGATCAGTCGATTTATAAATGGCGGGGAGCCGACATCAGCAACATCCTAAATTTTGAAAAAGATTTTCCGAACGCTCAGATTTTTAAGCTTGAACAAAATTAT
>VGSE01000108.1 GCA_016875135.1 Deltaproteobacteria bacterium
CAACATCACAGAAAACAATGAACTAAACTCTGTCAGTGCCATACTCTCAGACCTTTCAACCTTTAAACTAACCAACGACCGATCATTTCTAAAAAAACATGAATGGGCCGAGTTTTCTTGGCCAACTTACCTAACCTCTCGACTCAAGAATACTGAAACTCAATTTGAGATCAGAAACTTTGCTTTAAGCGGAGCTAGAAGTAATGAATTGATAGAAGAAGTCGCTAATGCTCCTCAGCCCGAAGCCAATCGAAATGTCATCGCTTTTTTCTTTATTGGCCATAATGACCTCTGTTATCACAAAGGAAATCCCGAAAGTTTGAGCCAGGATTACTTTAACAATGTTCAAAGAGCGATTGAAGAATGGGATAAAAAACATCAAGACGCTCGAGCCTATTTGATTTCTGTAGCCGAAGTGCAAAATATTTACCCCGTCTTAGATGAATTGGTTTGGCACGACGGCCCCAGAGCTCGTTACCGTTGCAATGAGAACTGGAAACTCTTTTTTCCCTACTGTCCGAGCTTCTATGAAAAACACAAACAAGGAACGCTTAACGATTATCTCATTCCTAGAGTGAAAGCCCTTAATGAAAGCTTAGATAAAATCGTTGAAACAATGAAAAGAAACGGCGGGAGAAATCAATATTTTAGATTGAATAAGTCTATGGGCGCTGAGTTTAGAAAAGAGTACTTTGCTTTAGATTGCTATCATCTATCTCGAAATGGACAGGAATTTTTAGCTAACGAAATTTATCAAGCAATCAAATGGCAGTCGTTCTAAAAAGATAAGTCAAATGAAACCCCAAGAAAACCTATCAAATCTTATAACCTTGGTCCTCTATAAGTCTTTGCAGTTTAAGAAAAAATAATTCGGACCAGCCTCTTAAAAAGTCAACTCAACTGGGGCATATTTAAAAAGAAAATACCTGCTCCCTTTGAGTAGACTTTTTAAGAGGTTCAAACGGCCATGAAGTTGGTTTAAGGCGCGCAATTTATCGGCCGTTTGACGACGAGGTGAATTATCAAATGAAACTCCAAGAAAACCATCAAATCTTATAACCTTGGTCCTCTATAAGTCTTTGCAGTTTAAGAAAAAATAGTTCGGACCAGCCTCTTAAAAAGCCCACTCAAAGGGTGCAGGTATAACTCTTTTAAGCAAGTATAAATGTTAGGCCAACTTTTTCTTAAGAAGCTCGGCCACCTTGTGCGAAACCTCGTGGATTTTAATTTCACTAGGTTCGATTGCTCGTGAAAAGTTAGTCCAAACTTTCATAGGACTCATAGAACTATTGCAAAGAAAAATATTCACAATCGCCATCTTATATTCGGGCCAGGTGCTGATGATAAAGTGGGATTCCTTCAAAATAAGGCAAAGAGTCAACCCGTGAGGCTGAAATCGATAGTGAGAACTCCTAACCACAGTAGCCCCTTCGGCTTCTAAAGCCTCTCGAGCTATTTTCTCGATGCTTTCAGGCGCATTTAAATCCAATCGGCAGCCATAGGCGTCTACAATAAGCTCTTTGATTTCAGACACGATTACCCCCTGTGACTTTGAGTTAAATATTACCACCAAAAGAGCGAATGATTATATAATTTGAAAGAACTAATGCCCTTATTGAATAAATATTTTCTCTATAGCTCAGCAGGGATTGTAGCGTTCTCCTGTGTTGCCTATGAATTACTCCTAGGTAGCTACGCTACGTTTTTGATGGGGGCCAGCATATTTCAATACTCTCTCGTCATCTCTCTGATGATGTTTAGCATGGGATTGGGGGCTTTTTTAACCCGCTATTTTAAAGGTGATTTTTATTTGGCCTTTTTTTGGGTTGAAACTCTATTAGCTTGGTTAGCCTTAATGGCAGTTCCTACTATGTACTTTGCGTTTTGCCTTAACTTCGCCCCAACTCCAATATTGATTGTTTTTGTTACTCTTTTGGGACTTGGCATTGGAATGGAAATTCCCTTAATTTCAGAAATCCTTCAGTCACATGATTCACTTCCAAATGTTTTATTTTCTGATTATCTAGGCGGTTTTTTTGGGGGGCTTGCTTTTCCGCTTTTATTACTCCCCAACTTTGGTTTTTTCCCCACGGGCGCCCTATTGGCTCTCTTAAACAGTTTGGTCGCAATCAGCTTCTATTTTTTATTTAAACAAAACTTTAGAAAAAACAAGGTTTGGATTCAGGGCATATTAACTATAACGATTTTGTTTTGCTTTGTGGAATTGTACTATGCGGAAGATCTAAGAATAGCTCTTGAGAGTTACTATTTTGGGATTCATAGAAGTTGAAGTGCTGAACCATCTAAGACAACTCAGCACTTCAACTTAAAACTAAAACTTCTAGTTTAAATAATCTTTAAAAGCTTTACCTGCACGGAACTTTGGCACAGTGCAAGCTGGAATTTTTATCGCTGCGCCTGTTTGAGGGTTACGTCCGGTACGAGCTTTTCTTTTTGATTTAGTGAATGTTCCAAATCCTACTAGGGTTACATCATCCCCTTTTTTTACACTCTTTTTGATCGCTTCGATGGTGCAATCAATCACTCTCTCGCAATCCGCTTTAGTGATTTCAAGTTCAGATGCAAGTTGTTCTACAAGTTGCGCTTTGTTCATTTTACAGTTCCTCCTAATTGGTGTTGAAAATGGAATCAATCAAAGAACAGGTGATACCACAGGGAATTTTTAAGGGTCAAATATTTATTATTAAGAATGGCTGTTTTTTTTCTTGCCATTTATTCAAAGCAAGCCTCCTAATAATGAAGAATGAAAAAAAAGTTTGACATCTCATTTTTTTTTCTGAGCTTCGTTATATTTCTCCCCTGTTGTAAACCTCGTTTCTCTGTCGAACCTAATAACATTCTCCGAGTTGCGGTTGTAACCTCATCAACCTCTGAAAATCCATTTGCTCCAGAATGTTTTCAGTCAATAAATCTCTATCACCTAGTCTCTCAGGGACTCTTTTCGGCTCGCTACGAAAAGAATGAGCTTGTTATCGATCCAGCACTGGCGAGTTCGTGGCAGATCATTGAACCTAAAACTTTAAAAATCACTCTCAAAAGCGGTTTGCGAAAATCGGATGGCTCTAACCTGACTGCCAATGATTTTATTGACGCATGGAGAGAAAACCTCTCCTCAAAGAGTCTAACTCTAGCCCGTCCGCTCTTTCCCATTGTTCTAGCAAAAGAGTTTTTTGATGGAAAAGTTCCTTTTTTTAAAGTCGGGATAAAATCACCGGAACCAAACATTCTTCTTCTTAATCTAGCTGAATCTCCAGAGACCTTTATCTGGACCTTAGCCGACCCTTCTCTTGCCCTCCAACCGACTTATTCAAACAAAGTAAGAACCGTAGGCCCTTTTAAATTGGAAACTCATTCGGAGAGAAACAAATTCACTTTAGTGAGGAATCCGTTCTATTGGAATAGCAAAAGCCACATCAAAAAAATCGATATTCAAATACTTAAAAACCCGCTTCTAGCTTACAACATGCTTGAAGATAAGGAGATAGATCTAGTTCTCTTCGATTCGCGTCAGCCACCAGTTAAAACCAAATCACTTCATTTTTATCCAACCCGTACCAGAGCGGTTCTTCTTTTAGACACCGAAATCGAAACAAAAAAAACTACCCAACTTGGACACAAACTTATTCAAGCTATCAACCCTTTGGAATTTCAAAAGCTTCTCGGAGCCAGTTGGTTTCCCTCCATAACTTTAGATTCCTACTTTGCTAGCGCTTTAGAGGGGGAGAGTTACGCAAAAAAAACATCAACAGAGACTCTTATCTCCGAAAAGGCACAATCTGTTACCTTATATTACGTCAAAGAATTTGAGCCTCTTGCCCAGCTCCTTCAAATGCAATGGCTCAAAGAACATTCCATTCACACCAAACTCAACGAGGTAACTCTTTCACAGTTAAAGAACTGGAATAACGCCCCAAAACCCAAAGTTTTTTTATTCCCTTTAAAGCTAAACCCGCTTCACCCAACTTCAGCCATAGATAACTTGCAAAATCAGGTCCGACTTCTAGGGATACCGCACACTTCTCACGCACTATCAAAAGCTAAAAACGAAATCCTTTCCTCAAAATTAAAAACAACTGAAAAGCACCACAAGTTTTTTCAAGAAATAGAACAACGACTGATTCGAGACTATGCTCTCTATCTACCTCTGACTCAAGAGACCCTAGCCACCTACCACTCATCTCAGCTCAAAGGAATTAAACCCTCCCCTACGGGCGGGCTTGATCTTTTAGGGGTTATTTTTTAAAGACAAAATCCGGCCTTCATCACTCCACTTTTGACAGTCTTACCCGCCTTTTCCCAACGGTATTGCAATTGAGGTTCACAACCTGTATCTCCCGCTCTCAACCAGCCAAAGAACTTTTCTTCTCCTAAATCAAAAGTATACCAAGTAATCTCTTGTGTTTTGACTTTAGTCCCCCGCACCTCATTTTGCGCTAGGTCGGTTGCTAACACTCCATTGAATTCATGACTCTCCCAATTTTTTCCCTGGGCCATTCTTCTTGGAATTCCCACCAATTTAATATCTAAATAGAGGTCGGAAGCTCCGAAGGCCTCGCGCCTTTCAGAAAGAGCCTCTAGGGTAGGCCAAGCGGTCGAATAGACCAAAAACAGATTAGGAATAACTAGTGCTAAAACTTTAAAATAAGGGTTCGACATAAATTTAAATGGTGCGGCAAAATAACAATTTTGAAAGAATTTCTCAACCCCCTTTCTGAAAAAATAAGCTTCTTAACAAATGTGATTGAGAAATATTAGGACTGCTCTTTTCCCTTGAGGTTTCAATAACTTTGCTTCACTCTTTAAAAGAACATTATTTCAAAGGAGATGATTATGAAGTTTAAAGCCCTTATTCTGTCAACCCTATTTGTCACCGGAGTCTCCCTAGGGAGCTCGGACAGCTCAATGGAAGTCCAGAAGCCCTTACTTCAAAGCCATCAAATAAGAGCTTGTGATTGGTGGACCTCCATTCAAACTAACAGTGGTCAAGCCTATGCTTGTTCTATGTACCCATTTTCGATTAATGTGCCAGACGCAAGAGAGGTAGAAATGGCTCTTCAAAACGCCCAAAGAAGAATCGAAGCCCTTGAGGCAAAAGTAGGGGTTTTAGAAAGTCGCTTGCCCGCGAGTGAGTAAACTATTTGATCAGATCAAAGTCGGGCTAGACGAAACCCTTGAGGAACAACTTCAATGGTTGGATCCGGAGTACGGTTCTTACCGCATCCTCAAAAAATCGGTCGATGCCCGACAAAACACCCCCTTTTGGGTCTACCGTATTGAGACCTTTTCCAAAGGAGAAAATCGGCCAGAGATTAGTCATCCCGTAGAAAAGCTAAAAAAGACCCCGCTGGAAAAACCGATCATTATCGGATCTGGACCCGCAGGCCTCTTTGCCGCCTTAAGGCTCATTGAAAGAGGAGTTCACTGCCGACTCTTCGAACAGGGTTCTACTGCAACTCAAAGAATGAAAAGTATTGCAGCGTATTGGAGATATGGAACACTCGATCCCTATAACAATGTTTGTTTTGGTGAAGGTGGAGCCGGTCTTTATTCCGATGGAAAATTAATCACTAGAATTAAATCGCCTTTTATCCCTTATGTTTTAAATCGATTGGTTCAATTTGGAGCCCCCGAGGAAATCCAATATCTTTCCAACCCTCATGTCGGCTCAGATAAAATAAGGAAAGTTATTCCTCCTATCAGAGAATTTCTAAGAAATAACGGTTGTGAAATCTACTTTGATACACCCGTCAAAAAGGTTCTATTTGAAAATCATCGAGTCAAAGGTATTTTACTCAAAGATGGAAAAGAGGTTTTAGGTACTAAAGTGGTTTTGGCAACCGGGCACTCCTCCGTTCCCATTATAAAATCGCTAGCTCAAGATGGCGTCACTATTGAAGGAAAATCCTTTGCTGTCGGCTTAAGGATTGAGCACCCTCAAAAAGAGATAAACAAAATTCAATATAAAGCCTATGCGGAGCACCCGGCTCTAGGAGCAGCCAATTACCGTCTAGCTAAACACGATAACAAAACAGGGATTGGAGTTTACAGCTTCTGTATGTGCCCAGGAGGATATGTGATCTCAAGTGGGACCGACTCTGAAGGAGTCGTCAGTAACGGCATGAGCAATTACAAGCGAAACTCTCCTTATGCAAATGCCGCGATTGTTGTTTCGATCGACCACAAAGAGTCTTTTGGAAGCGATCTTTTTGCGGGGCTGACTTTCAGACAAGAGTTGGAAGAAAAAGCTAAGGCAGGTGTCACAGCCCAACGTGGGAGCAAACAACTTCCCGCTCAGACGGTTATGAACTTTTTAAACCGCCGAAATGGGGATCCTTTGCCCTCCTCTACTCCTTCGGGATGTATGGCTTTGCGATTAGATCAATTACTCCCTGAAAATGTTGTTAAAAATTTAAGTCAAGCTTTAGAATCATTTAATCGATCGATGTCGGGATTTATCTCCCCCAACGCTCAGCTTTTAGGAGTAGAAACGAGAACCTCTTGCCCTATTCGAGTGACTCGACACTCCCAAACTCTTCAATCCTTAAGTCATTTAGGCCTTTACCCTGCAGGGGAAGGTGCCGGTTACGCCGGTGGAATCACAAGCGCTGCCGTCGATGGAGTCAGAATTGCCGAGGCGATATGGCAAGAGATGAATGGCTAGAGATCAAATCTTATACCCTTCCTCTTAAAATAAGACTTTAAAAGTAGCAGGAATGTAAGTTTTCGGAGAGCCTCTTTCATTGTCGCATAATTTATATTCCGTTTACTCTTGGTCAACATCTATTTTGTAGTCAGTTGTTAAGAACAATCCGGCCTTTTTTTGTCACGTTAGCACCTTTTCTGCCACTCAAGTGCTCTATACTTTTGGGAATAGCCCTTGCACTCTCTTATCCCAAAAGTTTCCCAGTTGAGATCTGGAGTGGAAGTTATTTTAAGGAGTTTGCTGATGTTCACACAAAGAGTGCTTTCTATCGTTGTATCATTAACGTTTCTCTTATTGTCTGGTTGTAAAATTGAGACGCCTCCACTCACTATCACAGTCTCGGGAAATACCGGCAACACTGCCTCCACAAGCTCCCAGCTTTCTTGTGCAGTCCAAGTTCAAGACTCTTATATCATTGCAGGTGAAACGGTTCCCATCTTACTTCAAGTCACTGGAGGGACTGCTCCCTACACGTTCTCAGGACTCTTAAATTCCTTTAATTCGCAGGTCACCGTTTCAGATATCTTTGCAAATAACGGAACCACAAGCTCTCAAGTGACAAGAACCTATTCCATTTCGGACAATTCGGGCAATTCTGCCTCCTGCCAATTGTCAGTCACCGTGTATCCGATTCCGCCCGTTTCTAATTTAGCCTGTGCTTTTAGTGTAGATGATTCGACTCCTTCTATGGGAGAACTCGTAAATTTTACTGTGACTGTATCCGGAGGAACTGCCCCTTACAATTCTAGCCAGTACACTCCTGGAACTAACACCAACTTCTCAAGCGCACTTACTAGCTCCTCAAGTACTACATTTTCTAGTTCTGCAAATTACAGTGTCGCAGGACTCAAGACGGCCTCTGTCATTATTTCCGATTCAGCTGGTGCTCAGACCACTTGTTCCCAAGTACTCAATGTCATCTCTGCACCATCGGTAACTGTAACCGCTTCGCCTTCGGCTAGCGTTCCCGCTGGAACCTCAATCACTTTATCAGCGACGACTGCCAACTTTGGAATCAGTCCGGAAATAACCTTTTCCACCACCAGTGGAGGAGTGACTTTCAGCGCTGTGGGAAGCTCCATCGTAGTTTCAACCGTAGACACTTTTTCACGGACTGTAGTCGTTGATGTTATGGCATCAACTGCGACTCAACAAGCAACGACATCGATTACTCTTAATTTTACTTCATCCCAAACACTCAATTGCAGTCTCACTCATGCCAGCGGTTATTATCGAGCGGGCGAATCTGTCAGATTCAGTGTTTCTGCAACAACAGGTGAAGTTCTGTCCCTAACTAGTCTCTCTGCCCAAGATGGCACAATCATAGACTCTCTAGGCGGCAGTTCAGCTCGAATTCGATTTTCAAGCTCCGGTTATAAGAATGTCTCTGCCACGGCAAGAGCCTTGTACTCGGACGGAACTTTTAGAAACTGCAACGGTGGAGCCACTTTGACCAACTCGATTTATATCTACAGCGCCCCAGTAAACTTATCCTGTACCGCAATTACAAGCCCTAACTATTCTTACCCAGGGAACTTATTCTTGGTGAAAGCTCAAGTTCCTTCCGGATCCGGAGTCGGAACTGTCAGCTTGACTCAAATTCAGACCAGTTGGGATGCCATCACGTCTTATAGCTATCACAATGACGCTACCAGCTCCTACATGGCGATTTACAATACAGGAATTTTCCCAATTGTCTTAACGGTCAGAGATGCGGCCGGGAACACGGCGACCTGCTCGACTTTTCACACAGTTTATTGAAAATAATTTTAAAAAATGCCCCGATTTTGGAGAGAAACCTGGTTGGGGCGCCAGGATTCGAACCTGGGAATGCTGGAATCAAAATCCAGTGACTTACCACTTGTCGACGCCCCAATAAACCAGATTCAAGTGGTAGGCAGGTATTAATCCATATTCTTGTTCAGTTGTCGAGGGATCAGATCTTAATTTCCAAAGATCCCTTTAAGAGCGTCTTTCAACTGCTGCCCAGCCCTTTTCCCAAGCTCCTCTTGTAGTTTTTTACCCACTTCCTGAGTTGCTTTCTGAACCGCTCCCTTAGAAGCATTGTTAAGGGCCACTTTTAAAAAGTGCGTTGTCATCGCCTCATAATTAACTTTAGGAGACTCGCATGTCCCCCCAATTTGAACGGGAAAAACGACCGGTTTGTTCCCCTCAGCAAGAAGATGCTCGACTTTAAACCCCCCCTGCTCGAATTTAATGTCGCGGGCTCGGGTCAAATTGTACGGATCTTGAATCTGCCAATCGGCTTTTAGAGCACAGGTTCGGAGATCTAGCTCAGTGCTTCCTACCAGCTCAAGCCCCTGATTGGGAACAGGCTTAGCTAAAAACCTAGGCGCCTTAAACACCCCTTGTGCAATGGTGAAATCGGCACTCATTACTTCGTA
>VGSE01000109.1 GCA_016875135.1 Deltaproteobacteria bacterium
TTTAGGTGTTTCACGCGGGGCTTCCGATGAAGAATTGAAGAAAGCTTTTCGTAAACTCGCCATTCAATATCACCCTGATAAAAATCCTGGGGACAAGAAGGCAGAAGAATTTTTTAAAGAGATCAACGAAGCCTATCAAGTTCTCAGCGACCCCAAAAAACGGGGCATGTATGATCAATTCGGCCATGCGGGTATGGGTGCAGGAGCCGGCGGATTTGATCCTAGCGGGTTTGCAGGCGGTTCATTTTCCGATATTTTTGACAATATTTTTGGAGACATTTTTGGAGGGGGCGGCAAACAATCAGGAGGAGTTGACCTCCGTTACAATCTCGAAATTACTTTTGAAGAGGCTGCTTTAGGCGTCGAGAAGAAAATCAGTTTCGAAAAGGAGTTTGCTTGTGAAACTTGCTCCGGCTCAGGAGCTAAACCCGGAACAAAGCCCCAAGCCTGCAAACAGTGCCGAGGAACTGGACAGGTCAGGTTCAATCAGGGATTTTTCACGTTGGCTCGGACCTGCCCTCAATGTGCAGGGCGCGGAGCTTTCATTGAATTTAAATGTTCTGCCTGTCGAGGTTCAGGAACCCAAAAAAAACCTCACACCGTAAATGTAACCATCCCCGCCGGAATTGACAATGACCAGAGAATTCGACTTCGAGGTCAAGGAGAGGTTGCTGAATCCGGGGGCCCGGCCGGGGATCTTTATGTCCTAGTAAGAGTCAAAGAACATGCCCTTTTCAAACGAGAAGGAGAGCATGTAATTTTGGACATGCCCATCACTTTTACCCAGGCTGCTCTGGGAGCCGATTTGGAAGTGCCCTCACTTAATGGCCTAGTTAAATTGGAAATCAAGTCGGGAACTCAAACAGGAGAAACTTATCGTTTAAGAGGTAAAGGAATAAAAAGACTCAATGGCTCAGGTTGTGGAGATCAATTTGTTCGCGTGAATGTCGAAGTGCCAAAGAACCTAAATTCCCGACAAAAGGAACTCCTTAAACAATTTGAAAAAGAAGAAAAACCTGATGCGCACCCAGGCGTGACAAGTTTCCTAAAAAAGTTCAAAGAAATATTAAGAACATGAAAAACCTCAAATTAAGCCTCTTAAGTTTGTCGTTATTGCTCTTAACTCAATGTGCTACCCAGCAAGTCAACTCCCTTTACGCAGGGAAATATGATTCCCCTAAGATTGGGAGTGTTGAACCAGAAGCCAAGGCTACCATTGGACAAGCCGAGAGATATTTCTTTGCTAGAGATTACAACCGCGCGTTACCAATCTACCAAGGCATCAAAAGCAGATTTCAAAAAGGAAAAGCAGGGCAACTTGCCAGTTATAGAATTGGCTCAATTCTCTATTACCAACAAGATTACACAAATGCCTCCAAAGAGTTTTCAAGTTTTCTTAACAAGTATCCCCAATCTGATATTGTCTTTGATGTGACTTACAATTGGGCAGCAGCCGAATTTCAAAGTGAAAATGCGGAAAAAGCGAATGAAGTTCTCTCTCGACTTAAGCTATCTGAAGTTTATGCTCAGGGTCCCAAGAGAGCGGAAATAGTGTTTGAATTGGCAGCTCAAGTTTCCAAATCCCTTGATAATCAGAGCGGTGCTATCTTAGCTTACTTGGCCGAACTCCAATTACCACTGTCTGAAATTCAACGCATCAAAGTTGAGGACTCAATCATTAAATCGATAAACTCCATCCAAAGTCACACGGAATTAAAACAGTTAATAACTCAAGTTAAAGAAGAGCGTTTTAGAAACAAAATTACTAATCGTCTAGCCATTTTAGATCTACAAACGAACGAGACTACAAGTTTTTCTGTTAAACCCTCATTACCCAACCAACCCACAAGTGAAATCAGTTCAATCAAAAATCAGGGTTTAGTCAACGCCTCATCAGGAGATCGAAGTGTGATTGGGGTTGTTTTACCTCTAACGGGGAAATTTTCAAGCTATGGTCGAAAAGCCTTAGATGCAATCTTACTAGCCTCCAAATCTTTTTTTCCTAATCAAGAAGATAATATTCAGGTGATTGTCGAAGACAGCCGCTCAAACCCCATCATAGCTTCTTACGCGGTTGAGCAGTTAGTGAATGACCACCGAGTCATGGCAATCATTGGACCCTTGAGTTGGAAAGAGTCCGTCTACGCTGCAGATAAGGCCCAAGAGCTTGGGGTGTTGAACATTTCACTAAGCGGAAAAGAGGGAATCTCGGAGCGCGGGGCTTATATTTTTCAAAATGCCATCACCCCCAAAGTTCAGTTAGAAAGTTTAGTCTCTCATTGTATCAACAACCTCAAGATGACTCGATTTGCCTTGCTAGTTCCAGAGAATAACTTTGGAAAAGAATACAGTTCAACTTTCTGGAATGCCGTTGAAAACTTGGGAGGTAAAATTGTTGCTTATGATTCTTACACCCCCGATGAAAAAGATTTTCAAAAGAATGTTCAAGAACTGGTTGGGTTAAATCCCAAGTACCGAAAAATGGAAATGGCCAAACTGATAGAATTAAAAAACCTCCAAAAAGCAAAGACTGGAAAGGAAGCTAAAATAAAACTACAGCCCATTATTGATTTCGAAGCCCTTTTCATCCCCGATAGTCCAAAAACAGTAGCTCAAATCGCTGCTAACTTAGCTTACTACGATGTGAAAGGAGTTACCTTACTTGGAACCACCGAGTGGAACAGCGATCAATTGTACAAACGAGGAGGACGATACGTTGAAGGGGCTCTATTTCCTGGAGGTCTTAACCTCAACTCACAAAATTCAATTCAGGCCACCTTTATCCGTAATTACTCGGCAGCTTATGGAAACTCACCAGACTTACTGGCCACTCAAGCATACGAAGCCATGGCCGTTGTGGTTTCAGCCTTAAAACTTGCTAATTCCACCGACCGAAACCAATTGGTTAACTTGCTGCAACAACAAATTAGTTTTAGTTCCCCCCTCGGTTTAAGCCTTTCTTTTGACAATAATAGAGTTGCTAGACGTTCAGTGCCCATCTTTAAACTGAATTCCAATGGTGCTGTAACGCAGCAATAAGTCTACTGGGCTTATTTTGTTTTAGATCTAAATAAAGTATTACTTGTCCTTATCTTGAGATGATAAAATAGAAGTGTTAAAATAAACTTTACGCATTATCTTTTAGTATCCCAAACAACAAAATAGTTGAGAAAGCTGACTTCTAATATTTTAAGGAAGTCGTCTGCTCTTTAACCTGAGCAGAAAGGAGCATTCCCTATGAAAAAGAAAGAATTAGTTCGTTTTACGGAAAAACTTCTCGAGGAAAAGAGCCGATTGCTCAATCACTCCGAAAAAAAAGACGATCTTCAAATGAGTCACGACGATTTAGCTGATGAAGTAGATTTGGCTTCGTCAGAACTCAATCAAAATGTGGCCCTAAAGCTCAGAGATCGAGAAAGATCCTTGCTACAAAAAATCGAGTTGGCCCTGTCAAAAATTGAAGAAGGCACTTTTGGTATCTGTGAAGCTTGCGAAGATCCTATCGAACTCAAACGACTAGAAGCCCGCCCCATGGCGGAGCTCTGTATACGCTGCAAAGAAGCTCAAGAAGTCGAAGAGAAGAAAATATACGCCCATCAGTAGAATCCAACCCAATTAGTTTTAAGCCCTCCTACTATTAATGACGCAGGTCAACTTCTCCTATTATTGCTTCTTTATGACTCGTCGATCCACTGACAATCATTCACCGACTCCACTAACTGTTGTGAAAAAAGCATAAAGTAAAACTCACTAGACTCCGATCTATAACCTGTAGTCGCTTTGATATTTTGCATATAACCACAAGAAGATCGAGGTCTCGCATGTCTACTGAGTTCTCCGAAAACGAAGAACTGGTCATTCCTGATGAGTTACCACTATTGCCGATTAGAGATGTAGTTGTTTATCCCTACATGATTCTACCTCTTTTCGTTGGTAGAGAGCCTTCAATCAGAGCGGTCAATGAAGCACTCTCTAAAGATAGACTCATCTTTCTCGCAGCTCAAAAAGAAATCAGCGATGAAAACCCAAATCCAGAGACGATTTACTCAGTAGGTACGGTCGCCATGATCATGCGCATGCGAAAGCTACCTGACGGCCGCGTTAAAATTTTAGTTCAAGGTTTAATGAAGGGCACTTCTGTTAATTTTACTCAAGAAAAGCCTTTCTTTGTTGCTCGAGTAAAAACAATCAAGGAAAAAGGGGCAACTCGAGAAAACCTCGAAGTAGAAGCCCTGATGAGAACAGTAAAAGAGCAACTTGAAAAAGTGATCTCTTTGGGGAGAATGCTATCACCTGACATCCTCATGGTAGTTGATGATATCACGGATGCAGGTAGACTTGCAGATCTAGTAGCCTCGAACCTGGGCCTTAAGGTTAGCGAAGCACAGGAAATTCTGGAACAATTCGAACCCGTGGAGAGACTTAAGCGGGTCAATGACATCTTATCAAAAGAGTTAGAAGTTCTGGCGATGCAAGCTAGAATTCGAAATCAAGCTCGCGATGAAATGACAAAGAGCCAACGAGAATATTTTTTAAGAGAGCAAATCCGAGCTATCAAAACGGAACTCGGGGATAGTGAATCCAAGAGTGAGGAGATTCAGGAATTAAGGAACAAAATTGAAGCCGCTAAAATGCCTCCTGAAATCTATGAAGAAGCAATCAAGCAAGTCGGGCGACTTGAAAGAATGCACCAAGATGCCAGCGAAGCAACTATAGTTAGAACCTATTTAGACTGGATCATCGATCTTCCATGGAGCAAATCCACTGAAGATTGTTTGGACCTAGTCCATGCGCAAAAGGTTCTTGATGAAGACCACTTTGATCTAAAAAAGATTAAAGAGAGAATTCTAGAATTCCTTGCTGTTCGAAAACTAAAGAGCAAAACCAAGGGTCCCATTTTATGCTTTGTCGGCCCCCCAGGTGTTGGAAAAACTTCCTTGGGCAAGTCAATTGCTCGAGCCATGGGAAGAAAGTTTGTGCGAATTTCACTTGGTGGAATTCGAGATGAAGCTGATGTTCGGGGACATCGAAAGACCTACGTTGGAGCCATGCCCGGGAGAATTGTTCAGAGCTTAAAACAAGCTGAAAGTAACAACCCGATATTTATGCTTGATGAAATCGACAAGCTCGGTTCAGACTTTAGAGGCGACCCAGCGGCGGCTTTACTTGAAGTACTGGATCCGGAACAGAATTTTAGTTTCCGAGATCACTACCTGAATCTGCCCTTCGATCTTTCGAAGGTCATGTTCGTAGCAACGGCAAACTTGATGGATACGGTTCCTGCAGCCCTCAAAGATAGAATGGAAGTGATTCAACTTGCCGGCTACAGCCAGGAAGAAAAACTGAAAATAGCCAAACAATTCCTCATTTCAAAACAGATTGAGGAAAATGGTCTCAAATCTGAAAATATCGAAATTACAGATCAGGCTATAGATCGAATAGTTACCCAGTACACTCAAGAAGCTGGATTAAGAAATCTTGAGAGAATGATAGCTGCGGTATGCCGAAAGGTCGCTAGAAAATTTGCAACGTCCGACAAAAAGTTATCAAAGGTTGTGGTTACGGAACATTCTATTCCGAAATATCTCGGTCCTCCCAGATTTTTACAAGAAGAGGAAAGAGAACACGACGAAGTCGGCGTTGCAACCGGTTTAGCCTGGACTCAATTTGGTGGCGAAATTCTAAATATCGAAGTCACCATGATGAAACGGGCTGGTGGTGGCCTAACCCTTACTGGTTCGCTCGGTGATGTAATGAAAGAATCAGCCACAGCAGCACTAAGCTATGTCCGAAGTAAAGCGGCTAGATACGGAATCGATGAAAAAGTATTTAGTCGGTATGAGATCCACGTCCATGTTCCGCAAGGGGCAACTCCCAAGGATGGTCCGAGTGCAGGTATTACTCTAACCGCGGCTATAATCTCTCTACTAACTGGTAACCCCATCAGAAAAGACGTAGCCATGACAGGAGAGGTTACACTACGAGGCCATGTTCTTCCAATTGGTGGGCTCAAAGAGAAAACTCTGGCAGCGCTACGACATGGGATCACCCTGCTAATCGTTCCTCATAGGAATCATAAAGATCTCGATGAGGTTCCAAAAGAGTTACGCAAGAGATGTAAGTTCGTTCTAGCTAAAGACGTCCATGAAGTTCTAAAAAATGCTCTAGTCAATGATCCCGCGGAATGGTCTAAGCAAATTAAAGGCGGAGAATCAAATTACGGTTCATCTGGCACTGGTGGTGCTAGAACAGCAAAACCCGTAGATAAAGCAGCCTAAAAATTTATTTCACAAACAACCCCCCAAGAGTTATCTCTTGGGGGGGTTTATATCTGTTCTCTCTCATTTGACTTTTAAAGAGGTTCAAACGGCCATGAAGTTCTTATAAGGCTCGGAATATTTTGGCCGCCCGACGACACGTGTTTTTTACGAAACATCCCTCGGAATAGTACGAAACAACGTCCAACCAAAAACACTCTCAACGCCCTTATTTTTCAACGCTCTTGCGCAACTATACAGGGTCTCTCCTGTTGTCAGGATATCATCAACCACAATTACCTTTGATGGTATTTTTTTTTGATTCCAACTAAAACATCCAATTAAGTTTTCCGTTCTTCTGCCTCGATTCAGCTGACTTTGAGGCAACGTTTGAACTATTTTTTTTAAGCCCAAATTCAAAGGCATTTTCCATTGAGTTGCTAGTTGCCGAGCTATTATTTCGCTCTGATTAAAACCTCTCTCAAAGAACTTTTTTGGGTGCGTAGGAACCGGAATTACGATCGCGTCTTCAAATCCAATTGGGGGTTGAGCGGTTAAAATTATTTGTTTAAAAAGACGAAGCCATTCAAATCTTTTTTCGTATTTAATCAAGTGAATTAATTTTCTAGAATCCTCAGTTAACCACAATAATGATTGTGCGCCCTGCAAAAACTGTTTAGTTAAAATGCAACATGCACCACACCTTATCTCCGAACTCTTAATGGGAAGGCCACAATCAGAGCATAAGGGTCCCTGAATAGGCACTACAACCAGGCACCCTTTACATGTTCCACCAGGTTGAGAGGGGGTAAAACAGACAGGACATTCAGGATAAAATAGAGTCCAAAGTATTCTGTCTAGCTCGGTTGATAAAAATCGAAACATCTTAGACCCCACGACTCAAGCACATGATCCAAACTAATATTCTCCTTTCTTTCAACGTCTGCAATGGTCCTGGCAATATTGATTAGCTGTCCTATCCTTCGCAAGCTCAAACCAAATTCTTTCTGTTTAACTTTGAGCCAGTCTTCGGATTTATGATCAAGGTGGAAATCCTCTAAGTTTCGACAATTTGGTACCATTCCATTGCCAAATATGCCGGGTAATTTTTTATATCGGTGGGCTTGTTTCTCAAACGCATACTCAATAGATTCCCTAACTGTGGAAAAATCAATATCACTTGGCCTTTCTAAACCTAAATTTTGCTCACTCATATTCACCATAAGTCCTATGCGGTCTAATATCGGGGTCGACAATTTTTTTCTGTATTGAGCTTTTTTTTCGGGGCTGCAGCGACATCGATTATCTCGAGTGGATAGCATTCCACAGGGACAGGGGTTCATAGCCGCAATGAGAGTCATTCGAGCAGGAAAAGATGCCGATTTACCAATACGATTAAGATGAAGCACGCCACTTTGTAATGGTTCTCTTAAACCCTCTATCGCATCTCTTCTAAATTCCGGAAATTCATCAAGGAATAAAACTCCATGATGAGCCAAACTTATTTCGCCAGGCCACAACGTGCCACCGCCCCCTCCAAGTAAAGCACTCGATGAAATAGTATGATGAGGGGAACGGTAGGGTCTTTGCTTGGTTTCGATAAACGAATCTGTCTCCACCGCAGATGAACTATAAACTTTCATCACTTCAATAAACTCTTCGTGACACAAAGGGGGAAGCAGCTCCACTGCAGCCGACGAAATCATACTTTTTCCAACTCCGGGCTTACCCACTAAGAGAAGATGATGTCGACCCGCCAATGCTATCTGAACAGCTCTTTTTGCAATTGTTTGGCCTCTTACTTGATCGAAAATATTATTTTTAACTTTAGCGGTTTGATAGGCAAGAGCCGGGCATGTCTCTAACGTGTCCTGTTCTCTCAGAAATAACAAAACCTGCTCAATAGTTTCAGCCACTCTTATTTTTTCACTTTTTAAAATGGAGCCCTCTCTTGTATTTCCCTTTGGAATAATGACAATTTGGATCGTTGGATCTGCAACTAACACTTCTATGAGCGGCAAAGCCCCTCGTACCGGACGCAAAGTTCCGTCTAACGAAAGTTCTCCCAAAAAACCCGTTTTGCTTAAATTGCATTGGAGCATCCTCGATTCCGCAGACAACACCGCTAGAGCAATGGCCAGATCGTAATGGCTTCCTGTTTTTTTGATATTTGCCGGGGATAGATGGACTAAGATTTTAGAGGTTGGAATATCAAAGCCAAGATTCACCAAACAAGCAATGACCCTCTCTCGGCTTTCTTTGACCACTTCGCCCGGAAGACCGGTCATATAGATATTAGGAAGCGCGTTAAGAGAAATCGCTTCGATTTGCACTTTAGCGCCCTGAAACCCCTCAACAGCTGAACTAAATGTTTTGATCACCATGGGGCCAACGCTTAACACAACAACTGACGAGTGTCTCGAACGTTAGGGTAGCGTACTATTCCTGCTCCCTTTGAGTAGGCTTTTTATGAGGCTGGTCCGATATAATTTTTCCTAAATTACAAAGACTTCTTGAGGACTAGGTATTAGCGTATTTGAACGGTAGGATTAGTTTAAAGAAATATTCTTTCTCTCTTTTTTAATTGATCGTGCAAATCTTTTTGCAACCTCGCCCGAAATTGTCGACTAAGCTTACTGATATATTCCATATCGTTAGCTTTTTCTTCGTCCTTTTCTAAATAAATAGGCTCCATAAACTTAATGTGCCACCTAACCGGAAGGGGAATTACATTAAG
>VGSE01000110.1 GCA_016875135.1 Deltaproteobacteria bacterium
CGTCCAAATGAAAAAGTGACTCCCGGAGATATTTGTGACGTAGCAGATAGTTTTCGATATCCGGAAAGAATCAAGTATTGCGAACGCAACGTTTCTAGAGAGAGAAAAGCGGCAATTTTTTATATGTACGATCGAGAATTCGGTTTTCACACTCAGGAAATGAACCGAACTGATTTTAAGATAGACCATTATATTCCTCTTTGCATGGGCGGAAGTAATGATAACGAAAATCTTTGGCCTCAGCACAAAAGTATCTATCAGCAAACTGATCCTATCGAGCCTGTTCTGTGCGAGCTAATGGCTTCGGGCCAAATTTTGCAAATGAAAGCCATTTCTATCATCCGAAGTGTTAAACAACGCCCTGAAACATCAGCAAAGGTTCTAAGAGATTTAGAATCGCAACTCCATCGATAAAGCCGACTTAAAAGAAAATACCTGCTCCCTTTGAGTAGGTATTAAAAGGTGCAAGGGTTTCGTTATTAGGATGGGGGTGCTTTCACACAATCTAAACTCTCGTTTGGAGCTAAATGACAAGAGTATAGGGTTTGATTAACCCAAAGGTGAGTTGGGCGTTTGGAAACTGGCAACCAAACCTGCCCTATTCCAAAAATTAAGGGCGTTTCCCTCGTCTTTACTAGTTTTGTGTCTGAATCTTGACCACAAATGAAAGTGGGCCCCTCCCCCTCGCTGTTGGCATTGGAAGTAGAGCGACACGATAGAGTGAAATCATCGAATGAAACCGCCAGTTGGTCGGTGTTTTTTAAAAACGGTTTTTGCACCGTAAAAACAGTCAGTGGCGAAATCGCGGGAGAACGGGCTCCTTTGACCTGATTAGAGGCGACAGTCCTATCTAACTGATTTTTTATAGAACAGTTAACTAAGACCATGCTGGCAATAGCAATCACCCAAAAAGGTTTAAACAAACGTGAACTCCTAGAAAGCTTTGACGACCCACATCTATTTCTTTACTTTAGCATGAAACGTTTGGTTGGCTGTCAAAACAATTGTGTTGTTTTGATCACAATGTAATTTTTAAAAAACGAAACTGACTAATTTTTAGTCATCCCATCAAAGAGAGCCGGTGAGTGATGAAAAAAACTAATGAATTTATCGAACTAGAAAATCAGGTCGGAGCCCACAATTACCACCCTCTTCCCGTCGTCCTGAGCCGCGGGGAAGGGGCTTATCTTTGGGACGTCGAGGGAAAGCGCTATTTGGACTTTCTTTCTGCTTACTCCGCAGTCAATCAGGGGCACTGTCACCCCAAAATCATCAAAGCTCTCACTGAACAGGCTCAACATCTCACTCTAACTTCCCGGGCCTTTTATAACGACCAATTAGGCCCCTACGAAAAATTTGTAACGGACTATTTCGGCTATGATCGGATGCTCCCAATGAATACAGGGGTTGAAGCAGGCGAAACCGCTTTAAAACTCTGTCGTAAATGGGGGTATCAAAAAAAAGGGATCCCTGAAAACAAAGCCAAAATCATTTTTGCTCAAGGAAATTTTTGGGGGAGAACTATCGCTGCCGTCTCCTCTTCAACCGATCCGGTTACTTACAAAGAATTTGGCCCCTATACCCCTGGATTTGAAATTATTCCCTACAACGATCTTAAGGCTTTAGAAAAAGAAGCCCAAGATCCTCACACTGCGGGGTTCATGGTCGAACCGATTCAGGGAGAGGCCGGGGTCATAGTTCCTAATGAGGGATACTTAAAAGGGGTCAGGGAGCTCTGCAACAAGTATAAAGTAATTTTCATGGCTGATGAAATCCAAACAGGACTCGGCAGAACCGGCCGTCTTTTGGCGTGTGACCATGAGAAGATCAAGCCAGACTTACTGATATTGGGGAAAGCTCTTTCAGGTGGAGTATTCCCTGTTTCTGCCGTCTTAGGAAGTCACGAAATTCTTCTCTGTTTAAAACCGGGAGAGCACGGCTCTACTTTCGGTGGCAACCCTTTGGCATGTGCGGTAGCTAGAGCCGCTCTAGAAATCATTCGCGATGAAAAACTACCCCAAAAGGCAGAAGAACTAGGGGCTGTATTCAGAGAGCAACTTAAACAACTGAACATGCCCTGGGTGAAACAGATTCGAGGCAAGGGCCTACTTAATGCCATAGAAATCGATTCCAATTATCAATCGACTGCTCGTTCTATTTGCCTCAAAATGGCTGAAAAAGGACTCTTGGCGAAACCAACGCATGGCCACATTATTCGCTTTGCTCCGCCGCTTGTCATTTCAAAAGAAGATCTCTTAAATGGCTGCCAAATTATCATAGAGACTTTTCAGGAGTTTGTTTAGCTTAAAGGACCTTATGACCTCTCTCATTTTCACAGTTCGATTACAAATAAAAGCCTGTTTTTGGCGTCATCTTTGCAAACCAATTACTCAGACTAAAAGGAAAGTCGATGAAGACTTTCGGTAAACGACCATGAAGCACACACTCATAGCCTGTTTTTGTCTCTTAACATTTTCTCCTAAGGCTCCCGCCTGTGAAAACCTTTTTAAAAAATTAAAAAGAGTGGAAAGACTATCCTCTTTAGTTGAAGACAAAAAACCTTGGGAAACTCTGCACGCCAACTCAGAACAAAGACAACCCTTTTACATAGGAGCGACTCCTAGAGATTTTGTTTTAGGAGACAAATTTCTTTCTCGGCCACATGCCCCAGCCGTTCTTAAATCCTTGGCTGAGCGACAAAGCCGAATTCTTTTAAAAGGAATTGGGTTAACTGAGGCGCAATTTGAAATGTGGCCCTATCTCACAGATGAAGGGGATCCCAATTGGGTTTTTGCCAGATACAGAGCGAAGTCGACTTCTCCCTGGTATTGGGTAAAAACTTCGCATTGGAATCCTTCTTTATCCCAAGGGACAGAAACTCCGGCACTACCCACAATCATCAATCCCCAAAAGAGTTCCGGCTATAAGACTCTCTTTAGTGACTTTCTCACTTTTGACAGCCTCTATCAAAAACCTGTCTATCAAGAGGCGGTTTGGACAAGTGATAGAGCAAGTCATATTTTAGGGGGTTGGATCGAGCCTGAAGACGCAACTCAAATACAATCGCTCATTTCAAAGGACCACACCATTAGGGCAAGGATACTTCCACAACCCGCCCGCTTTAATAAAACTCCCATCTCTTTCGTCATAGATGTAAAGGATGCTCAGCCATTAGATTGGTCATCATCGAATCTGGTTTGGACCAAACCACGGCCTAGTCAACCGAAAACCCATCAGAAGGTTAAGCCTCTAGAGTTTTCACCCGACTTTTCCAGACTATTCAAAGAAGATCTTCGAATTCTTTCCGGCGAAGACGAGGCCATCTTTCCCATCTCCGGGAAAACCATGCGCTTTACAAGGAAAAGCTCAGCACAACCCAATAACCAGCTCCTACACATGGTGGATTATTTGAGTGAAAGATACCATGCTTTAGGACTCGAAACAAAAACACAACATTTCACCTGGAGAGAAATTCCACAAGCTAATCTCATTGTAGTGGTTCCAGGCAAAAACAGAAGCTTGCCTCCCCTCGTATTTGCCGACCATATCGACACGGCTTTTGCTGAAGACCATTTTTCCAAAACTCGAGAGAGAATTTCAAATCCCGGAGCGGACGATAATGCTACGGCAACAGCAAGCCTTTTAAGAGCAGCTGAAGAGCTCAAAGGAAAGAAACCTGAACGCGATATCTGGTTGGTTCATCTGACAGGAGAAGAGTACCCGGCTGACGATCTTGGAGTTCGCCACTTTATGAAAGAGTTAATGAAACAAAAGACCGATATCGCTGGAATGGTTTTAATCGACATGATTGGAATTAGAGATCCCAAAGATCCTCTATTTCAAATTAATTCGGGCGCATCCAAAGAGTCGATGGAGCTTTCAAATATAGCCATGACACTTTCCAGATCGGGCAAGCCGCCCTTCAAAGCAGTACTAAGGGATCGTGACGATAAACGCAGCTACTTATACAACACCGATGGCTATATTCTAGATAGTCTGGGTTTCCCGGTAGTCTTTTTTAATGAGCACTTAAACCGACACACTATGGGACTCATCAATCAACATTATCATCAAACAACTGATACCTCTGCACAGATCGATTTTGAATATGCAACTCACATCTCTAAAATAGCCATCCAAACTCTTTGGAACGCATCATTGAGATAGGCTTCGCTGCCATAAAGGACCTTCTCCTCTTCTCGCACCGATTTAACTATGACTTTGGTTATATGGTTATTTCAGTGACACTATTGCCCTTTTGCGGCCTATACTTTGAGTCTACATCATCGACTCTAACCTTTTGAAGCTGCAAACTAAGGCCTGTGGCTTGCATTCGAGTATTGAGAGGTATTTTAGGTATGAGATTTTGGCCTTGTTTCTTTATTATTTTTGCTATTTATTTTCCGGCCTTTGCAAGACCTCAATTTACTAAATGTGCCTCTGTACTTCGCTCGATCACCAAGCCGAGCCATGACACTAGCGTGGAATTAGAGATCCGAAATACCGAACGCATTTTAGAACTTTTGACCACAACAGATGGAACTCTGGCCCCCCTTCTTCCCCCAAAACCTTCGGACCCTAAGAGCCGATTAATCCTTCCACCCGCCCTCGAGAAAGACTTAGGTAAACTCTCTTATGAAGACTTAGCCCAAAAACCGTGGGATAGTTTAACGCTAGATCAAAAACGTTTTTTTCTAACTTGGGTGACAATCAGAAAGACTTCAAGCTTTTGGACAGACCGAAACATCCCCGGAATAAAAACAAAAGAAGCCGCAACCTTAATGTTTAGCAAGGATACCCCCTTTCTTGGCCAAGTTTTAAGTCCAGGGAATCACACCATCGATATCGCTGGGCTTTTTAGAAACGTTGAATACGGATCCCAATCTCAAAATCCGAACTTTTTAGAACTCCATTTTAGAAGTCATTTTCCTGCGGGAGAGGTTTCAAATAGCGCTTGGAATTTTCTCACAGGACTAAATCAAAAACGCCCCCACCAACATGTCCACATCGTTTACCCTTTAGATATTTCTCGCCTTCAAAAAGAGGGGACCGTGCGCTCCCTGATGATAACTGAGCTCTATCGCAGGTCAAATTTAATTCTAGAAATGATGGGAATCGTAGAAGACAAAAACCATGGAATCACCGTGAACCGAAGTGAAAATGTGATCTTTTTCGACAACCTAAATACAGACACACTTAATCAAGTTTTTCGACATCTTCAAGAGACCACCCGGCTAGGGGCTCAGCCCCCTTTGGGAAGCCAAACAAAAATGGCTTATGTGGGTTTTCGAGGAGGAGACACTTATGACACCCCCTCTTTAATCGGATTTGAAGTTAGAGCTATTTCTGAATTTTCAAACCCAAAATACATTAACGAGTTTTTGAACACTCTACAGTGGACCCTTGCCCAAGAACACTACGGGATCTCTCAAGAAACCATGCAAAAATGGATCGATCACAATGCTAAAAATAGAAATATCGATATGGGACTTCTATATTACAACCAACCTTGGAGCAAATTAAAATCAAATGGCTTCGGCCATCGATTTGAAGATATGGATCCGTACCTTCGTAAGTACTTTTATGATTTAGAAAAATCTCGCGAGCTTAAGATGCTAATTCACGATTGGTCGAAAGATCCTCTAGTCTTTGAAAATCCAAAACTTATTGCCCATATCAGAAAACAACAAATCATAGCACTCAACAAACTCAACGAAGCCACCATTTCCCCCCAAAAAATCGTTGAGGATTTTCTCATTCGATCGGGGATCTATGGACTTTTTACTAGGTCCTTAGGGCATTGAAGGCTTTGGCTCTCTATCTTTTTATACCTGCTCCCTTTGAGTGGACTTTTTAAAGTGATTTAGACAAACTCAATGTACTTAAGCTTGACACTTTCGTTCCGTTTTCCGAAGAGCAACGCTTTCTGATTGAATAGCTTAGCCACTTGAATGGCCTGTTCTTCGGAAATTCCCAAGACTAAAAAACTCTTCTCTACAGGCCATGCTCCTTGGGGGTCGATGTTTTCGCCTGGAAATAAAAGATACTTTTCCTGTCTTAATAACTTTTCAAGCTTGGCATTTCTTTGCGCATTTTCTTTTTCACTTAATAGCTCCGATTGCGGGTTCGCAGCGGTCAGCAAAGCCCATGTCACAGTTTTTTTATTTAATAACAAAGCATCCAAGGAATCTGATTTTTCACTTACCTTAAGTTCAAAAGTAATATGAGGCGCGTGGACTCTATAAATGGCTTGCAAATAAGCCTTGAGATGAGTTTTGCCATTCGACATAAGATACGCTAATTAAAATTTCCCATTTTGCTTTTAGCGTTATAGTTTACCCGTTTATAAAATACTATGCCACTTCACCCCTCAATTTTTTTGACTCTAACCGGTTTACTTGCTGGCTTCATCGATTCCATTGCAGGAGGCGGCGGCCTGATCACCGTTCCCGCCCTTTCTCTTTTTTTGGGCTTGGGCCCTCTGACCATCGGAACCAATAAAATTGCCGGAACTTTATCGGCCTTAGTTGCACTAATGATTTACAGTTCTAAAGGGCACATGGATTGGCGACGCGGATGGGTTTTTACACTTTTTATCGGTGCAGGATCTTTTCTGGGAAGCTCACTAAATCCACTTTTACCTGTCTCTATATTTCCCATTTTTCTTGCGATCACCTGCCCTCTTCTTCTCTGGATTCTGTGGAAAAAAGACCTTTGGATTTCAAAAGAGGCCGCCCATACTAGTTCTTCTTCAAACCCCAAAGCTCTCGTCGTTCTTGGTCTTTTGTGCGGATTTTACGATGGACTATGGGGGCCGGGTGGGGGAACCTTCATGTTTCTCTCGTTGTTTTTTGTGTCTAGACTGCCTCTCTTAACTTCACTAGCTATTTCAAAATTAGCTAACTTCACTTCTGCCGGGGTATCTCTTTACAATTTTGCTCGTCTAGGGCACGTCCGTTGGGAATTGGGAATCTATTTATCAGCGGGAATCGTGGTAGGAGCTTTAGCCGGTTCGATTCTAGCCACACGAAGGGCCGCTCAAATCGTACGTCCCATTTTACTCATCGTTGTTTTAATATTAATGATCAGAATTTTTTATGACTGATACTTTATGCATCGTTCCTTTTATCCTTGGTATTCTTTTGATAAATCTATCTTCGGTTAAAAAACACATCAATCAAGGAGCTTATTCAATGAAACAGTTCTCGTGCAAAGCGCTAGTCATACTGGGACTCTTGCTCACTAACTTTTCTATGGCAGCCGAAATTCAGGTCTATTTTCAAAAAACGGTTCCACCAGTTTCCGTTTTTACTCCGCCTGAAAAAAGTGATTTGGATTTAGCCAATAAAGCTTTTTTGGCGAAGTACCAGGCTGAGGCAGGTCTTTTAGGAACCGCTGAAGGCACGAATGGAGCGTTAGTCATTTTGGTAAGTGACATGAGTTATGCTTCAACTCTCTGGAGAAAAATGGTGGCGGCTGGAGACGCGTATCAAGGAGCTCAAGGTAGCTTTTTCCGCTTTGGGGAACCCAATTCCTCGGACCCGCTTTCTCAATATAAGTTCGCTGCCAGAATTAACATTCCTGAATCTGCCTCTACAAAATTCTCATTTTCTTACTTCACTCCCGTGATTACTAAATTTATGCTAGTCATGGACAACCAATGCGTTTTTTCAAGAGCCTCAGTTCAGACTTTAAACAATGTTCCTGTGCAGCCAACTCAATTGATGGCTAGTTACAAAATTTCTCCAACAGCTATTGGTTATGAACACTTAGTCAATGGTGGGTCAGGAGCTAATTTAACTTCGATTCTTATCACAATGGGAGCTAAGCCATTTCCGGGTCCCGGTTTCATGGTCTGTCCGGTCGATCTCTTCATTCAGTATTAGAATATCTAGTGGGCTAGCTTTTAAATCCCAACCGATTTAAAAGTTTAGCCCACAAGTAAAAGGTGCCTATCGACAATCCGGCCGGAAAGTAAATGAGTACCTTTTGGATGTGAAGCGGCTCAGAGCCACGGGTTCAAAGTAATGGATTCTGCTAAGCAAGCCGACCACACCATTAGAGAAAGTGTTCGAGCCTCGGGAGGCGCTGCTGTCAGCGGGCTGTCGAACCGTGCCACGGTTACGCCGAACCTTTGGAAAGTGCTGACTTTATTGGACGGCTTCGAAGCCTGACAGGTAGACAAGGGGTATACAGGGGGAAGGACGATGGGGGCGGGACGGAAACGGCTGAAATGGTATCTGGGGATCCCCCTGGTGGGTTTTGCTCTGGCCTGGGGGGGGCTCCACGGTTGGTACCTCTATCAAAGGTCCAAGACCGAAATCGCCCCGACGGCCGCCTTTGACGAAGCGGTGGACCGGTTTCTTGCGGACCAGCGGACCTTGGCCCAGCTTCCGTTCTTCCGACGTGAACCCGCCATCCCTGGATCGGAGGTTCCCAGGGAGGCCCGAGAGCAGGCGAGGTCGTTGCCGGAGGAGATCCGTGAAAAGGTGATGACGCTGGGATTGGATGCCCCCACGGCGGGGACGATGAAGGAGTGGTTGGGGAAAGTATCCTTCGACTGGATGGAATCCCTCGCCAAGTACCAGCGGTGGGGGGACGACGGCGATGGGGTACCCTGGGTGGCCTGGGGCCGTCTTCGTTGGGCGAAGGGTTTTGCGGAAGGAAAGCCGACGTCGAGTCTGGGTCCCGTGCGGGAGCTCGCCCGTCTGGCCGCTACCACCGATCGATTGGTGGGGAATCTGGTGATGGTGTCGTTGCTCAAGTCCGAGCGGTTGGTTTGGGAGAGTATTCCGCAGTCCGCGCGAAACGCGGCGACGGTGGCACCCTGGGATCCCGTGGTGGTGGAGAAGGCCAAGCGCGCCCTTTGGACCCTCTCCGACTTCTTCGATTTCCGCATGCCCCCCAAAA
>VGSE01000111.1 GCA_016875135.1 Deltaproteobacteria bacterium
TCTTAGAGCCTAGTTCTCTAACAGTTTTTGAATCGGTGCAAATTGTGCTTCATAGTTCCACTCGGTTGAGATTTTCTCAAGCCCTCGCTTTCGCATGTTTGCATATTCTGTTTCATTCTCAACGAGGAATCTGATTGCTTGAGCTATACTCTCTGAACTCCCAGGATCGCAGCTCTTCCCTACCCCTTGGTTTTCAAAAAAGTTTATCCATTCGGATGAATCATTGAATAGAATTGGCATTCCGCAAGCTAAATAATCATAGGGTTTATTCGAGGCACCCACCATGGGCTCTACAAACTGTTTTTGGAAGAGAACCAACCCCAACTGACACTCTTGGGCTTGCCGAAATAGCGATTCCCGAGTCTCAAGAACCCCACAATATTGAACTCGATTTTCAACCCCTAGTTTCCTCGCCTTATCGAAAAATCTTTTCAGGAACCCCTCTGAACTGAATGTTTCGTACCCTGCAAATTTTAAAGCCACATCATTTGGTAGAATTCTAAGCGCCTCCAGAATCTGAAAGGGTAATCGCTCCTCAATCAATGACCCATGATACCAAAGAGTGAAAAAAGTCTGTCTGTTTTTTTCACTCGCGTTAATCGCTGTTGATTTAAGTGGCATGTTAAAACAGACTTGAACTTTCGCTGCAGAAAACTGATTTAGAAATGTGTTGGCCCGCTCTGTCTGCGGGAAAATACATAAATCAGCTTGAGAAGACAACTTCTTACGGGTCCAGTGAAGAAACTGAGTGAATCTCGAATGGGCACAACTTGGAGTGTCGTGCTCGTGATAAAAAACTCGTTTATTCAACACTACGCAAGCGAACCATCCTATGGGAGTTGCAAAAATATCAGAAACATAAACACAGCTATATTGGCCCATGAGCATCTCTTTCGCTGAACGTAGTATAAACACAAAATAATTTAGTTTCTGCTTTTTACCAGGGAAACAATAAGAGCCCAATTCCACCTTGATATTCGGATGGTTTAATAAGTGAACATTTTCTAACCCTAAGGCTTGAGTCCCAAGAAATTTGACTTGCCATCCCCGGTTTGCGAGCAACAGTGCGCTATTCTCTAAAGGGGGAAATGCTGCCGGATTAGTGTATTGAACATAAAGAATTTTCTTGGGTTTTTCTGCCATAAATTAAAAAATATATCTTTTACGACTGATATTGAGTAGCAATCCCGTAATCAACATAAAAGTAATAAGCGATGATCCCCCATAACTAAAAAAAGGCAGCGTCACCCCCACAATCGGGAGAACCCCTATGACCATTCCGATATTGATAAAGACATGCCAAAACATAATCGAAGTAAGTCCAAAGGCCAAAAGCATCTCATACTTGCCCCGAGCCCTAGCCACCGTTCTAAATGAATAAAAACAGTAGGAGCCATAGAGGGCTAAGAGGATTAGCGCCCCCATGAATCCTCTTTCCTCTGCAAATACAGAAAAAATAAAATCGGTTTGCTGTTCAGGAATGAAATTTAATTGAGACTGTGTTCCCTTTAAATAACCCTTTCCAAAAAATTTTCCAGAGCCTACCGCAATTTTACATTGCAAAGCATTGTAACCGGTATCCCTAGGATCTCTCTCAGGATCGAGAAATGTTTTTACCCGTTCTCGCTGATAATCGTGCATTACAAACTCATAGGCCAGGGGCACGGTGATGACACCTAAAACCCCAACAATTAACAATGAACGCCAATCAACTTTCACAAATAAAATAAGCACACCAGCAGTAAGAAAAACAATTCCTCCGGTTCCCATGTCGGGTTGCTTAAGAATCAAGAGAAAATAAGGAAGAATTAGCACTAAAGGAATCCATAGCCTTCTCAAAGTGTACGGTCCACCAAGCTTTTCATCGGAAAAATACTTAGCAAGAGTCATTACGATACTCACTTTGGCAAGCTCTGAGGGTTGTAAGTGAAAAAAACCCAGGTTAAACCAGCGTGAACTTCCCTTAGACTCGTGGCCAACCACCAATACCAAGCCCAGCATAATTAAAACTACGGCATACGAAAGATAAGAAACCTTTTGAAGCATTTCAGAATCTACAAAAACCAAAATAGATATGAGAACCAATCCGATACTGAAATAGATCAGTTGACTTTTATAAAGCCCATAAAGTCCTGGACCTCTCGCAGCACTATATAAAGTGATGACTCCAAGTAAAAATAGGAGAAACATCGAAATGATCAGACCTAAGTTAAATGTTTTGATAAAGTTTTGTGATTCCATGTTTATTGTTTCAACCTATCCGGTCTCTCCGACATCTCCACCTTCGCCATCTAACTCCTCGATCGGATCTTTAACTTTTATATTTTCCTCTTTAGGGTTTTCGTTAGGTTTTATAGGCTCAGAGGGATTTTTCTTATCAAAGTAAGCTTCGATAACATCTCTAACGATAGGAGCTGCTGCCGTCCCATGGCACGAATGCTCTGCGACCACCGCTACCGCAATTTCAGGATTTTCTCTAGGAGCATAGCCTACAAACCAGCCGTGATGGCGATCTTTGTTTGGCATTGATTCACACTTCATTCTCATGATATCCGAAAAAGCTCTTACCTGTGCAGTCCCGGTTTTTCCTGAAATAACGACTTTCTTGCTGTGACCACTAACGATCGCCGTTCCCCCTGGCTTATTGGTGACCTGATATAACCCCTCTTTAACAGCATCGAAAATCCCTTGAGGAATTTCGATTTTTCTCTTTAATTCTGGGTGAAATTCCTTAATCAGTTCACCATTTTGTTTCTCAATTTTTTTGACTAAATAGGGTCGATAAAGAAACCCCCCATTCCCAATGGCTGCGTAAGCATTAGCTAGCTGAATGGGAGTGGTTGAAATATAGCCTTGTCCAATGGCAATACTTAAAGTTTCCCCGGGATGCCAGATGTCTTTAAATCTTTCCTGTTTCCACTGCGTATCCGGAATTAAACCTCTTTGTTCCCCAGCTAATTTGATTTCGGTTGGCTGACCTAAACCAAACATTCTGGCATATTTCGCAATCAAATCGGGGCCTAGAGAGATTCCCAAATTGTAGTAGTAAACGTCACAAGATTCTCTGATAGATTTGACAAAGTCGGTAGCTCCATGTGTTTTCCAACAATTAAACCTTCTCTTTCCAAAAGGCATTCCGCCACTACAATGATGTGAAGTATGTTTTGTAACTTTTCCCTCTGCCATAGCTGCAATGGCCATAAAGATTTTAAAAGTGGATCCTGGAGGATAGATATCTTGAATGGCTCTGTTGCGTAGCGGACGCTCTTTGTTTTCTCGTAGATTCGACCAGATCTTAGAATCAATTTCCCTGCCCGAGATTTTTTCGGGCTCAAATCCGGGTTCATTCACCAGAGCGAGAACCTCTCCACTCCGAGGGTCTAAAGCAACTACCGACCCATGATACTTATGGTTCTTCAAAGAGCTTGCGGCAGCCATCTCAAGATCTACGTCAATTGTCAGATACAAATTGTTTCCGGGAATGGGTTCGGTTTGAGCAACAAATCCGAGAAGTTTCTCTGCCCCCTCAACTTTTCGACGACGCCCAGTAGCATCCACTTCAACATATCCCACTCCATTCACCCCACGAAGCTCTGGGTCATAGGATCTCTCAAGCCCCATTCTTCCAATATAATCACCTGATTGAAGCGATTTCTTAGAATCTCGTTGAATATCAGCAGTATTGACTTCACTGATATGCCCCAAGAGTTGAGAGGCCACATCTTTAAAGGGATACCGACGCTGCACGGTCGCTTCAATATCTACCCCTAATAAACTGGGATAAGATGTTTCTATCGCTGCAATATTATCTTTTGAAACGTCTGCTTTAAGTAAAACCGGAATGTAACTCCTAGCCTTTCCGATCTTCTGCAATCTCTTTTCCATTTCCTCGGGGCTATAATTTAACGCCTTGGCTAATCTCAACATATTTTCAGGTGTGTTTTTATAATATTGAGATAACAAGACCACATCAAAGGCAGCCCGATTATCAACGATGACCTTGCCATTGCGATCAAAAATGATCCCTCGAGTCGGAAATAGCTTTTCATTTTTTAATCGATTCGCCTCAGAGAATTTTCTGAGCGCAGCCCCTTGATAAATCTGCAAGTACGCTAATCGAGCCACCAAAATGGCCCAAAAAACGATCAGAAAGGTCTGGAATCCCCATACTCTTTGTCTAAACTCACGAACCTCATCCTCACGTCCGATCATAAGATGTTATCCCCCAAAGTGATGCTTCGCGGAGGAACCTTTAAAGTCAATCGATCTAACTGCCCCAAAACCAAATAAATAAAAAAGCCCAACACAGAATTTAAAATAAGATTCCACAAGTTCCAATTGGCCCAAGATAAAATAAAAATAGATTGATCAAAAGATTGACTGATTAAAGGAAGAACAAACCGCGCTAAAATAGTCACTAGAAAAAGAAGCGTAAACACAGAAATGGGAGTTTGCGCGTAAACAATATAGGCGACCAACCGAGCAAAAAAGAAAAATCCGAGGTAATAACAAACAAACAGACCAATGGGAGCCGAGGAATTTAAAGAATAAAGATGGCTATTAAATAATACGATTAGGATTCCCTCCCAGATAGCTCGTCTCTGGCCCAGATAAATTACGATGGGGAGAAGAAGATCCCAGCCAGTGAAAAAAGAAGGCACACAAGCTTCCGCGGTTGTTTTAAATAAAATTAAAATTAGTACAAAGAAAGTCAGAAAAAGAGGATTAAGGTTAGTTAATAGCTTTTTCTGATTGCCTTGGAGGAAATACAAGAAACACCTCCTCTACCCGATATATATCCACTGCACTTTTAACCGAAATCGACTGTAAAATCCCATTCGAATTGGGGCTCACCCCCGTGACCGTTCCCACCATTACCCCTTTAGGGAAAATATGACCAAAGTCGGTAGAGACCAGAAGATCATCAACCATAACATCCTCAAGTCTATCCACATATTTTAACTTTCCGGTCAAACTCTTGCTCTGACCAGACAAAATACCTCGAGCTCGACTCCGCTGAATAATAACATCCATGTTACTTGAAGGATCAAGCACAGTTATCACGTCCGCATAGGAAGGAGTTACACGATGAATCCTACCTACAACGCCATTGGTGTGAATCACGCCCATACCCAATTGGACCCCGTGGGATAGACCTCGGTCTATCCTGATACCGAGAAAGTCGGGGGAAACATCGTGTGCTACCACTTTAGCTGCTAAAAGAGTTTCCTTTTCTTTAGCTTTTAGGGATAACTGGTCCTGCAGACGCTTGTTTTCTAATAAAATTTCTTCTTGAGAAACCACTTTACTTCTTAAAGCACTGACTTCGCTTTCAAGCTCTTCATTTCTTTTTTTTGCATCCACCAACAAAAAGTAATGATCAACAACCCCTTTAACGCCTTGCACCAAGCCAGAGACACCCGACTGAAGAGCCCCCGTGATCGAGATAATCCCGCTATCAATCCAAGTGGTGCGCCCTTGCCGATGTACGTGAATGTAAAGCGCCACGATACACGTGACCGACGAGAGAAGAGCGACTAAATAATATTTTCTTCCGGTTGCCAAGGTTACTTGATTTTAATAACGGATCACCTTAATGTAATTGATGATTTTTAACATACTTCAACCCGTTTGACTAATTGTGTTTTAGACAATTTTTCAAATGATAACCCTCAAGGGATATGAACCAACATGCTTGAAGCAATTCGTCAGAAAAAAGAAAATCTCTTATATACTCTCATTCTAGTCGCAATCATTTTTGTGATGGTGTTCGTTTACGGATCGGGAAAAATGTCTAACACCAAAGGCGAGGGAGCCGTTGTCGCTTGGGTAAACGGAGAAAGTATCAGCCAGCGTGAATTTCAGCAGGTTCTTCAATATCGCCTCATGCAATACCAGCAAATGCTAGGGGCACAATACGATGAAAAATTGATTTCGGCCTTTAGGATCCCTGAATCCACCTTAGAAGAACTTATAAAATACAAACTTTTGGCCCAAGAGGCTGCAGCGAGAGGATTTTTGATATCCGACGTTGAACTCGCCGATCGAATTCGCACCCTTCCCTATTTTCAAACGAACGGAAAATTTGACTCGGAGCAATACCTTAAACTTCCCAACCGAGGGCTTGAAGAAAATAGGATGCGAAAGGAGATGGAGACGCAACGGTGGCAAAATTATCTCACGTCCAGAGTTCGCTTAACTCCCGATCAGTCTCGTCGAGCGACGGAATCGGCCCAAACGAAAATCGATCTCGCTTATGCTAAAATTGATTTTAACAGCTTAGCCCCCAAAATAGAGCCCTCTGCTAAAGAAATCGAACAATTCAGCCAAACAGCCAGCAACGAAATCAAAGGCTACTATGACTCTCATATCAAAGATTTCACCGAGCCCGCGGCGGTAGAGATCAAAAAAATACGAATCGGGGTCCCATTTCAAGCCTCCGAAACCGTAAAGGCCGAAGCCAAGAAAAAAGCCCAAGCCATCGAAAAAGAAGTTACTCCTAGTAATTTTGAAGCCATGGCAAAAGCCAAATCGGATGATGAATATGCAAAAAAAGGGGGACACGCAGGTTGGATCAACCGAGGAACTTTGGAAGAACCGCTTGAATTGGCGATCGACAAACTCAAACTCGGAGAGATTTCTCCGTTAGTTGAAACTCCTTTCGGTTATTTTTTAATTAAACTAGAAAATCAACGCTCCGCTAAAGTTATTCCTTTAGAACAAAAAACCTCTACCATTGCAACAACACTTCTTAAAGAAAAGAGAAAAAGTGACTGGGTAAGCTCTCAGAAAAAAGAGATTGAAACACTTCTGGCCGAAGGAAAATCGATCGAAGCCAAGCTTAAGGCTTGGAAGGTTGAAATCAAAAAAACGGGAGCTTTTAAATTTGCAGAAGGAAACATACCCGGAATTGGAGCGATCGACTCGATCTTAGATGGCATCTCAGACCTCTCTAAATCTCAGCCCGTTTCAAAAAAGTTGTTCTATGCTCAAGATAATTACTACTACATTAAATTGAACTCTTTCCAATTACCGTCGCCATCGGATATTCAGAAAAATGAAGAGGCTGAAGGGGGGAAAGTCTTAGCTTCTTTTCAACGAGGACTCATGGAATCTTGGCAGGACAACTTGAAAAAGAAAGCTTCCATCGAAAACGAACTGCTCTCAAAATCTAAACCCCAAGTAAACACCGAAACCACAGAAGATTAACTACCAAAAGGTATGGCTTTACTTTTGGTTGCACCCAAAAAACGATGACCGCTACCTTTTAAGCTTAACGGGAGACTGACACCCTATTCTGCGATGAGGGCTTGGGTGGCGTAGATACGTACGCCTTCGAAATTGACGACTCCTATCTCAGGACTTGAGGCTCTCATCCATTGCCCTCTTTTCAAAATTGCAAGTCCGGAAGTAGTGGCCTCTAAAGCCTGCAAGTAATTAGAAGGGATTTCCCAACGAACAGTAGTACTCGAATTTGAGAGAAGATCTTTTTCCTTCATACCACAAATCAAACTTACAACTTCTTTATCAGTTTCGGAAATCAATTCAAATTCCATTTGATTAAATTCAATATCAAATTCGCCTTTGGGAGCCTCCCAAGACAATTGCAAAGGTTCACTTTTGCGAAATGCAGTTGCTGAAGTTTCAAAATCCTGTCCGGCCACAAAAACCTTACTCATTCTCTCAGGCATAGAGATCTTAATTGAAAAACCTGAAGTCTTTGAATTCCCTTCGACCGAAGCCAAATAAATCCCACTTTCAAAACCAGGCTGAAGATTTAGCTTATAGAGATGATTGTTCCCCTCAAGAAGTGGAACAAGATTACTAGCAGAAGTTCCAAAAGAAATTTTCCCCATACTCACTGTCGATTCCGTTGAAGCCCTATATTCTAGAGCCTTTTGACTAGATTTTGGCTCATGAAGGATCTCACACTGAGTGGTCACCCGTTGAGCCTTAGAATTTTTTGCTAAGTGAGGGAGTCGTAACCCCGCTCTCAAAACCTCTCGTTGAGCCGTGTTCACAAACTGAGCTAGAACCTGTCCTTCGGGCTTCTCCAAAGCATGTCCATGCCAATCGCGCAAAACAATCGCTCCCTGTATTTTTTGTCCCTGAGAAATCGGACTTCCATTATTAGGGTAGCTCTGTTTTAAACAGGCCGTTAAAGAAACACAAAGGGCAAAGCAAATTAGAATGTTTTTCATCATGGACTCCTGTTTCTTTGTTAGGAAAAATGAATTTCCAGAGAACTAATCTCTGGGATGATACTTAAGCTGCATGACTTTAAGGTTTTCGATGGCCAAATGCGTATAAATTTCTGTCGTTGAGATCGATTTATGACCCAAAAGCTCTTGAACGGCTCTTAAGTCAGCCCCGCCTCTTAGGACATGGGTCGCAAAAGAATGTCGAATCATATGTGGCCACACTTTACGAGTAATTCCGGCTTTTTTGGTATATTTTTTAACTA
>VGSE01000112.1 GCA_016875135.1 Deltaproteobacteria bacterium
CTAGCATGATGCAACGCTACAGAGGCCTGAATGAGTCCCTGCAAGAAATATCGTCTCGGACCAAAAGCGTCGATCCAAATTTCCTCCCAAATCTCATGGGCTTCAAAGTAATCTTCTTCATCAAAATATCTACAACCCTGTTCAAATAGCTTTGATTCCATCCAAAGTAAGATTACCTAGAGAACAGGTTTTCGTCATTACAAGATTCCATTGTCAGTTTGTCATTATTTCGAGGTAAGTTTTGCTCTAAATTGACAAAAGGTCTTTAATCTGCCGCGTTACACCTCCTGCTTGCCTTGATTTAATTGTACTTTTTGATCCTACAAACCTGGTCTTAAGCTTGCAGTCTCAATGAGCGGATTATTCCGTTTCAACAGTCACGGGGTGTCAGAATTTAATTGTTAGGCACGATGAAAAACTTTTTTAAAACATTTTTCAAAAAACGCGGACCCGATGGCAGTCGCCTAAAGAGACCACTCTCGGCCAAAAAACTTTTTGGGCCAATTAAACAAAAGCTCCCAAAAAAGATCGCTCTCGACTCAGTGCAGGAACACTCTCTTTTGTTTAGACTCGGGCTAACAGTTCTAGCCATCTGTTTGGCAAGCGCTATTGCTTCACGAATTATTGGTACCTATTTCATTCGCCCAACCTACACTCCTATTCCTCCCAAGAAACTTAGAGTTCAAAGACCCACTGCACCCATCGAAGATTTTAGTGCCATCGAAAACAGAAATATCTTCAATGTTGAAAACAAAATACCCGAGCCCTTCGACCAAGGACTCATGGACTGTTTCTCTCAAGCCAAACTATCTAGCCAACGGATAAAACTCCTAGGCACTATCGTGATGACCAATGACGATCTTTCCGTAGCCTTACTCGAAGAAGAAGGTAAACCAGCAAAAGTCGCTGTTAAGAAAGATGAACTTTTTAACGATGGCCGGCTTCAAGCTCTAAAGGTGGATCGAAAGCGCTTTTGTTTCCAAGTGAAACAAACCCAAGATTTAGAATATATCGAAATTCCCGAAGATCAAAACGGGCTCCTGCCTTTTAGAGAAGGTCGCCTCGCAGAGGGCATTAATCGCCTTGGGGAATCTAGCTATGCAGTAAAACAAAATTATCTGGAACAACAATTAAAAGACATTAATAACGTCCTTCAAACGGCAAAGGCAGTCCCCTACACACTGGACAATAAAATGAAAGGTTTTCTCATTCAAAGTATCGAACCCGACTCCCCTTTCGCCTCGCTTGGACTGGCTCAAGGCGATGTTTTGCTCTCTGCCAATGATGTCATTTTCGATAATTTAGGAAAAGGGGTCGAGGCATTTCAGGTCTTAAGAAATGCAAGACGAATCGATTTAAAAGTACTTCGAGGGGGCCAAGAAATACCCTTCTCTTACGAAGTCAAATGAGGTCGCTATGAAACACCAAAGCATCATTCTACTAATCCTAGCTAGCTTAACTCTTGGTCTCTCAGTTAAGAGCTGGTCGGAACCTAACGAAAACCCCTTTGGAGAAATTCCAGGGACACTCCCCCCCCCTCCAGGATCCGAGTTTCAAGAAGACGATGATTTTTTAGACCCGGGAAGTAACTTTGGATTCCAGCCCCCGGTCGCGCAACCCCAGCAGCCGCCACCCAACCCCTCTCAACCACCTTCTCGAATCACTCAACCTTCAACCCCGAATCAACCCTCTCCTCCTTCTTCTTTCTCAAACAATTACGGCTCAACTTCTCCTCCCCAAGGTTCACCCACAAAGCCTTCTTCAGCTGCAGCGGGCAAGAAAAAAGCCCCGCCTAAACTAGCCGACTACTTGGAACTAGACCCCTCTATAAAATCTCTTGAAGTTAAAAACTTCGACCTTCCAGATAAAGAGATCAAAGATGTTGTCACTCTAATTTCAAAGTGGACTGGAAAAAACTTTATCATCGATCAAAAAGTCAGAGGACGTATCACGATCATGGGACCGTCAGCAGTTTCTCTCCAAGAGGCTTATCAAGCGTTTCTCTCCGCTCTGGATGCCAATGGACTGACTACTGTTCAGTCGGGCAAATACATACGGATTATCGATTCTGCAGAAGCAAGGCGGGCTCCTGTTAAAACCTATGCAGGAGATTATGCCCCCAAAGACGATCAATTCATCACAAGAATTTTCCAATTAAAGTTCATTAATGCCGATGAAGTTCAAAGGGAGTTTCGCGATCTGACCACTCGTCAAGGCAAACTATTTGCCTACGAACCCACCAATTCCATTATTATTACCGATACTGGATCGAACATACAGCGAATCAAAGAGATCCTCGAGACTCTCGACGTTAAAAACTACGAGACGACTCTCCACGTCTTAAGAATTAAAAACGGCGCCGCCAAATCCATTGCTGATATGCTCGGTGAAATATACAGCGAAGGAAAAGGGTCTCCAGGACAACCAAGATCTTTTAGGAAAAGTGCTCTTGAAAAAACCCGGGGTGGCGGAGTTATTTCGAAAATCATTCCAGATGAACAAACTAACAGTCTAGTAGTCCTCGCGAATCTTGCCGGTTTCGAACAACTCAAACAGCTCGTAGCAAAACTCGATGTTAAAACATCCGACAATGGACGAATTCATGTTTATTACTGCGAATACTCTAAAGCTGAAGACTTAGCTTCGACACTCTCTTCACTCGCAGGTGGAGGAACGAAAGGCGGTAGCCGACGAAGCTCATCGTCGCCCGGTGCTCCAGGAGGAGCTCCAGCACCGGTCAGCTCAGGCCCCGTTTCGGCAGAACTCGAAGGGGGAGTCAAAGTCACTTCCGATGCAGCCACCAACTCTCTTGTCATAACTGCAAATTCTGTCGATTACCAAACACTCAAAAAAGTGATCAAAAAACTTGATATCCCTCGCCTTCAAGTTTTTGTCGAAACTGCTATTATTGAGGTCGCCATTGACGACTTTACCAAAATTGGGACCAACCTCGCAGCCGCCTCTCCCGGACGCGGATTTGCGGGGGGGTTCATTGGAGATTCAAGCTCTTTACTTTCCGCTATCACCGGAGGAATACCTCAAGAAGGGGCAACCATACCTATTGCAGCAGGTTCCTCATTCAACTTCACAGTTCCAGGAACTGCTGGGGGCAGCGGAACCACGGTTACTCTAAGTAATTTCATGGGGCTCATCAATCTTCTCACAAAATCAACGAAATCGTCCCTGCTCTCAACACCCCAAATTATCGCTCTAGATAACGAAAAAGCTGAATTTCAAGTGTTAGACGAAACTCCGGTTCAAACATCTCTTGTTGCGGCCGTCGCTCAAGTCGGAGGGGCCACCGGTTCAATTGAAAGATTAAAAACTGGGATCACTATTAAACTCACGCCCCACATTAATGCTGCAAGCAAAAACATCCGTCTAGAAATCGAACAAAAGGTAGATACATTTAAACCAAATTCCTCGGTCCCATCCGCTCTTGCAAACTTTCAAGTAGCAACAACTTCTAGGGTTACAAACACTTCTGTAGTTGTTCGAGATCAAGATTTCATTATGATGGGCGGACTCATGTCTGACAAAATTGAAGAGAATGTCGCTAAAGTTCCTCTCTTAGGAGACATCCCCGTGCTCGGTTGGTTATTTAAGTCCAAAACTTATAAGAACCTTAAAACCAATACCATCATTCTAATGCACCCGAAAATCATCGCTACAAGTTTAGAAGCCTCAAATCAAATTCAAAAAAGCTTTGACAGCCGCGAAGAATTTGTGGGCCGTTTTTATGGTTCAGATGATCCCAATGAAAAAGAAGTTAAAGAGCTTAAGCAGAAACTCGAAGAACAAAACCAACGGGGAGCCGAACAAAAGATCTTTGATTATCGAAACAATGAGGATGACGCTCCCGAAGAACCCCCCTCTTCAAATCAACTCAGCTCTCCCAAAGAGGCCAGCAAACCAAGAGAGAGTCTAATTCAGTCCCCTCTCTCACCAGAAGAACCCCCGCTAAAATCATCGAAGGCCACGCCATCTAAAGAACCACCTATTCGACTTCGAGAAGACAACGATACAGGTAAATCTCCAGATCCCATTTTGGAACCAGATCTCAATTTACCCTCGGATTCAAAAACTTTAGATTCGGGCGATCTTTAGACATAGTATTTAAAGAAACAGTTTTTATGATAAAAGGATAAAACAGTGCCAAACAATGTTTCACAAGCAGCGAAGCAAGCTCTTCGACAAGAAACCAAAATTGGTCAAATCCTTTTGACTCAAACCTCTCTCACAGAAAACCAACTTAAAGAGGCGTTAGAGATTCAAAAAGATAAAGGCGGAAAGATTGGGGAAATTCTTGTTCAAAAGAAGTTTCTTCAGCCACAGGAAATCTTAATTGCCTTGAGTCTTCAGCTAGGTATTCCTGCCATTAAAGATATTGAACTCAACGCAATTAATCTCGATTGGGTAAAAGACCTCCCCATCATGTACGCCCGACAATTCGAAATTATTCCTATTGCAGTCGATGATTTGACTGTCACTGTTGCCATCAGCGATCCATTTAATTTGCAATGCATTGATGATCTTAAGGTTATTTATCAAAAAGATGTCAAACCAGTACTTTGTGAAAGCCGTATTATTCTCGATGCTATCAATAGAATCTATGAACGAATTCGACAAGACATTATGCCGGATATGGATCAACCTGAGGCAGAGGAATTCCAATACGACCTCGAAGAACCCGTTGATCTTCTGGAAGCTTCAGAAAATGACGCCCCCATCATTAAGTTCGTCAACAATCTAATGTTTCGAGCCATCAAAGATAAGGCGTCCGATATTCACATTGAGCCCTACGAAAAGGAAATGGTCGTGAGACTTCGGATCGATGGAGTTCTTTACGATGTCGCCCGCCCTCCGAAGGGACTCCATGCCGGGATATCCTCGCGAATAAAACTTATGGGGGAACTCGACATCGCTGAAAAAAGATTACCACAGGACGGTAGAATCAAGATCAAAATTGCAGGAAAAGATGTCGACTTACGTCTGTCGGTGATTCCTACGGCCCATGGAGAGCGCCTAGTTCTCAGGGTGCTTGACAAAAGTAGCGTCCGACTCGATCTCCCTGACTTGGGATTTGATACCGATTCAATCAAGCAAATTAACCAGCTCATTCACAAGCAACATGGCATAATCCTAGTCACAGGTCCAACCGGGTCGGGTAAAACAACGACTCTCTATGCTGCAATTTCTAGAATTAATTCCATCGATAGAAACATTATCACTGTTGAAGACCCCATTGAATACGACCTCAAAGGCATTGGGCAAATACAAGCCAATCCCAAAATCGGCCTCACCTTCGCATCGGGCCTTAGGGCTATTCTTCGTCAGGATCCGGATGTCATCATGGTCGGGGAGATTCGGGATAAGGAAACTGCCGAAATCGCTATTCAAGCCTCTCTAACCGGCCACTTGGTCTTTGCGACCATTCATACTAATGACGCCCCCGGGGCTGTCACTCGTCTTGTTGACATGGGAGTAGAGCCCTTCCTAGTTTCATCTTCCCTCTTGGCAGTTCTTGCACAACGACTCATGAGAAAGGCCTGCACCAAATGTTCTGAACTTTACACCCCAACCGAAATTGAACTCGACAACTTAGGACTCGACAAAAATGTATTCGGTGGCAAAAAAATTGTTCGTTCCCCAGGATGCCACGAATGCGGGGGCACCGGTTATAAAGGACGAATGGTGGTCCATGAATTGATGGTTCTAGATGACGAACTTAAATCTCTCATCATGCAAAGAACCGATTCAGCGGTTTTAAAAAAAGCTGCTCAACAAAAGGGGATGATAACTTTGAGACAAAACGGGGTTAACAAGGTTCTCGAAGGGATTACTACGGCGGTTGAACTAGTTGCTGTCACTCAAGAATAATTCAATATGGCTATTTTCGAATACAAAGGAGTTTCTTCTGCGGGCAAGCCCACTAAGGGAACGGTCGATGCCGATTCCACCAAATCGGCGCGGCAAAAACTAAAGCAGAAGGGGATCTTTATCTCTGAAATCAAAGAGAGAACTGGGGAAATAAAGAGCCAATCCAAGTCAGGATTCAGCTTTGGTGGCACCGTAAATTCAAAAAATCTGACTTTAATGATCCGCCAACTTGCCACGATGATTAAGGCTCGCATTCCATTGGATGAAGCCTTAGATGCAGTTGTAGAACAAACCGATGATCCCAAATTAAAGTCCGTCATGTCCCAAGTTAAGGCTACTGTAAATGAAGGAAAATCGCTTGCTGACAGCTGTAAGGTGTTCCCCAAGGTCTTCTCCCCCATTTTTATTGCGATGATCCAAGTAGGTGAAGCCAGTGGTAATTTGGACCTGGTTCTTGTTCGTTTGGCCAATTTTGCCGAAGCCAATCAACAAATGCGACAAAAAATCATAGGAGCTTTGACTTACCCGATTTTCATGATGATAGCAGGAACTGCTATCACGATATTTCTTTTCGCTTTTGCCGTCCCCAAAATTACCGAAGTCTTTGCCGGGTCAAATATGGCTTTACCTCAGTTAACCCAGATCATGTTGGCGATCAGCAATTTCATTTCTAATCAATGGTTTTTTCTCATTGCTCTTTCGCTCGGTAGCTTTTTTCTTCTTAAGTGGTGGATAGGAACAAAAGCCGGACGAGCCAAATGGGATGCTATCGCATTAAAACTCCCTGGCGTAGGAAAGCTGGTCCGAATGATTGCCGTCTCTCGTTTTGCTCGAACTTTAAGTACAATGTTAGGCAGCGGGGTACAACTTTTAGATGCCATCGATGTCGTTAAGGAGGTTGTAGATAACGCTGTCATCCGAAAGGCACTCATTCAATCAAGAGACAGTATTAGCGAGGGACATTCCATTGCGGGCCCCCTGAAAGCTAGTGGTGAGTTTCCCCCTATTCTAACCCACATGATTGCCGTGGGTGAAAGAACCGGGGAACTTGAGGAAATGCTCAATGTAGTTTCGGATGCTTATGATTCCCAAGTCGATACGGCAATACAATCGATGACAAGACTACTAGAGCCGCTTATGATTGCCGTGATGGGTGGAGTGATTGCCTTAGTAGCACTCTCCATTTTTATGCCATTACTCGAATTAAACAATCTAGCAGCCTCACCGGGCTAGAGCATCAGAAAGAAGGAGCATCGTTAGCTATGAGAACTAAGAAAAAAAACAAAAACAACAAAGGATTCACGCTCGTTGAAATCATGATCGTGTTAGCCCTCGTGGTCATGCTGGGAAGTTTTGCCGGGGTTAAATTGATTGACCAGTTCAAAAGAGCAAAAGTTGATGCTACTAAAGTCCAAATTGCTAGTTTTAAGCAGGCCTTGGATGCCTATTATTTGGCTCACAACAACTATCCAGAAACAGGACAGGGACTAGAAGCACTTATCAGCAAACCCTCAGTTGGAAAAATCCCTGAAAACTATCCTGATGGGGGTTACTTAGGTAAAAAATCGGTTCCGAAAGACCCATTTGGGGGAACTTATCATTATGCTTGCGATGACGGACAAAACTATTCCATCACTTCCGATGGACCGGATCAAAAGCCAGACACCTCGGACGATATCAAGTCGGAATAAGTTCGCCCTAGGTTTTGCATTGAGTGTTTCGCACAACAAAAAGGGATTTACCCTAATCGAAATACTCTTGGTTCTGGCTATTATTGTCCTGGTTCTATCCTTTGGAATGCCGGTGGTCTCACGAATTACCGGGCAGAATATTAACACTTCTGCCCGGAAACTTACTGCTCTCATTAGGGGGGTTCGCACCGACGCAATTTTGTTAAATTCCATTTACCGTTTAAGTCTAGATCTAGATAAAAATACCTACTCTGTAGAAAGCCGGGACGGAGCGGAGCCTCTTAGCGAATTGGCACTTTTAAGTGTTAAACGAGATCCAAAAAATCCAGATGCCGTTAACGCGGCTGCAAGCGATTTTAAAGTGGTGGACAAATACAACAAGGAACCCAAAAATCTTCCGCCCGGTGTCGTATTCAACGGTCTCTTAAAAGAAAAGGAAGGTAAAATTACAGAGGGAATTACTTATATTTATTTTTTTCCCAATGGCCTAAATGAAAAAGCCATTGTGTATTTAAATTCCCAGTCAGCCAAAGAAGGTGGATATTCGTTATTCATTCATCCCACTTCTGGGAAAGTAGAGTTTTTTAAACAAAAAATCGACAGCTTTTAATATGTGCCATTCAACTTTAAAAAACCAAGACGGTTTTACCTTTATTGAAGTGCTTTTAGCTATTACTCTTTTTGTTATTGCCGCTCTTATTGCGGTCGATTTAACCCGAGGCTCCGTCAGAGCAACTCAAGATCTCAAAGATGTA
>VGSE01000113.1 GCA_016875135.1 Deltaproteobacteria bacterium
CTATTCGGATCAGACTTTGATTCGCACATCTGAAAACACAGCACTCAACCGCTCGGTCTCTTTCCTAATTCAAAAAAGGTGGGAGAGATAGAGCCCTCCCGAAATGAGCTCTAACTTTAGCTCTCAACCGTGACCGCTACCTTTTAAGCTTACTGGGAGACTGACACCTCTAATCCCTTTAAACAGCTAAGCCAGGATTCAACAGGCGTCAAAAAAATAATCAAGTTTTCACAATGTTCATGCCTAAATTAAAGGCATTGTTGTTGCACCTTGAAAAATTAGAATTTTCTACAAATCCTATTAGGAGGTATCCGATGAATTGTCTTACCGGTTCACTGCGTAAGTTTTCTTTTTTTTCGGTCCTTTTTTTGTTTGCGTTGGCGACTCAAACCGCCTCGGCTGAAACTCATGGTGAAGGTCAAGGTAGGGCAATTTCGAGCGGAGGAACTACCAATTGTCTTGCTGAACTTAATGCGGCACAACTCGAAGCCTTAGCCAGAGTCAGACAGATCTCCGGAGGGCGCTACTCTCCGCAGGAAATGGCCGAAAGATCTCTTCAAGCAATCAACCAAGCCAATTTAACAGAACAGCAAAGGGGGGCAGTTGCAGCCTTGGCTTTTGGAGAATTAAACAGAGCCGCTCGCCTTCGCATGCAGGACCCGAATGGAGATTTTAAAGTGCAGGTTCAAAAGCTTGTAGAGTTTGGTGCTGTCTCGACTCCTCAGGGGCTAGATTTAAAAGGATTGGATCTTTCAAAGTTGGACCAATTTAAAAAAGCTCTAGAAGATCTTTTCCCAGAGTCAAAGAATGAAATTTCTAAAATCAACCAATCGGACAATAACACTCCCGTTGTTCTGGGCAACTACATCATCCTAGGTAAATGGGGATGGGGAGATTCAACTGCACGAATCATGACCCTCACCGAATATAAAACCGGCGTTGGCAATCAACTACAGACCATTCAACAAGCCTTTAGAACTTATCAAGAGTCTTCAAATTCCGCTAATTCAACTTTGAATTTACTTGGGTCGATTTTTAGAAGTGGTCCTTCGCAAGCAGAAAGAAATGCCAATCAGGACTTTGCCCACCTTATAACTCAAATTGGAAATTTAGGCAGACTTTACGATTATCCAAATGATAAAGTGAATGAGCTTACAGAGCAAGTTCGACAAGAGCTTGGTCGAGAAAATAGAAATATCGATAGCGCACTTACACAAGTGTATTGGGCTGCAGGGGCTATTGCAGCTGCACCGCTTGCGTGGCCGATCTTAGCCATCGGTGGAACAACAGCGGCTGTGAGTATGGGAACCAGTGTTGCGTTTTCTGCCACGAGTATCGTCGGTAATGCTGCCCTTGCGACAACTTATCGCAATGGAGATTTTGCCTGTAATTTAGGAAGGCAACTTTTAGCCCAAGGCCCTCAGGCGATGGTTCAGGCTTTGGTTGGGGGAACTTTAGGAGCCGTACTCCCTGGAGCCAGTGCACTCACTGGAAACGCACTAAGAGACATTGTAGGCGAGCGAGTTCTAAACGGCATATCGCTAATCGCAGTGGGTGCTTTGGTTGCTCCAGGACTTTATCACACCGGGGAGGCTATGATTTCAGCCTCTGATCTCGCGATTATGGCCGAGGCTGCAAATGCCGATGGCAAACATGAGCTGGCTAATGAATATAGACAGTTAGCTGCTCAAGCAAGACTCTCAGCCGCTCAAGGCGTTGCCGCGAGTGTGGTTTTACCGCTGGCGGCGAGGTACATGGCTCGAACTACTTTGACGGCTGATGAGAAGGCGATTGGCGATCTCGCGAGCAAACTCCGGTTCACAGTTACTGCTGGAAGACATATGGGCGAAGCTGGTCGGTTCGTTCCTCGTCATACGTTAGCTGATGCGATCTTGAACGGCACTCGGATGGCCGATCCGCAGGGCGCAGCTGGGGCAATCAAAATTGTTCAACAAGTTTCCGTGAACGGCAGGGTTCGCACTCTCGAAATAATCTATCGAGAACGGGACAACACAATCCTTCACTTCCTTTACAGGTGAGTATTGTCATGAAAATTGTCTTTGAGAGTTCAACAGAACGTAGCGGACGGGCCATCTATCGAGCAGATGAGTTTTCGCTCGAATACGAACATTCATTGGATTCGACGGCTCATGGTTCGTCGAATGGTCTTGTAAGGGGTGATGCGACACGAAAAGAGAACGGAAAGTTCTTTTTGATCGCAGATACGTTGGCGATTACTTTCGGCAACAACATGATGGAACTATTGGGTTTCGACAGCTATACGAATTGGATATGGAGATAGTGTCTGGAGATAGTGTCAGTCTCCCGGTAAGCTTAAAAGGTAGCGGTCACCGAGAGATCTCGATAGACTTTCTCAATTTCGGAATGTTTTAACCGCTCACGCTCGGCGACTAAGTTGGCCTCTCCACTCTCCACTTCCGCTTTCCATTTTCTAGCAAATTGCCCTGATTGAATTTCGTGAAGAACTTTTTTCATCTCGGCTTTGGTTTTCTCATCCACCATCCGCTGACCGGTTATCAACCCACCATAAAAAGCCGTAGGGCTAATCCTTTTTGTGATTTCATAGGGGCCGTACTTCATCCAAAGTTCAACAATCGTCTTGGCTTCATAGCAACATTCCAAAAATGCCATCTCAGAACTAAATCCAGCTTCAACTAAAGTTTCAAAAGCCGACTCCATCAACTGCGGGAGTCCTCCACACAAAACCGTCTGCTCGCCGAAGAGATCACACTCCGTCTCTTCTTGAAATGTCGTCTTTAAAAGAACTTGGCTCGCTAGCCCCACCGCTTTGGCATAACTCTGAACTAAAATTTCAAAACTCTCATCCTCTCGGTCCAAAGCATAAACCCCGGGAAGACCGCCCCCTCTCTCAAAAGCATCTCTTAAGACAGCACCCGCCCCTTTTGACCCCACTAAAAAATAACGACACTCGGCTACGGGCTTAATCCACTTAAAGTGGTAACAAAATCCATGAGCAAATCCTATCGCTTGAAGTGGCTTTAAAAATTTTTGGGTCGCTTCGTAGATTTGGGGAATTACCTGGTCGGGAAAGAGATACATCACAATATCAGACTGCCCGATGGCTGATTCAAAAGACTCCACATTAAAACCATCTTTTTTCGCTAGCTCGGCCCCAACTCCGTTTCTAGCCCCTACTCTGACTCTAACTCCAGAATCTCTTAAGTTAAGCGCTTGAGCCCGACCCTGATTACCATAGCCCAGAATAGCGACTCGCTTAGTTCGAATGGGCTCTAAGGATATGCTGTTAAGATCCATAGCTTTGGGTATACTCCACCTTATGAAGGAATTTAAACTGAAAAGTCAGTTTGAGCCAAGGGGTGACCAACCCCAGGCTATTGAAGCTCTGGTTCAAGCCATTCAAGATAAACGCCGAGACAATGTCCTTCTTGGGGTTACCGGTAGCGGTAAGACCTTTACCATGGCCAATGTCATCAACCGACTCCAACGACCGGCCCTGGTCCTAGCCCCCAACAAAACCCTAGCCGCCCAACTTTATTCCGAGTTTAAAGAACTTTTTCCAGACAACGCGGTCGAATATTTTGTGAGTTACTACGACTACTACCAGCCCGAGGCTTATATACCCTCTTCCGACACTTACATCGAAAAGGATTCAGCGATTAATGATCAAATCGACCAGCTCCGCCACTCTGCTACAAGAAGTCTACTCTCCAGACGAGATGTACTCATCGTGGCCAGCGTTTCGTGTATCTATGGCCTAGGATCACCAGAATGTTATCAAGAGATGGTGATTGATCTCAAAGCTGGAGCTGAATACCGCAGAGATGAATTTTTATTTCATTTAGTCGAAATCCAGTACCAGAGAAACGATTATGATTTTCATCGAGGCACTTTCCGGGTTCGCGGAGATGTCATTGAAGTCTTTCCCGCTTTCGAAGAAGCTTGTGCGTATCGAGTGCAATTTTGGGGAGATGAAATCGAAAAAATATCTAAAGTAGATCCGGTCACTGGAACCACTATCGAAGATGTCCCTGAACTTAAAATCTTCCCGGGAAGCCATTATGTGACCCCTCAGGATCAGCTTAAAAGATCGATTAAATCGATTCAAGAAGAGCTCAGAGAACGCCTACAAGAACTTAAAACGCTCAACAAACTCGTCGAAGCTCAACGGCTTGAAAGTCGCACTTACTATGATATCGAGATGCTCGAAGAGATGGGCTACTGCAATGGAATTGAAAACTATTCCCGCCATCTCACCGGAAGAAAATCGGGCGAACCGCCTCCAACTCTCTTAGAGTATTTTCCAGAGGATTTTTTGCTTTTTGTCGACGAAAGCCATGTGACCATCCCTCAAGTGGGGGGCATGTACCGAGGGGATAGAGCCAGGAAAATGACGCTCGTCGAACACGGCTTTAGATTGCCCTCGGCTTTGGATAATCGTCCCCTGAATTTTTCCGAGTTCGAATCACTCATCGAACAGGTCGTTTATGTATCGGCGACGCCGGGCAAATATGAAATGGAAAAATCCCGTGGAGTGGTTGTTGAACAGATCATTCGTCCCACGGGCCTAACCGATCCCGAAGTCATCATGCGTCCTGCCAAGGGTGCCGTCGATGATCTTTATGGTGAAATCCGAAAACGAGTTGAGAAGGATCAAAGAGTTCTTGTCACGACTCTCACCAAACGAATGGCGGAAGATCTCACTGAGTATTATCAAAAACTGGGACTTAAAGTGCAATATCTTCACTCCGACATCGATACCATTGAGCGAGTTGAGATTCTACGACAGCTAAGAATGGGAACTTGTGATGTTCTTGTAGGAATCAACCTGCTTCGAGAGGGGTTGGATATTCCAGAGTGCTCCTTGGTCGCTATTTTAGATGCCGATAAAGAGGGATTTTTACGAAGCCAGACTTCACTCATTCAAACCATCGGCCGAGCGGCAAGAAATGTGGATGGAACTGTTCTCATGTATGCCGATGTCGTGACCAAATCTATCGACTATGCTCTAAAAGAAACTGAAAGACGCAAAAAACTGCAAATAGAATACAATCAAGCCCATGGGATCACTCCTCAGTCGGTTAAGAAAAACATCCAAAGTTCACTCTACCAAAATGAGAATAGTGATTATTTCGAAATTAAATTACCCGAAAAACGTGGAACCATTAGTTTAGATGAGAAATCGATTCCTCGTGAACTTGAAAAACTCGAGAAGCTCATGAAGAAAGCAGCCAAAGATCTCGAGTTTGAAAAAGCCGCCGAACTTCGTGATCGCATCGTCCTTCTTAAGAAAAAACAGATGGGATTACAGGTAGTCGCTTAATCAAATTACCGGCAACGGGACACACCGCAGTCACCGAGGTAACTTTCACATTTCACTTCGCCCTTTGGAGTCACCGTAAAACGAATAGCCCCATGAAAATCGGTTCTAAAAACCGGAATACCAAGAGCGCGATATCGACTTAAAATCTCTTTTCTAGGATGCCCATAGGTATTGTATCTGCCCACACTGACCACAGCCCAATCGGGAGAAATATTTTTTAGTAACTTCCAAGTAGATGAAGTGTAACTCCCATGATGAGGGATCTTAAGCAAATGGACTTTTCCAACACTGCCTGCACTTAACTCTCTTTCTGATTCCCGCTCGATGTCTCCAGTAAATAAAATCCTACAATGAGCAAAGCTAAGTTCAAGAATGAGAGCTTGATCATTCTTTGATTTTAAATCCCCTTTAAGCGGAATAACTTTTAAATTCACTCCGGAAATTGTTTGAGATAGGGTCCTATCCAGCCAGAGAATCTTCCCTTTCTTCTGAGAATACTTTGTTTGAATTTCCTCTAGTAGGGGACGTTTGGGTGAGACGTTCCAAGCTTGATGAAGCCAAAGCTCCTTGACTCTTAGATTATCGATAATTCCTAAAAATCCCCTGGCATGGTCATTATCCGGATGACTCATTAAAAGAGTGTCGAGAGTTAAAATTCCCAGGCGGGTCAGCTCAGGAAAGAGAATACGAGTTCCTAAATCACTTTTGGTCCAACCGCCTCCCCCATCAACTAGCATCGTCCGCCCCAAAGGAAACTGCACTAGGGCTGCGTCCCCCTGGCCAACATCAAAGAAAGTGACCGTAAGATTAGGATCCCAGAAGCGAAAGTAGCCTCGCCGAACCCCACAAAAGGCCAGAGCCGCAAAGAGAACTAACTTTTTGAACCGAAAGGAAGGCTGATGCATGCGGCGGACTTAAGCAAATGATATTCCAAAAGAAGCTCTGAAAATTAAAAAAAGGGGAGCTCGCCACGAAGTGTTTGAGTTTTATGACGCAAGGTGATTAAATGCCCCGCATGGAAACAGTTCAGACGCCCAGACTTTGTATTGACGGCCGTTCGGCCCACCAATTTGGCCATAGAGGATTGATGGCCCAAGAAGTGATTGATCAATTAGTTGCGGGACACGGTGAAGGGGACGCTTCAAGTGAATGGATTGAAAAAAAACGGACTGTTCTATTAGCCCATCCCAGCCAAGCTTTTAGTGGGCAGCTCAAACGCTTTGACACAAAAACTAAGATTTCTAGTTCGCCCCTCTACTGGTTTTGGGAAAAGTATTTTGCAAAAAACGCCAACATTAGCCGATTCCATCGATTTCGATCCATTGATAACCTGTCTCCCTCTTTAAGCATTCCCACCCTAACCACGCTTGTACCGGCCAAAAAAGGTTTGCCTTTTTTTATTTCACGAAGACCCAATCAGGATTTTGTCGTTCCTTCTTCACAAGATGCAAAGCTTTTGCAAACACATTATCAAATCGCTTCGGATAAAATTCATACTCTCAGGCCCGGAACTCGGCGGTACGTTCAGTTTGTCGAAACATTGAAACACAGTGGCCATGGTTATATTTTATTCGTTGTGACCGACGCTAAGTCAGTTCGTAAAGTAAAGGCTCTAAAAAAAGTTATTGCCAAAATTTATCCCAATCTTCCTCAAAAAGTCATGCGACTAACCGACTCAACGAAGGTTGCGCCGGCGGTGTGGATGAAACTTCTCCAAAATACTAAAGTTTGTATTTACTTAAGTTCGCAGCCTTTCGATTGGGGAACTTTGGCATTAGAGTCTATTTTTTGGAATGTTCCGACTCTTTTCTCGGATGAACACTCGGCATTGACCGAGCTACTTTCTCAGTCGCCGCTACGACTTTCTCAGTTTTTGGTAAATCAGCCTGATTTTGAGGAGCTTTCGACACTTACCCAAAATGCGAAATCGGAACTTGAAGCTAAGGGGACCTTTCTTCCTTTAAATATGGCGGAACAATATGCAAGCTTATATCGAGAACTCGGAACACCCACCGGACCGGACACCCCCGAAAGCGGATGTTGTAACTAGCTGTTTTTAAGAGATATTGTTGCCTTTAGAAGATTTGCTGGTAAAAGTTTCAATTCGACATTATGGTGTCGCAACTTAAGAAGAGTTTTCCAATAAGACTCTTGTTCTAATGTGCGCCTGTAGCTCAGTTGGATAGAGTAGCAGACTACGAATCTGCGGGTCAGAGGTTCGAATCCTCTCAGGCGCGCCATTAAAAAGGGGATCGTCCCAAAGGACGATCCCTTTTTTAATTTTGTAGCTGAAGGATTCGAAGCGGAACGATGGTGAGTGCGAGGTAGGCCGAGCACGAAGCAGAAAAATGCGAGGGATACCTGAGCATTTTTCAGTGAAGGGGAGTCGACGCAGCCTATTTTGCGAGTAGCAAAATGGGCGAAGGCGACGAATCCTCTTGAGGCGCGCCATTAAAAAGGGGATCGTCCCAAAGGACGATCCCTTTTTTAATTTTGTAGCTGAAGGATTCGAAGCGGAACGATGCAAGAGATAAATACCTGCTCCCTTTTAGTGGGCTTTTTAAGAGGCTGGTCCGATATATTTTTTCCTAAACTGCAAAGACTGATAGAGGACCAAAGTTATAAGATTTGATACGTCTTCTTGGAGTTTCATTTTATAATTCATCCCATCGTCAAACGGCCAATAACTTGCGCACCATGAACGAACTTCATGGCCGTTTGAACCTCTTAAAAAGCCCACTTAAAGGGAGCGGGTATGAGGGATACCTGAGCATTTTTCAGTGAAGGGGAATCGACGCAGCCTCCTGGCCTGCAAAGACCTGGCTGAAATTACTTTTACGTTACTTTTTTTATTACACCCAAGAACAATTCCAACTGACCGGTTTTCCATTTTGATACGGCATAATTCCGTGAAATTGTGTCTCGGTGTGATTAAATAGTAACGGGATAAAATATTTATCCCCT
>VGSE01000114.1 GCA_016875135.1 Deltaproteobacteria bacterium
GGGGAGATCTCGAAGTTCAATCCCTTGACTGAGTAATTCGTTTCGAATGGCATCGCTCAATGCAAAGTCTTTTTTAGCTCTGGCTTCTGTTCTTTGAGAAATTTTCATCTCAATGTCTTGGCTTTCAATTCCTCTTTCCGAAAGAACCGAAAGTCTTAGTTGAGTAAGAAAGTCTTTTGGATTCTCACCAAAAATATTTAATACTTGCGACAATTTTTTAAAAGAATCGACGAATCGACCTGCGATGGCTTGAGTATGGGCAGTAGGCTTAAATCCTTTTTTGTCTATGTAGCTATTGAGAGAGCGGACATACTCGAAAACTAAACCGATGACCTTAGCGGTATTAAGATCCTCGTCCATAGCCTCTTTCCATTTAGCGTCAAACTCCAACCCAAATTGAAGGATCTTTTCCTCTTCGGGTGAGGATTTCCCCGAATTGGAATTAGAAGATTGAGAAGCCGATTCCGCTTTACCCAGAGCACTATAAAATCTATGCAAAGCCGATTGAACTTCTCTTACATGTTGCTCTGAGTAGTCGATGGTGGAACGATAATGACCGGATAATAAAAAATATCTTAAAACTTCACCGGAATATTTCTTGATGAAGTCTCGAGTGAGCATGATGTTACCTAGCGACTTTGACATTTTTTCCGCATTGAAGGTTAACATGTTGGAGTGCAACCAATACTTGGCAAAAGTTTTGAGAGAAAAGGCTTCAGATTGAGCAATCTCATTTTCATGGTGCGGGTGGATGAGATCCATCCCACCGCCATGGATATCAAAACTTGCACCCAAATACTTCATCGACATAGCGGAACATTCGATATGCCATCCCGGGCGCCCTTTTCCCCAAGGGCTATCCCAAGCCGGTTCATTTGTATTCTTTTGAGGTTTCCACAAACTAAAATCTAGAGGGTCCTGTTTTTTTTCATCGGTTTGAACTCTGGCCCCCGAAATCAGATCATCGATATTTTTTCCTGAGAGTTTTCCGTAGTCTTTAAATTTCCGTACAGAGAAAAAAACCTCCCCATCATTTGCAATATAAGCTGAACCATTGGCGACTAAACCTTCAATTAGAGTAATGATTTCTTGAATGTGATCAGTCACTTTAGGAGCCACTTTGGGAGGATTTACCCTCAATGCTTTCATGTCCTCTATAAAAGCAGTAATGTATCTCTCGGAAACTGTAAGTGAATCGGTCTTTTCTTCATTAGCTTTGACGATAATTTTGTCATCCACATCGGTGAAGTTCATGACACGTTCCACTTGGTAACCACTGAATTTTAGGTACCGTTCGACGACATCGTAAAAAACAAAAACCCTAGCATTCCCAATATGAACGTAGTTATAAACCGTAGGGCCGCAAACATACATTCGAACCTTCAGAGGATTGAGTGGAACGAAAGGTTCTTTTTTATTGCTTAAGCTGTTAGTGAGAACGAGTGCCATTCTTAGGAGTTTCTTTGAGAGTTACAATAACTTGGGCTGCAAGAGCACTTCTAGCACCGATAGGACCTAGCCCTTCCATGGTTTTAGCTTTAACGCTGACATTAGCTAATTCGGTTCCCAGGAGTTGGGCCATGTGAGCGCGAATCGAATCTCTATGAGGACCGATTTTGGGCTCTTCTAAAAAGACATTGGAGTCGACGTGGTGAATTTCGTAGCCCATTTCTTTTATTTTTTGAGTTACAGCTTTTACAAACTCGGAACTTTCTCGGTCTTGGTTTTTGGGGTCGTTATCGGGAAACCACTGGCCTATGTCACCCAAAGCAAGAGCGCCTAAACAGGCGTCGACCAGTGCATGTAAAAGCACATCTCCATCCGAGTGAGCTTGGATGGAAAAATAACAAGGAAGTTTGATGCCCCCTAAGACAATAGCACTGGGTTTGATTGTCGGTATTAAACGGTGAATGTCGTAGCCGATTCCGGTGCGCATGTTTTTGCCCTCTTGGCTTCCGCCAACACTCCGTGAAGTGTCTCTAGTTCAAAATCATAGGTGAGTTTGATATTTCGAACATCACCGTTAAAGACGCCTACAGGAATGCCATAATACTCGCAAAGAGAGGCATCGTCTGTAAAATTTAACTCTTTTAAGTCTTTAATACGGTCCATCAAAGATCTTATTAAAGTGAATTCAAATATCTGAGGGGTTTGGACTCGATGGACAAGAGACCGATCCACAGTTTCTACGACTTGTTGGTCTTTTACCTTTTTTAGTGTGTCCACTACCGGAATAACGGGAACCCAAGCGCCATAAGCTCTGTCGTACAGGCTATTTTTAATCTGTCCTGCTAGCTCTTGCGATATATACGGGCGACACGCATCATGTATTAGAACTCGAGTGGGGCTAGGTTGAGTTTCTTCTAAAGCCGCCAGAGCGAGTCGAGAGGAGTCCTGTCTTCTCTCGCCCCCTGCAATGACCCGTATTTTAATCTGATGAGGGTTTCGAACATATTTAGCTATCAGATCTTGAGTTGTTCTGATGTGAGACATAGGGGAGGTCATGATCACTTGCCTAAAGATCCCCATATCCAAAAATGATTGAAGGCAGTGGATGAAAACAGGGACCCCGCTTATCAAGTGGAATTGCTTTGGGAGTTCAGTATTGGTTCTTTGGGAGGTTTCTGCAAACCGAGTTCCCAAACCGCCACCTAATAAAATAGCGTCAACTGTTATCATTAGGTTCCAAATATAGATTCGAGCTCTTTTTCTACATCAGACTCTTGAATGTTTTGCGCTAAGGACAGCTCTTTTACTAACAAGGTTTTTGCTTGATCTAAAAGTTTTCTTTCCCCGAAAGACAAATCCTTATCGTGCTTAAGAAGAAATAAAGCTCTTAAGACGACAGCTATTTCATGGACCTGACCTGTGTGAATTTTTTCCATGTATTCACGATATCTTCGGTTCCATGTTTGATGGTCAATAGCTGAGGTTTCTTTCTTGCGAAGGATTTCATAAACTTTGTCGACCTCTTTTTTTCGAATAATGGGTCGCAATCTTTGAGCGGAATTATCCGTAGGCACAAATACTTTTTTAGGGGCACCGTTATCCTGGATTTCAAGGATGTAAAACCGTTGTTTCTGACCAGGACTAAACTCTCTTTCCTCAATCCCACGAACGATTCCTACCCCATGGGATAAATGAACTGCATTATCACCGACTTTGAATTGATACATTTGGTTTTTCCTTATTACTGCGCTTTGGCGAATCAGCTTATAACACAATTGTGAGTTCCTTGCACCACAAAACCTGTATACTTAGTTGTGGCTTGATGGGGGTGATAGCTATTTACACCATTAAAATCAATAACTTATCAACTTAACGCAAACGCTAAAATCTTGGTTTGACCTTGCTTGGGGTCTTACATATAGTCCGGCCGGGGTTTTCTTTTTTAAATGGATAGTTTCCCTCTATGACTTCAAAAAATAATTTGCCTCAGTTGTTACTGGTTTCTACATCCCCTAGACGCCGTCAGATTTTGGAGAGTTTAAATCTCCCTTTTAAAACGATCCAACCCATAGGTGATGAAGCGGTCGCTGAAGCTTTGAATGTCGAGTCCGTCACGATGAACAATTCGTTACTCAAGGCGAAGAGTGCCTTGGTTCACGCTCAAAATGAAACAGATATTTTGATTGGTTCTGATACCCTTGTGGTTTTGGGCCAGCAGGTCATGGGCAAGCCCCTCAATAAAGATGAGGCCATCGAAATGTTAAGTCGTTTGTCCGGGCAGTGGCATAGAGTGATTACTGGTTTAGCGCTTGTTTCGAGAAAATACGGTGAGCTCAAAGCCTTTGAGTCTTCACAGATTAAATTTCGTAAATTGACCAAAGAAGAGATAGATTCTTATGTGGCCACGAAAGAACCCTACGACAAAGCTGGAAGTTATGCCGTCCAGGGCTTAGGAGCTCTCCTAATTGAGAAAATCGAGGGCTCGTATACTAACGTTATGGGTTTTCCGGTTGAGAAATTTTTAATGGAACTTAATCGATTTACACAAATTTCTTTGCAAGAATGGTTTTCTTAAAATGCCTTCCGTTACTGAAAATTTAAATCTCATTAAAGATCAGATCTCTTTAGTTTCTAAAGGGCGAGATATTCAAATTGTAGCGGTTACCAAACACCAACCCATCGAGAAGGTTAAAGAAGCCATTAATGCCGGTGTGACTCGGTTGGCTGTGAATTATGCTCAAGAGGGGGATGAGCTCAGACTTCAAATTGATAGCGAAGAGATCGAGTGGCATTTCATCGGGTATATTCAGAGCAGAAAGGTTAAATATTTAACCGATTATCAGTACATTCATAGTCTTGATCGTTTAGAGGTTGCCGAGGATCTCAACCATCGCTTAGAAAAGTTAAATAAGGCTATTTATGTGCTGGTTGAAGTGAATATTGGCCGAGAGACTCAAAAGAGTGGCGTTCTACCCGAGAGACTCGAGGATTTTCTTGATAGAGTTTCCGCCCTGGCCAATTTAAAAATCCTCGGTTTGATGGTTATGCCACCAATGTTACATCCTGTTGAAGACAGAAGAGTTTATTTTAAAGAAATGGCACAGCTCTATCAGAAATTTAAACCTCAATACCACTTCGAGGTTCTCTCTATGGGGACTAGCGACGATTATCTTCTAGCTATTCAAGAAGGTTCTACCATGGTGCGTCTTGGAACTTGTCTCTTTGGTCGGCGTTCTTTTTAAACTCTAAATACTTTATGATATATTTTCTCTGTTCGATAAATAGAGCGGAGGCTCTTTTTAAGCATTAGGAGAATCTTTATGGAACATAAAAACTTGGAATCCTTGTCGGAAAAAATTTCACCAACTGAAATTAAAAATAAAGAATTTAAAAAAGTCATGTTGGGATATTCTCCAGAGGAGGTCGTAGAGTTTTTAGATCTAACGGCAAAAGCGTGGATTCAGGTTCAAAAAAAAGAAAAGGAATTGATTCAAAAAAACGATTCCCTGAGTACTGAAATTTCTCATTGGAGACAGAGAGAATCTGAAATTTCAAAAATTAAAGAGAATGCGATTAAAGAAGCGGAAACTATTATTCAAGCAGCTTCTCAAGAAGCGGAAACACTCTTCAAACAGGTTGAAGAAAAAGCTCAAGATATACGACAAAAGACGGAAGAGTGGTTGGCCGAAGTGATTAATCAGGTAGAAGAGACAGAACGGAGAAAGAATAGTTTTATCTCGGCATTTAAGTCGGCCCTGGATAGTCATTACGAGATTATTAAAAACGATCAACAAGCGTCGGAGCCTTTAAGTCGCCGATTGGATACTTTTTTAAAATCGGTGATGCAGAGTTCTTCAACTCATTAGACAGCCAAGAGTCTTTTCTAACGATCCAAGATATTTACAGCTTCTGTTTTGATCCAGCCCCGCATGGGCTTTAAAACTTCACTGTTGTCTGAGTTATTGTGGCCCAATTCTAGTAGAGTGCCTGGAGGTAGAGAGGCTAGAGGTGAGGCTTTACCCGATTTATCTAACTGGTATAGAGATGCAACTTCGGTTGATTTTACAACTGCGATAGCGCCTCCAGATAGCTCAAGCAAGAGCAAAAAGAAGGCTGGAATTAACATCAGACATCCGGAGACTAAAAATACCTTCCGTAAGGTTGCATGATTTCTTCGACAGACAAAGTAAAATATGATGCCCCAAAATCCTAAGCTAGCCATAGTTAAGCTAATCCATTTAGGAAATAAAAATTTTAGTTTAAAGAAAAGTTTTGAGGGAAGGTTATCAGGGATTCCAATCTCTCGTTGAGTTTCTACTAAAAGATTTAATGTAAAGATTCGTTTAAATAAGGATTGTCTAAGGCGAAGGCTTTTAAGAAGAGAAGATACGCTTGTCGCATGTTCTTTTAAATCCCAAGAACAGACGCCATAGTTAAAATAAGCTTGCGGCGAGTAAATACCTTTGTCCTCTTGCATTGAAATCCAAGTTTTCAGTGCTAAACAGGCTCGTTGAGGATCATTTTTAACAAAGGCATCTTGAGAATCTTCCCAGAGATTAACAGGATTTGAAGAGGCTTCGACTGTGCCGAGGGACAAAAAAAGACACACGAAACCCAACCATGCTGTGCCTCGAGAAAAAACTAAAAGAGGGGTAAGCATCTTAGCAATCCTAATTAAGAGTGTTGAGTTGGCAATCTTAGTAACGGACTTCGTATTTTTCCTCAAGCACTTGAACCAAGAGACGAAGCTCATTTAACCGATCTTCGAGTTCTTTATTTCGATTCTCTAGAAGTTTAATCCGCTCACTTTTTTCATGAAGGGCATGCTCGTAAGCATCCGTAACCATGTGAAAAGCTGCGTCGTCTTGTTCAAACCGAACAATACTCTCTCGCTTCTCTTCGTGAGTGGTGAGCCTCGGCATTCTCACTATCTCTTGATGATTTCGATTCGAAATCGAAATGGGAGTTGCTTTAGGTGTTGGTTCAACTGGTTGCATCGTCTGTTCTTTTTTTGCAAAAAGAATCAGATATTTTCCCTTTTCAAGACGATAGGATATGCTGTTGCTCTTAATCTTCCGGCGAATTGTGCTGAGCGACATTCCACTTTTCACTGAGTATTCAGTGATAGGAAGCCAATAGCCGTTACCCTCATTGCACGTTTCCGAAACATGCTGTGACATGAGAGCTCCTTCCCTTAATTTTAATTATAACCTAGAGAGGACTGCCTGGAAATATGATAAAATGGGACATATCAGCAGCATTCTTGGCGAAATCGTTCGCACACCGTTTCAATTTTTTTCAATCTATGACTAAGACTATTATTAAATATGTTTTAATCGTATGCGCTGTGTTGTACTTGGGTCAGATAGAAATAAAGGATAGAAGTCTCGGATCGTATTTTGTTACGGGAACCAAGGGGCTTATGACTTGGACCTTTACTGAATTAGCTCAACACCCATGGGTAGCTAAAGTTGCCAACACTAAAAGTCTTTCAAAGTGGTTCCCCTTCGGAGAGGCGCAGAAGAAAAATTCCTTTTTAAATGAAGCTAGAATTACGACAAGCACTTCCCTTGAGGAAGATTCTGTCAGTGAAGAAGAATTAAATGATAATGAAGTGGATGAAACCGCAATCGAGAATGAGTCGCAATTGGAAGATTCGACCATGATGTCAATTATGGAGTGAGAAAATATGAAACCTAATGATTTTGTAAATCGCAGAAGAGAATATCGACTTCCGTATTTTGAAAAAGTTATCTTTAGTGATGGTAACAAACATCTTACGGCTCATGCGCTCAACATCAGCCGAGGCGGTATCTTTTTAACTACCCTAGATGCTTTTCCTATAGACACGAATGGCCAACTGGCCTTTGTGTTATCTAGTCATTCGCGAAGCTTATGTATCAAAACACGAGTTGCCCATATTGTTTTTGACAAGCAACGAGGCGAGGTTGAATGCGGTATGGGAGTACAATTTTTGGATCCAACTCAAGCACAACTTAATTTAATAAATCTACATATTTTTACTGATCAGAATAATTATCTCGAACTTCGAGAGTTGCTCAATTCAGAAAAACTAGATTGGGTTGGTATTAATAAATTGAGAAGTCGGCTTCCTGGACTAGAACGATATGATCTTTTAGGGTTAAGATATCGAGTGAACCGGATCTGCACACTCTTTGATCCATTAAGTCTTTCAAGTCCCTCGACAGCGGCTTAAACAAATTCTTTTTTAAGAAATCTATAATTGATCAAAAACACAGTAACTTATTATCTTCCCCAGCGGGTTGCTAAGCAGATGTTGTCACTGCCAAGACAATTCTTTATGCCATGAAAAAATATCACTTCAGATTTTAATAGCAGTCACTAGTTTAAGTGAAAAAAACTAATTAAGCACAAGGAGTAAGGTGTTTAATCTTTTGACGGGTGCATAGTAAAAAATAAAGACACCCCACTTCCATAAATTACTGAATCTACGGACTAATTTGAGCCTGGGCGTTGTGTATTAGTTGAAAGTGTCGAATTGTCTTTTTTCTTTTCATAAAAAGTCTTTTGAGTGAAGACCTCTTGAACACCGAATGTTTTCGAAGCATTAGTTAAATCAAATAAAACTGGATCCTGTTTTGCAGATAACTTTGCTTGGAAAGGTTTCGGATTGAGAGAATTATATGAAGGGGAACAGGTTCAATATGATGCGAAAGTTGTGGTTGATGGCATTGGTGTTGACTTTAGCGCTTTCTCTTACCAGTTGCGCGAAAAGAAAAGCCTTTAATTTAAGTGCAGCTTACGGTTATTCCCAGTGC
>VGSE01000115.1 GCA_016875135.1 Deltaproteobacteria bacterium
GAACGAGGTATCGCGCTGAAAGCGAGGCCATGATTCTTGATGCTATCAAATGGTTTGGAATCGAGTGGGATGAAGGGCCGGACATCGGTGGCCCCTATGGTCCCTATAAACAAAGCGAGCGCCTCCCACGCTATCAAGAAGCGGCCAAGACCCTGATTGAAAAGGGGGCGGCTTACCGTTGCTTTTGCACAGTGGAGAGATTGGATAAATTAAGAGAAGTCCAAAACGCTAATAAACTTCCTCCCGGTTATGATAGGCACTGCCGAACCCTTGACTCTGCAGAATCCAATCGTCGTGCAGCGGCCGGAGAGAAGTTCACAGTCCGATTCAAAATGCCGACCACAGGAGTAACCTCTTTTGACGATCAAATCCGTGGCAGGGTTGAGTTTGAAAACGCTCGTTTGGATGATCTCGTCCTGCTCAAAGCCGATGGTTTCCCGACCTATCATCTAGCCAGTGTTGTCGACGATAATGCCATGAAAATCACCCATGTGATTCGTGGTGAGGAATGGGTCTCTTCTACCCCAAAACATGTTCTTCTCTATGAAGCTTTCGGTTGGACAACCCCTTCTTTCACCCATTTGAATCTTTTAAGAAATACCGACAAATCAAAAATCTCAAAACGAAAAAACCCTACAAGCATTCTTTACTATCGAAGAAAAGGAATCTTGCCTTCCGCCCTAAGAAATTTTTTGGCCTTGATGGGTTGGAGTTTAGGGGGAGATCAAGAGCTCTTTTCTACTGAAACCATGATCGAAAACTTCACTTGGGAAAGATTTTCACTGGGCGGGCCAGTTTTTGATCTCCAAAAACTACTTTGGATGAACAGCCAATACTTGAAAGAACTTCCCGATGAAATGTGGGTGAGCCTACTGCGAGAGCAGGTTTTCAATGAAAACTATCTCAAACAGATTATCCCTCTAGTCAAAGAGCGGGTTCAGGCTTTTGAAGAATTTATTCCCAACACCGATTTCTTTTTCGCAGGAGATCTCAAATACGAAAACACACCGATTTTACCCAAGGGTCTTACAGGGAAAATGGTGGCCACTTGGTTTTCAGAAGTTCTAGAAGCCCTAGAAGGCTTGGACACATGGACGGTGGCAAGCATCAAAGAGGTGATGGAAACTTTTGTCGAGCAGCAAAAGATCAAAGCCAAAGATCTCTATATGCCGATGCGAGTAGCGATTTCGGGCACTTTAGTTTCCCCTCCCTTAATGGAAACAATCCAAGTCTTAGGAAAGGAAATGGTCCGAAGGCGAATGAGATTGGCCATGGATTATTTGAAGGCTCAAAAACCACCTGAGAGCTCCCCCAAACCAGCCTGAAAAGGCTAACCATTTCGGATAGTTTAAACGGCTCTTTTCGCTCGTAGACGGGCTTTAGAACTAGTGCTATAAACTATAGCTTCAAATTTTAATTTAGAGGTGAAATGTGGAATCTAACTTTGACCTATCTAAACACAACATCAATGTAAAAACCGTTTTTAGAAATGTGGCTCCTGCCAAGCTTTACGAAGAGGCTCTCCGACGCGAAGAAGGTTCGGCGATTTCCTCAACCGGAGCTCTCGTGGTCTCCTCGGGAGAGAAAACAGGCCGAAGCCCTAAAGACAAACGAATTGTCGACCACCCTGAAAGCAACAAAAACATTTGGTGGGGTGACGTTAATATCAAAATCGATCCTGAGGTTTTTAAAATCAATCGCGAACGCGCTATTGATTATTTGAATACTTGTCATCAGCTTTTTGTGATCGACGGATATGCGGGTTGGGATCCTCAGTATCGACTTAAAGTCAGAGTGATTTGTTCTCGTGCCTATCATGCTCTTTTTATGCACAACATGCTGATTCGTCCAAACCATACTCAATTACAAGAGTTTGGAGAACCGGACTTTGTGATTTACAACGCCGGAAAATTTCCTGCTAATCGCTACACTCGAAACATGACTTCAAAAACAAGTATCGATCTTAGTTTTGAAGACAAAGAGCTGGTGATTCTAGGAACTCAATACGCTGGTGAAATGAAAAAAGGTGTCTTTAGTGTCATGAACTACCTGATGCCAAGACAAAACATTCTCTCCATGCACTGTTCGGCTACTCAAGGCAAGGAAGGGGACACAACTCTTTACTTTGGTTTATCAGGAACAGGAAAAACCACACTTTCAGCAGATCCTCGACGCAAACTCATTGGAGATGATGAACACTGCTGGAGCGACAATGGTATTTTTAATATCGAAGGTGGTTGTTATGCGAAATGCATCAATCTCTCAGAGGAAAAAGAGCCCGAAATTTACAATGCCATCCGATTTGGAACGGTTTTAGAAAATGTGGTCTACAGTGAATCCGATCGAAAAGTGGAATACGACAACGCTTCGTTAACGGAAAATACTCGGGCTTCGTACCCCATTGAGTATATCCCTAACATTCAAATGCCTTGTATGGGAGGCCACCCCCAAAACATTATTTTTCTTACTTGCGACGCGTTTGGTGTGTTGCCGCCCGTTAGCCGACTCACACCTGCTCAAGCCATGTACCATTTCATCAGTGGATACACAGCAAAAGTTGCAGGGACAGAAATGGGGGTTACAGAACCTCAAGCGACTTTCTCAGCTTGCTTCGGAGCTGCTTTTATGGTCTGGCACCCCTCAAAATATGCAGAGTTGTTAGCAAAACGTATCCGCGATAACAGTACTAAGGTTTGGTTAGTCAATACAGGCTGGACCGGTGGAGGCTATGGAGTGGGGCAACGGTTCCCATTGAAGCACACTCGAGCCATTGTTGATGCAATTAATAACAATAGCCTTGCTGATGTTAAAACGGTCGAAGACAAAACATTCGGGTTCGATGTGCCGACTTCTTGCCCCAATGTCCCCGAACAGATGATGATTCCTAAAAATGCTTGGAAAGATGGGGCTTCCTATGACCGCAGTTCGGCCCATTTAGCTGATCTCTTTAAAAAGAACTTCAAAAAATATGAAGATGGAGCCTCTAAAGAGATTCGAGAAGCAGGCCCAAGATAAGTTAGAATGCTAAAAGACTCGACTGCTCACTAATCAAGCGAATGAAAACTAAACTTAACCCAAGTGCTGCTAAAGTCGCTGAAAGTCGTTATTTACTTCGTAATGAGACTGGCTCTCTCGTTGAAACTCCTGAAGCTATGTTCAAAAGAGTTGCTAAGGCAATTGCCAAAGCCGAATCCCATTATGGAAATGCCAATACCGTCGATATTTGGGAAGCAAAGTTTGAAGAGTTTTTATTGAAATTAGATTTTCTCCCCAATTCCCCTACTTTAATGAATGCAGGAAATCCGTTTGGACAACTCTCTGCCTGTTTTGTTCTTCCCATTGAGGATTCTCTCGCCTCAATTTTTGACACTCTAAAACTTGCAGCTATGATCCAACAATCGGGTGGTGGCACCGGCTTTTCATTTTCAAAATTACGCCCTAAAGGAGAGAGAGTATCTTCACTGACCGGGACAGCCTCAGGGCCTGTTTCTTTTATGAAGATATTTGATTGCACCACTGAAAATATAAAACAAGGTGGTAAACGCCGCGGGGCCAACATGGGAATCTTAAGAGTCGACCATCCTGATATTTTGGAATTTATTCATGCTAAACATGACGGTGGCTTTACTAATTTTAATCTTTCCATTGCAGTCACCGATGATTTTATGAAGGCTGTAGAAGCCAACAAAACCTTTGATTTAGTTAACCCGCTGACTCAAACCAAGGTACGCGAAGTCTGGGCTAAAGATATTTTTACCGAGATAACTCTTGGAGCTTGGTCTACAGGAGATCCGGGTCTCATTTTTATTGATGCGATTGAAAGAGACAATCCCACTCCTCAACTTGGATCCATCGAAGCCACCAACCCCTGCGGGGAAGTGCCCCTACTGCCCTTTGAAGCTTGTAATTTGGGATCTATTAATTTAAGCCACATGGTAAGCCATACCTCTCGGCCGGAAATTCTTTGGGATAAACTAAATAAGACGATTCAACTTGCCGTTCGATTTTTAGATAATGTAATCGAAGTCAATTCGTTTCCTGATGAAAAAATAGAAAATAAAGTAAAAGGAAATCGTAAAATTGGCCTCGGAGTGATGGGATTTCACGAGCTTTTGATTCAACTCAACATTCCTTATGGGTCAGAGAAGGCCGTTGCTTGTGCCTCAAATCTTATGCGTTTTTTTCAAGAGAAATCGCACGAGGCCTCCGAGGGCCTCGCCAAAGAACGTGGAGTATTTCCTAACTGGGACAAAAGCCGTTACTACAAAAGTAACAAAAAGTTAAGAAACGCCACCTGCACTTCTATTGCTCCCACTGGAACCATTAGCATTCTAGCCGGCACCGCTCCCAGCATTGAACCCCTCTTCGCTCTAGCTTTAACTCGAAAACAGGTTTTAGGAGGAGAGACTCTCAAGGACATTAATCCACTCTTTTTAAATTATGCTAAAGAATTCAAGATCCCCTCGAAAGTTATGGAAGAGATTATCCGACTCGGGAGTTTAAAAGATATTTCAGAGGTGGGTCCGGCTACAAAAGCTCTCTTTGCAACTGCACTTGAGATTTCGCCTCTACAGCATTTAAAGATTCAACACGCCTTTCAGAAATATTGTGACAATGCTGTTTCAAAAACCATCAACTTACCCAACTCTTTTTCTCAAAAAGAGATTGCTGAACTTTATTTAGAGGCCTGGAAATTGGGACTTAAAGGAATAACGGTCTTTCGTTATGGTTGTAAACCTACCCAGGTCATGGAGCTTGGAGTTTCCGGTAATTCCACCTGTTCTCCAAAGGGTTGTCCGGTCTGATCTACAGGGTGATCACTTCTAATTATTTTGTTAGAAATAACATCACTTGCAAAGTATTCGGTTTGTAGCAGTGAGTCCCACCAAGTGAAATATAGGGCATAATTGAACTTGTTAAATCGGTGGTGAACCGAATGGTTTGAGGCACTGATGATTGTTTTAAGTAATCTATTTCGGTGAAAAACCTCCGGGTAGAGTTCATAACCTAAATGATTCACAACTCCCAAAACCGTCATCAACATCAAAAAAGTCACAATGACCACCGGATGGCTTGGGACCATGAAGGCAATGATCGGCATATAGAGAGACTCAATAAAAGCCTCTATGGGATGAAAACAGAATGCAGCCCAAGGCGAAGGATGGGGCGAACTGTGATGAACTCGATGCCACTTCTTGTAAAACCAGGGAAGATGTAACAATCGATGCGTCCAATAGAAATAGGTGTCATGGATCAACATCATCAAAAAGAGACTCAATAAAGCATAAATGAAACCGTACTTTGAAAAATCCGAATAGACCAGCGTGTAACCCTTCTCCCAAGCATCGTAGATCCAAGCCCCGACGGCTCCAAAAATAATTGAACTCAAAACGGAGTACTTAAACTCATACTTCATTAATTCTTTTGAAGGAGGCTTTGGGGAGATTCTTTTAGATTGCCACGATTTACGTTTCCAAACATAACACAGTAAGTACAGCCCCCCGGCAAAGAGGAGATAACGCAAAAAGACTATCAGGGATAATAACAAGAAATTGATTAGAATCATTGCCTCCTACCCATATTCTTATCGGAAAAAGTCAAAGCTTGTTAAATGAGCTCCCGTGGATTTAAGGCAGGATAAACTCGGGGTTTTTTAGACTTAAATGAATAAAATCATATACTTAAAATAAGCAAAATCATTAAGACCGTTTTAAAAGTGGCTTTTTAAGAGGCTGGTCCGAACTATTTTTTCTTAAATTGCAAAGACCTATAGAGGACCAATGTTAAAAGATTTGATAAGTTTTCTTGGAGTTTCATTTGGTAATTCACCACTTCGTCAAACGGCCAATAAATTGCGCGCCTTAAACCAACTTCATGGCCGTTTGAACCTCTTAAAAAGCCTACTCAAAGGGTGCAGGTATCAAATCACTTTCTGGGATAGCCTGATTGAGTCGAATTCTATTTCGGATGTCGGTAGAGCTTAGTGTGGGTGAGTTATCACCCGGAATAACTTTTGCCACTTCTTTCAGATGCTCGGGAATCTGCAAGGGGTTACTACCCTCTCTCGGAGAAACTAAATAGATGCGATTCGAATCGGTTTTAATGTTTCCTTGCTTAACCAATTTTTCAAAAGAATCTTGGCCGATGATTTGATAAATCTTTTTTGTTCCATAAATTTGACCTATTCTCTCAAAGAAAGGGTCTCGACCAAATTGATCAATAAGTAAACTTGAGTTTCCCGTGTAGAGATTGATCCCCGATTCTTTTTGAACTCGAAGGGCCGTCATAGAAATACGATGTTGCGGATTAGAAGCATTGGGCTTTTCGATTGAATTTAAATTGGGAACAATTACAACTTCATCGAGTCCTTCAGCTTGCATTGCCGATCTGACAACTCTCACATGGCCTTCATGAAGTGGATCAAAAGTTCCAAAATAGACTCCTACTTTGGGCTTGTGATCTCTCATGGTGTTAATCATCAATTGCCCAATAGTATTTCGAGAACCCAATTCGTAATTAGTGAGCCTACCTGACAAAGAAATAGTTCCAGGTCGGATATCACCTCCAACGGGAACAATCTGATAGTCTTGAACCTTATTGAGATCTACACCGGCTGAAGGAAGGTAATGTCGCCAAGACTCGCCCGAAGGTTGAACTCCATTCACGAGAATATCGATATTATCCAAATTGAGTTGGCCCATTTTTTCGTAACCGGCAAGACGGTAAGCTAAGAATCGATGATGGGCATTCCACAAATCTACTTCACGAATTTTTCCATCTTTCTCCGTAACGATATTAAGAAGAATCCTATCGTGCCGAAAGTCTCCTCCGTGATTTTCTCGGATGTACTTGGCCAGTCCTTCAACTTGCTGAGGTTTTCTAAGAAACCGATGACCGGGAGCTGCAATGATCTGGTCCAGCATTAATTCAGAAATAGCCCTAAATCGGGCCTCTTTGGATTGCCCCTCAAATACCTTTTCATTAAGGAACTTAAAACTGGGCGGATTTTTAGGGTCTAGATCACTTAAACGAGGAATAACTTGAGTTTGACTTCTGGAGTTCTTCAAAAGATGGGATAAAAGAAAGGAGCAATCCACCGGCTCGGCTCCAAAAACATGGAACGATACAAAGAATAGAATTAAACTTAAAAGCCAAATAACTCGTCCCACGGGTCCCTTTCTCTTTCTCTCCTAGGCCCAACTCGACCCAAGCCAAGAAGCAAGAGAAAAGCCAGATGACAACTCAAAGAATAGGTACACCCCCCCTAAAAACAGAAGGGTTTTTATGTGTAGAAGTAACAATTCAAGGCCTAATGTCTATAAATTAACCAAATACGATATTCTCTATCGTTTCTGTATTTGCGCCTGGTTATTCGTCTAACAGAACTTCATGGCCGTTTGAGCCTCTTAAAAAGCCCACTCAAAGGGTGCAGGTATTAACTTAGCCGCGTATATTTTTAGAGTTTGAATGTATATTACGAGGGTTAAAAACCCAACAGGGATAGCACTCTAGTGATTAGAGGCGGAGCGCTTGAAATGGTTGTGATGGGGATACTGTTTGTTCTTTTGATTGGGCGCCGGATCGCTTTTGTGGATTTGTTAAGAAGTCCAAGGATTTCGGAGGTGGGAGCAAATTCAGATGATGCTAGAATTTGTCTCACTAATTGTTCTTCCTTCTTTTTTTTCACTGATTTTGGGATCGTAGTAATGGATTCGTATTTTGGGTTGTCTTCGGCACTGAATTCAATCCCAGCTAATGCGGCATTACTTACAAGACTGGTTGAACGCTGCGTCTTCTTCTGAGACTCTGTGATGGATGACCAAGTTCCGTCGCTGTTAAAGCTATATTGCGTTTGAGCATTGAATGTAGGGTTTTTTGCTGTTTGAGTGACTACATAAGGTTCCGCTTGGCGTTTGGGTTGGGTGGCGTCTTCAATAAATTTGTCGGGAGTTGAGTAAGCTAAATTCTTTTTTGTGTCTAACGGTACTGTGAGTGATTCGACCACCAAATCCTGACTAGTCTTACCCTTTGTTATTACTTGTGGGCTCGATTGGATGCGCCTATTTGGATCTGTTAACTCTGTCTTAATTGAGTTTCTTTGAAGAGAAAGTGGAATTGGTATTCCCTCCTGTGGGGGATTGTAAATGCCGTTTGTGTTTAGGGTCTTAAGGGTTGGTTTA
>VGSE01000116.1 GCA_016875135.1 Deltaproteobacteria bacterium
CAAGAAGACTAGGATCCACTCCCACTCTTTGATCAAAGACGAAGCAATCTCCTTGGTAATGGGCGCCACCGACCTCTTCAAAATATTTAAGAATACCGCCATCAAGCTGAAAAACATGTTTAAACCCGGCCGATTCCATATAAGGGCCTGCTTTTTCACACCGAATTCCCCCCGTGCAAAACATCACGATAGGCTCATCTTTCATTTTTTCAGGAAGCTTGGCGACTGCGGCCGGAAAATCCCGGAAGTGGTTCACACCGATAGGAAGAGCTTTCTCAAAAGTCCCTAATTTCACTTCGTAGTCATTGCGAGTATCGAGAAGGGTAAGTGGCCTTCCTTCATCAAGCCACTTTTTAAGTTCAGCCGCTTTGAGTTTGGGAGAGGTTCTTTTTGCGGGATCAATTCCCTCAACGCCAAAAGCGATGATCTCTTTTTTAATTCTCACGAGCATTCTGGTAAAAGGCTGGTGGGTACTTTCACTGTATTTGGGCTCTAGCCCTTCAAGGCCAGGGATTTTCCATATCTCTTGCATGAGAAGATCAATCTTCTCCCTAGGGCCTGCCACAAACATATTGATGCCTTCGGTGCTCAGTAAGATCGTTCCTTTGAGGCCCCACCCTTTGCATTTCTCAAGAAGCATTTCACGCAAAGGCTTCAAGTGGGTCAAATGGGCAAATCGATAGGTTGAAATATTTGTGTAAATAGCCATAACGATACCAGTCTTATCGGAAAATAGCGCATCCAGTCAACCCAACCAAAAGGTGTCAGTTTCCTTTTAAGCTTATTGGGAGACTGACACCCTTAGGTCGGGCCCTTGGGTCGGGATCGAACCAAAGCTTCCATCTCATCAATAACCGTCTTTTCGCCCTGAAGGTTCATGACCCGATTGATCTGAGGTAAAGCCGAAGGGCAAGTGATATTCACCTCAGTTAGAAAATCTCCGATAAAATCGATTCCTAAAAGATACAGGCCCTTACTGTAAAGGTCGTTTGCTATTACTTCACACGCTTTAAGTTGTTTCCTAGTCGGATTAAAAAAATGGGCCGACCCTCCTTGATGGATATTGGCTAATCGACTCCCCACTTTGGGTTTTCTTAGCACGCTCCCCACAACTTTTCGATTCATAACGAGAATTCTTAAATCCCCTATCGTTTCAATCTCTGCAAGGTAGGGCTGAACTACAACTTTCGGTTTCCATTGTTCCCAATACTGCCTTAACTTCTCATGGGAATCATTAGAACTAAAAAAAGAAATTCCCAATCCCGAAAACAAGTGGAGGGGTTTAGCCACCACTTCGGTCTTGGCTCGGCTAATCACCGAAAGAAAGTTCTCAAAAGAATCACACTCCCAGGTCGGAACTGAAAACTCCGGATAGTTTTGAGGAAGGAGATGTTCACTTAAACGCCAAGTCCAATTTGGATTATTGATCTGCAAAATCGGTGCGGGTAGCTTTGAAAACTGTTTCATGTGGCCAATATAACGATCATTGACTGGGGGATCGAGCCGATTCCAAATTACAGAGTAATCCTCCATTTTGACCTGGCGGGCTTTTTCAAGTACAAAAGGCTCCACTTGATTGGGCTTAACTTCAATTAGCTTTTGAACAGACAACTGAGAAAAATACTCTGGGGTTTCAAGCATCCAATCCGCAGTCTCCAAGTCCACATAATCCACACAGAACTCTCTACGGAGCATCTCAGCTGCTAACACAACTCCCGTATCGATTCCCAACTGCATCGTACGATTGGGTTCACCTGCAATAAGTATCTTCATAACGGCCTACCTCCCAGCCTTGAACCACACTCTATTCCATTTTCGTTGTATTGAAAAATCGCTTTTCTGTGGCGTGCACGGCGGAGACATCTCAAAACAACGAAAATCGTGCAGTGGTTGAGAGACCACAAACCCATCCCTTGACACAAACTCACTGGAAATTCGCTGCGGTAAAACGGGCCACTCCTTCCAATTAAGAGGAATCGGCCGAGTTACTAAAGCGCTTCGTAAAGTAATGCCTAAAGCCAGAATCACTAAGCACCCAAAGAAGAACCTCTTTCGTTTTACCGTGACACTTTGCCACTCTACCCCTAACACTAAAGCTATCACTGCCCCAACAATAGCTACGACCAACCACAAAGCAAATCTCAAATTAGGCGCTGAAAATAGCCATGACACTACTAAAACCCCAAGAACGCAAAAGAGCAGGACTATTCCTCTTGGGTTAAGATGTCTAAAATTTCTCTGCGGTTTAAAATCACATTGATAAAAAGAATAAAACAACCCTGCGCTAACAAAAACTGCACAAGATCTCCAAATCGGATCGTTTTTAACTCTCACCATCCACTCTTTGAAACACTCAGGGTTACTAAAGATCGTACCCGAAATAGCCACTCCACAAAGATGTTTTTTGATATCACGGTACCAAGCAGTTACCTCTTCTATTGACATAGCCCAAGGAAGATTTTCAAAACAGGTTCCCGATTGAGGATAAAGAAAACACCCTGAAAGCATAAGTCCTCTGATTGTCCACAAAACCAAAAATAAAACGCTTAAACCCAATGAAATTTTTACTTCTCGTTTTTTAAACTGGTCCCGAAGAATAAAAGCTATCACTATTAGGGGTAAACAAAGGCTTAAGGCTGAAATTTTAATGGACAAGGCAAGAGTAAAATAGAGTAGCAAATACGGAAACAGTCTCTTTGAGAGTTTTTTTTCTCCAAAGAGCGACTCTAAAAAACAGAACCAAACCCAAGAGCTCAGTAAAGTAATCGACAAATCAGGAGACACTCCCCCAAGCCCTAAAGCCACATGATTGAAGCAGAATAAAAAAGCTGAAAAGAAACAAACACTCCATAAAGAAACTTCTAAAAACACTTCACTGAGACACAATAAAAAACCAAAGACAAACACTGAATTAGCAATAAAGGTCGAGGACAATCCTAAATAAGGAAGAGTAAAAAGTGCCTCGATAGTAAACCATGTCGAGTTGTGCCCATAAGGACCGAAGACATTTGCAATACCGGGCAAAAGCGAATACTTGGTTAAAACCGCAATAGTAGGTAAATGGTAAAAGCCCGTATCAATATTATAGTAACAAACCCAAGCCACTAAGCTAATCATTAGGCCTAACCCAATAATCTGTTTTATTCCCTCAGCTAAAACGATAGTTTTCAATGGAATTCGATTTAAAAAAACGATCCCCCAACCCAAGAGCAAAATCAAAAATGACACAACTTGAGAGAGAGGAAAGAAGAGGTGAATCAACTGTCCAAAAAACGCCGTGCACCAAAAACCGAGGAATAAGAGTCGTCCCATGCTGGCATTGAGTTGAGTTTTTGGATTTCTAAAAATCACCCACCGCTCAAGTCCCCAGCCTAAACCAAGAAGAACGCCGGTCCACAAAACAAAAGTAACTATTATTTTTAGCATCTTTAGATAAGCTCTAGTTAAAGCTTTATTTTGAACTGAATTCGAAAAAAAAGCAGCTATTTATCTTGATTTTACTCAAGGCATCACACCCCTAAAGTAAACCTAAAAAGAGGCCGATAACTGGTAGGGGGATTCTTATGTCCGACGACACAAACACCAGTGGTAAAAAACCTTTCTTCCGTATTAACACAAAGGGGGAGGTTTCAGAGGCAAGCGATCGAGTGGAAAAAACAGCCTTTGGCAACGAACCACAGCACATTTCCGAATCTCCGACCGAAGTAAAATCAAAACAGAATGAACCGAACTTTTCCGATTTGGACACAAACCTCAACGAACACTTAGATCCCCAATTTATTGAGCCTACCCAGAATAAACCAGAAATGAGTCAGATTTCCTCTTTAGAAGAAGAGGTGGCTGAAATAGACTTTCCTTCTGCCCCGGCTCCCTCTGAGGAAAATCTTCAAACACTTCGTAACTACATTGCTTTTAAGGAAAAAGAGGCTTCTGATTTAAAAGAACAACAGAGACAATATCAACAGGTTTTGCTTAAGCTCAAAAGAACTCATACTGAGCTTTCTCACAATAATAATGAACTTCAATCCCAGCTTGAGGAATCCAAGACATCCGAGGCCTTGCTCAAAAAGGAAATCGTTACAGTCCGCGACAAACTTGAATCTGAGATTGCTATTTTAAAAAATGACTTCGAACAACAGCAGCTCAAAAGCGGATCGTTTCAAGAACAAGTCGCAGAAATCAACAGACAGAAAAATATTTGGAAAGAAAAAATCTCTGAGGATCTGAAACGAATTAAACTCAAAGAAAAAGAGTTAGAAAACCGCTATGAGCTTCTTAAAAAAGACACCGAAACATTGTTAGATTCTAAAGACCAACAGATCCTTGAATTTCGCAAGAAAAATGATGCTCTCGACCTAGAACTAGAATCTTTAGAAGATCGATTACGCAATGAACATGCGATACTCAACAGCATAGAAAGCAAAAAAAGACGGCTAATTGAAACCTTAAAATTGGCTATTTCTTTACTAGAAGGGATCGATGGAGCTAATGACCCCAACGAAGAAAGAAAAGCGGGTTAATATCCATGCATCACTTTTCAAACACTCTTTTAAGAGCGCCGGAAACAGCCACCCAATTCACCGTCGATTTTTGGTTCCATGACCCTTTTCTTAAAGAGCTCTACCATAAAGCCTTGCAGACCTACCCGATTAATTGGCGATGGGAACATCCCTCTAAAAATTGGAGACAACTTCTTCAGAAGCAAAAACCAGAGTTTCTCATCTTAGATCTTAGTCTCGTAGCTGACAATCCAATCCAGGCCCTTCAGGATATGAAATCTTTATCCCCAATGACTGAAATTATCGTCCTTTCCCACACCGAAGATGTCCATGTTGCCATCTCTGCTTTTAAGGCAGGAATATCGGACTACTATTTAAAACCAACCAATCCCGAAACTCTTTGGTATGCCCTACAAAAGCTATTCAGCCAAAAAGGCTTACACACCGAAGATCCGACTCTACAAGCAGATCTCGAGATTTTCAGCGTCACCCACCACATTAATATTGCTGAATCCGATCTTAAAATGCGGGAACTTGCAGTCCGACATCTGATGGGACTTCTGAAAGCCTCAAGCGGTATTTGGTTGTGTCCTAGCTTGCATTTACCTGCTATGACAAATGCCTCCAAGCATGTGATTGATGGAACTCCATTTCACTTCCTAGCGTGGGGCTTAGACTCAAGTGAACAGGCAATCATCAAATTGAAACGCTTTCAAAAGCGATATCCGTTATTGATTCGCGATTCTTTTTTTACTCATTTAACTTCCCATCCAGAAAATTGGTTTCGCGAGGATTGCGTCTGGATCCCTCTAAAAAATTCCTACATGGGGGGAATCCTACTTTTTGATACAAAAGAAATAGCCAATTCGCCGCTTGAGACTCGAACTGAATTTCTCATCCGTAGTTTAGAAGTTTCTCTTGAAAACCATCGCAGATTTATCGAAGCCAAACAACTTACGTACATTGATGATCTCACAGGTTTATATAACCCTCGGTATTTAGACCATGCGTTAGGAATTGCGATAGACCATTTAGACAAAAAAGAAGAAGGTTTCTGTGTATTATTTGTCGATGTAGACAGGTTTAAGCAAGTCAATGACCAGCACGGACACATCATTGGCAGCCAAATGCTAGGTCATATCGGTCGACTTCTTAAAACCGGATTAAGAAAACAAGACCATGTCTTTAGATACGGTGGAGATGAATTTATCGCTGTTCTCTACGGCACCGAACTGGCAACTGCACAGGAGATTGCTGAACGGGTCCGTAAAACCGCAGAGGCAAGAATTTTTAAGTTTCCCGGACTCTCTATTCAGATTACCTTGTCAATTGGAATTGCTAGATTCCCCGACCATGGGGCAGATAAACAATCGATCATCAAAATGGCCGACACGGCAATGTATACCAGCAAGAAACAAGGACGTAATCAAGTCATAGTGGCTGAGCCTGACATTCATGTCTAAGCTAAAATTAATTTTTTCAGATTTTCATCTGGGCAAAGGAAAACGTTTAACCAACGGAGCCATGAACCCTCTTGAGGATTTTTTTCATGACTACCGTTTTAAAGAGTTTTTAGAACACTACACCCAGAACTCTTATGAAGATTATGAAATAGAACTTATTTTGAACGGCGATATTCTAAACCTGATCCAGATCGATTATCACGGCCACTTTACAACGGTCATTACCGAAAGCGTCTCTATTTACAAGTTACAAATGATTATTGATGGACATCCCGTCTTTTTTAATGCCTTACGAGAATTTCTAAAACATCCCAAGCGAAGCCTCACTTACGTCATCGGAAATCACGACCAAGAAATGCTGTGGAACTCTGCGCGTTCTTTATTTGAAAATGCTTTAGGGAAAGAAGTTAATTGGAGAAACACCTACTATCACACCGATGGAATTCACATAGAACATGGGCATCAATACGAATCGGTAAACCGAGTCGATCCGACCCGTCTCTTTCTTACCGAAGGGCTTCCGGAACCGATTCTCAATCTTCCTTGGGGAACATTATTTACCATTCAATTTATTGTTCGACTCAAATTGGTGAGACCCGCTGTAGACAAAATTCGTCCTTTTCGTCACTTTGTTTGGTGGAGCCTTTTTCATGACACTTGGATGTCACTCATCCAAGGGAGCAAGCTCTTTTTTTATTTCATTTCAACTCGGTTTAGTAAAGTTAGGTATCGCCAATCAAGTTTAAAGCAGACTTTTAAGATTCTATTTGAAGCTTCGGTTTTTCCCGACTTAAGCGATGCCGCAAAAAGAATCTTAAGAAGCCCAGAAGTCCACACCGTTATTTTTGGCCACACTCATGTGTACAAACAGATCCCGATTGGTGATGAAAAACAATACCTAAATACAGGCAGTTGGACCGACATCATCTCGATGGATCTTGAAAACTTTGCCCGTAGATCCAGACTTACCTACGTTCGAGTGGAATACGATGAGCAAGGTAAAGCTATCCCGATGCTACGGCACTGGATTGGCCGGACCCCTATTGAAGACGATGCTTTTGGTCTCTAAAATAACGCTTCGCGTTTCCAGATAACTTTTTTTTCACCAACCTTTTGTCAGAAGCCAACCAGTGACATATACTAAAACCTATTTTCTGTAGGCGCGTCATTTTGACATGAAGGCTTGTATATGATTGGAACTATTGCAAAAAAAATCTTCGGAAGTGCTAACGATCGAGAGATCAAACGGCTCATCCCTTATGTTTCCCACATTAATAGTCTGGAAGCGACAATTTCAAAACTAAGTGATGAAGGGCTTAGAAATAAAACTTTAGAATTTAAAGAAAAATTGAAACAAGGAACCACTCTGAACGATATTTTGCCAGAGGCCTTCGCCGTAGCTCGAGAAGCTGGCAAACGAGTTCTTAATATGCGCCACTTCGATGTTCAGCTCATCGGAGGAATGGTTTTGCATAGTGGAAAGGTTTCTGAAATGCGAACCGGGGAAGGAAAAACCTTGGTCGCAACTCTTCCTGTTTACCTTAACGCTCTTGAAGGCAAAGGGGTACACGTTGTGACGGTCAACGACTACTTGGCCCGTCGAGATTCCGAATGGATGGGGCAACTTTATCGCTTTCTGGGGCTATCAGTAGGGGTGATAGTTCACGGGTTAAACGATCGCGAAAGACATGAAGCCTACCATGCCGATATTACCTACGGGACGAACAACGAATTCGGATTTGATTACTTAAGAGACAACATGAAGTTTCGGCTTGAGGACTTTGTTCAAAGGCCTCTTAACTATGCAATTGTCGACGAAGTCGATTCGATCCTTATCGATGAAGCTAGAACTCCGTTGATCATCAGCGGGCCCACCGATGACTCAACCGATAAGTATTATCTTATTAATTCAGTGATCCCTATTCTCCAAAATGTTGAAGATTACACGATTGAAGAAAAATCCCGAAGCGCTGCTCTAACCGAATCTGGAGTCAATAAAATCGAATCCGCTTTAAGAGTTAACAACCTTTACGCTCCGGAAAATATGGAACTGGTCCATCATGTTCACCAGGCACTGAAAGCCCATGCTATTTTCAAAAAAGATGTCGATTATGTCGTCAAAGAGGGAGAAGTAATTATCGTCGATGAATTTACGGGCCGCTTAATGCCGGGTCGTAGATACAGTG
>VGSE01000117.1 GCA_016875135.1 Deltaproteobacteria bacterium
TGCGGCAAACCCATTGAAGCGCTATTCAGAGCATGGATATAGGCATCTATTATTCCGTAAGTTAGGTCCGTATGGGAACATTCGGATGAATTCCGTTTTGGTAAAATTTGTCTACCAATCTCATTTATTTTCGAAGCTTAAAATGTCGGTAAGTAATTGAAATTACTTGGTGCTCGCGGCCAGAATCGAACTGGCACGGCCTTGCGACCGAGGGATTTTAAGTCCCTTGCGTCTACCAATTCCGCCACGCGAGCCCTGTAACAAAATCGTTTCGCAGAATGACATCGAAACTGGCTAATGTAAACCCCTTAGGTAGGCTCTTTCTTTAATCAGATAAATCCAATAGGCCAAAAAAGACAGAAAAACAAAAACGGCCGGAAGCCAATACGCCCGCTCCATTCCCAAGACTGCTGCTATTTGTCCCACCCCTAAATGGAACAACCCTAAAGTCAAATAACCCATTCCCAAAATCCAAAGAGTCAAAACCTTGGATTGCAAATGAAAGACTCGGCTGACCCGTCCCAAGAAGAGTGGAAAAAAGGGGCCCAAAACTCCGGATAACGGGAAAGCCCAAACCCATCCGAGATGCCCCAAGACCATAAACCCCATAGACCCCACTAAACAGGCCATCAACAACCTACTCTCCTGCTCCTCTTTTAACGAAAAGAAACAAATCCCTCGGGCTAAAGTCATAACCACAAAAAAAGCGCTAAGATATCGGGAGCTCAAACCAACCGACATTTTTTGGGTCGTTACCAAATAAGTAACAAACCACATGGAATTTAAAACCTCTCCAGTAATATAAAGGCAAAAAATTAGGACAACCCATTTTTGAAGTCCATTAAGTCTAAGAGAAGGTTTCATTCTATCCTGCGGGGGAGGATCATCAGAAATATTTCGATTAACAAACAAGCCCAACCCTATCAACAAAAAAGCGACCAAGACCAAACAACCGTTCCAAGCGATATTTTGAGAGAGAAAAAAATTACAGACCAAAGGGGAAAAAATGCTAGTTAACCCATAAATCATATGGAGCGCACACATCATTTTTGACCGCGATTTAAGATCGGTTCCATGAATGACAAGTAAATTACTAAGAGCCCCGTAAGAAGAGAGGATAAACCCTAGAAAAGACCCGTACCCCATCAAACTCCAAAAACTAGACACACGATTCCCCAGGACTAACCCGGCTGTCCCCAAAATAACTGCAGACATCACCAGCCGTTTTTCTGAAAAAGTTCGAGTCAAAATCAAAAGTAAAAAAGTTGCGACTACTGAGCCAATATTTCCAGCGATAAAAAACCCACTGCTTTGAGTGTAAGAAAGTTGAAATTGTTGAGTAATGAGGGGAAGCAAAACACCGCGACTGTTATCGATAAAAGATCCACAAGCTAGAAGAAACACCCCTGAAAGGATAAACCGCCAATTCATAAGACTCCTGGCCTCAGGCTCAAGCCAATTCACACAAAAAAAAACGGTACCCCTCAACTTAGATCAAGAGGCACCGTAAAGTAAGCAAATGATTTTTAATGTTTTTAGGGAGCCATGTAATCGCCGCCAGCCTTGACTGGCATTCCATCATAGGTTCCGGAAACGTCCACTTTCACAGCTCCCAATACAGGAATCCCCGCAAAGAGATGTGCAAGGACTTTAATGTTCTCCATATCGGCTCGATCGGGAATAATCTCTGCAGTCGCCATAGTGCCCAGCAAGTCGCTTAGAAAATTTAAAGCACTCGGTTGTTTTAAATCATAGAGTAAAACCTTGTCGCAATGAGGGTACATTTTCCCATCCAGATTTTTAGCATCGGCATAGCCCAAATGATCGGCTTTGAAATGCTGCCCCTCGTAGTGGCCGGTCTTTCTTAAATTCTCTAGAAATTCTTCTGTAAAATATTCTTTTTCAATCTGGGTCTCTTTGGTTCCTTGATAGGGCCCCATAAGGGTAATCTTAAAATCGTAGTCGATTCGGACATTGTATGTCGGACCTTGACTGAGCTCCTTGGCTTCTTGGGGAACAGAAATTTTAATCGTTCCACTTTTCAACATCGAACTTGTTCTATTGGGGTCTTTATCAAGTTTGTAATTGGCACTTTGACCAAGAGGGTCAATTGCCGCACTTAAAACCGAAGAGATTAGAAAACAAAAACCTAAGATTGCAAACCTAAGATGTCGATTAAAATCCATGATTCCTCCTGTTGGGGTTAATTTTAACACAAGTTTGAGAGGAAACGAATATGACTCTATTTTATTGTTAACAATAGATTCACTAACCTGGAGTTACTCTACCGCAACTCTACCACAATGGACGCTCTCTTTACAACGGCAGGCACAGACGAATCAGTAACTTTGAAAGTCACAGTTCCTGTTTGAATCGAGGCCGTGTAAGTGTAAGTCGTTTGGGAAGAAAAAACACCCGGGGTTCCACTGAGGCTTCCAAATCCGACCCCATCAAACTCCAATTTATAATTAGGGGCCCCACCCGAAATCGTTAAAGTAGCCGTTTCATTAATTTTCAAATTTGCTTTTGAAACGGTGAGACTCAATTGAGTTGTCGCTTGAGGAGTTGTCTGAGGCTTTTCAGGCGCATTACACTGGCCGAACCCCATTACACAGACCGATTGACCACAGCTCGCAAGAAAAACGAGAGAGAAACACAACACTAACGTCTTTAAGCCATTAAGCATAACACCCCACTTCTCATTATGACACTACCATTTTTTGAAGCTCATTACCAGACTCAACGGGTTTTGGATTTAAAAACTTACCTCGACAGTTATCGCATTTTCGACAAATTTCCCCATGTTTTTCAGCGAAATAATCTCTAAAAAAAGTGGCACGACATTCTGTCGTTTGACCATATTTCATGATCTCTTTAATTCGACTTCGATCTTGACCCAAACGCTCTTCATAGTGATTTAAAAATCGGTCCAGATCATGCCCATCTGTAAAAATCTTTTTTAACCTAATCACTTTGTGGTGTTGAATCACTTTCTCTTTTTCCAAATAGGCTAAAAGAACTTGGACTTTTCTTTTCACTATTCCAGCAGCTTTTACCACTTCTTCCAGGGAAGAAGTTTGGGATCCAAGCTGAGTCACTTTTAATAATGTGGAATAAACTAGCGCCGCATCGGAACGATTGGGATATTTACCTCCAAGAAAAAAGGAATGGACTCTTTTGTCCTCTAATCGATAAAGCAAGGCAGCCAAGGCTTTCTTCCCATCTCGCCCGGCTCGCCCCGCCTCTTGGTAGTAACTCTCAACAGAATCCGGAAATGTATAATGAATCACAAAACGGACATCGGGCTTATCAATTCCTAATCCAAAGGCTTTTGTCGCTACGATCACTCGATATCGATTAGCCATAAAATCGTCTTGAATAACTTCACGCTCCTTCATTCGCATCTTTCCGTGATATTTGGCTGCGATAATTCCGGCCTTTAAAAGCTGGGTGTGGAGTTCATTAGCCAACTTTACTGTACTTACATAAACGATACCGGTGCCTTCGTTGTGATGGATAAGCTCCAGCAGCCTTTGAAACTTGGTCTCGGCATTCACAGTTCGATAAACTTCAAAAACTAAATTTTTTCGGTCGACTCCGGTATGACATACTTTTACATTTTTTAAATTCAGCTGCTCGAGAATATCTTTTTCTACTTGAGGCGTCGCAGTCGCAGTTAAAGCTAGAACTGGGGGATTTCCAAATGCTTCAATAACTTTTCTAATTCCCAAATAGGCCGGACGAAAATCGTGGCCCCACTGAGAAACGCAATGAGCTTCATCAACCACCAAAAGTGAAACGCCCCCTTTTTTTAATAACTCCAGATACTCGGGATTTTCTAGTCTTTCGGGAGTGACGTAAACGAGCGCCTTTTGCCCATTTTTGACAGCTTTTACGGCTCGCTGCTCTTCAAGTCGAGTGAGGGTAGAATCCAAATGGGCAGTCTCCACACCCGCTTCTTCAAGCTTATGGGTCTGGTCGTGCATAAGGGATAAAAGAGGAGTTACCACGATGGTGGCCTTAGGCAGAAAAAGCGCAGGTAGTTGATAACAAAGGGATTTTCCGGCCCCTGTAGGCATCACCCCAAGAGCGTTTTTGCCCTTCATGACAGTCTCAATCATCTCTTTTTGACCGGGTCTAAGCTCATCGATTCCAAAAAAAGCTTGAGCCTTTTTTCTTAACCTATCCCAATTCAATGCCTTGGGGGCATTGCTATGTTGCGGATCACGTCCCACGGAGGACAGCCATGTGCAACTCATGTGCCCGCCCTTAAAAGGTACCCATCGACTTTCCGGCCGGAAAGTCGATGGGTACCTTTAACCGATTAGTTTAGTCCTAACTAGCTCGAGTTCGGTGGAGAGTTTTTCCCAATCGATCATGTTTTGATGCAGTTTATTCTCTAAATCCGAGATCTGGATTAGAAGGGCCTGTTGCTCTGCCGATGCTCGACTTTGAAAAGCCGAATCCGAGGTTATATTTTTTAATTCCTCTTTTTGTTTTCCGAGTTTTTCCATTTCCCCTTCTAAAAAAGACACTTTTTTATCGAGTGAATTAAACTGATTTTTAAGTTTTTTTCGTTCTTCAAATGATAATTTTGGATTTACTTTCTGCTCCGCTTTAGCAGCCTCTACTTGAGGCGCCTGTGAAGGTTTGGCCTTTCCTTCAAAATGACGGACCAACTCTGGATACTTTTCAAAAAAGGAATTCAAATCCCCAATGTGATCAGTCAAAACGTGATTACTCGAAAGATAGAGAATTCTCTCGGCCACCCCTGACAAAAAATCTCGATCGTGCGACACGATAAGCGTTGTCCCTTCAAAGTCCTTAATCGCCTGTTTGAGTAGGTCTTTAGTCTCAATATCGAGATGGTTGGTGGGCTCATCTAGAAGAATCAAATTAACCCGGGTCACAAGAATCCTTAGAAGAGCTAATCGCGCTTTTTCTCCCCCACTTAGAACTTTGGCCTTTTTTTCAATCTCATCATTGCCACTAAAACCAAAAGCTCCTAACCATCCTCGAAGCTCCTCTAAACCTACCCCGTGGGCTTTGGCCCTTAAATTATCCACTACGGTTTGATCTAAATTAAGTTCATCTAGTTGATGTTGCCCAAAATAACCAGTTTCTACGGCATGTCCTTTAAGAAGCTCTCCTTGAGTGAGCTTAAGACGCTCTCCTAGAACATTAAGAAGTGTCGTCTTTCCCGCTCCATTATCCCCGATAATAGCAACCCGTTGCCCACGTTTAATATCCAATGAAATATCTTTTAAAATCCAGGGTTGTTCTTCTTTATACTTAAGGCTCACGGTCTTAAGAGAAAGTGGAAATTTCGCACCTGTTCCAGAAAGCCTGAATTTGAAATTCAAATTGTAATTGAACCCTTGGATCCGCTGGAGACGGTCTTTTAACTCTTTTTGTTCAACCTGTAACTCTTCAGCCATTTTCAAACGATGCTGAGCTCGGGCTGCCGTTTGCGCCTTAGCTCGAAATTTGTACACAAAGTCCATGCACTCATCGATCTTTTTTTGTATGCCTTCAATGTTTTTTTCTATGTGGCGCTTCTCATCTCCAAGAGATTCCCGAAAAGTTAAGTAATCTTTTTGGTGAGTTCGAAAATAAAAACGCCCACCATGAAGAATGGCCAAAGAATCGGTGACTCTCTTTTGCAGAGCTACGTCATGGGTCACCAAAATCAAACTACCCTCATATTCCTTCTCTAGAAACTCCTCAAGCCACTGAATAGAGGAAATATCCAAATGGTTCGTGGGTTCGTCGAGTAAAAGGACTTCCGGCTTTTCTAATAAAGCTTTAGCAATAAAAATTCTTAATAACCAGCCTCCGCTTAACTGACTCATGGGCTCGTCCATCCACTCGCGACTAAACCCTAAGCCGCTTAAAATTTTTCGAATTTCCCATTCTTGTTCTGCCGGATCTACAAACTCATCTTCATCTATCGTCATGTGGCTCTTAATATAGTTGAGCGGAGACAAACTTTTTTCTTTTTTATGCGCAATCTCAGTTACAGCTTCTTCTAGCAGGGTCTGATCTAAGAAACCGACTCTAAGTTTTTTTCCACCGACTACGTTACGTTTACCTTCGGTGGATTCAGATTTTCCGGCTAAAATCCGCAATAAAGTCGATTTTCCTGAGCCGTTTCTGCCAGCTAAAGCAACTCTCATACCTTCGTAGAGCGTCCAATTGACCTCTTGAAATAAAAGTCTATTGGGTAAACGAACTCCGATATTTTCTAAAACGATTTGGGCATTCATGATTAAATTAACTTCTGTATTTTAAGTTCTTCTAGAGCTTTAATGATATCTTGAGAGGTTCGTCGAGTGACAGGCAAAGATTCGACGTGCCGATACAGTAACTTTTGCTCTCGTCCAACAATGCAAATGGCGCGGCTTACTAAACCTAACATCCATTGAGAGGAGCACCCATAAGATTTTGCCACTTGATTGCCTGAATCGGTAACCAAAGGGAAAGAAAATTGGTACTTCTTAGAAAACTTTTGATGTTTTTCAGAACTATCTTTACTCAAGCCTAAAAGTTGAACATCCCATTTCTTGAATTCATCAAAATTGTCCTGATATTCACAAAGTTGTGCCGTGCAAACAGGGGTGAAATCTCCCGGATAGAAGACCAAAACCACAGGCCGTTGTTTACAAGCTTCGGATAAGTGAAATTGTGAACCGTCAGATTGTATTAAGTTAAAATCGGGCGCTAAGTCCCCTATATTCAGTTTAGTCTGAGCCATAACGGTTGTGAATAAATCAAAAATTGGGCATAAAGAAAAGTTTAAAAGACAAAAGTTTTAGCGAGTTGAAGTTGGAATCTTTTATTAAATCGTTTTGGGGAATCGTACCGTGCAACCCCACGTAAGGTATGAGAAAATAAATTTTCATGACTAGGCTAGGAAAAATAAAGATCAGCTCCCAACTCTTTTATGCTCTTTTGCTTCTCATAAGCCTTTTTCCTTCTGGGACCCTTGCTGAGCCCTATGAACTTCCTGAAGACCGTGAGATTGAGCTTAGGCCCTACTTTGAACCTCCTAACAAGGATCTTACCCCCAGAAATTATATCGTCCCCCCGCTACTTTCATTCCTAATCCCTGGAGCCGATCAGTGGGTCGAAGGGCAGTTCAAGCCGGCAGGTCTCTACACCAGCACAGGCGCTTTAGGAGCCGTACTACTGACTCAAGCCAAGAAAACAACCCCGGACAACCGATATAGGGATCTGGCTTGGAGCTTTTACTTCACTGCCGGGGGATTGAGCGCATATCACAGTTTTCGAACGGCCTTAACCACACGAATTCCCAATGGTGAGTTCAGTTTCATGAGTTCAACCCCGGAACGTCCAAGCGAACTTCTCGAAGCTCCCATCGATTTAACCTATCTAGGAAGGTGGACTACCCTAGTTCCCTTGGGGCTTGCCGCAGGAATCTTTTTCGTTGTCACTCCAAACAAATCGGATGAAACCACGGCCGCTTCACTCGATGATGGTTTTTATGCTGGCTCTGTGGGATATCTGACCGGGATAGGAGAAGAGGCTTTTTTTCGGGGTTTTGTACTACCAGTACTTTATGAATATACTGGAGATCAAAAACTGACTTTGGGTCTTTCAAGCTTATTGTTTGCTCTAGGTCACGGTTTAAAAGTTAGCCATTTTGTTACCGCCTTTTTCTTTGGTTTGTATTCGGGGTGGCTTACTCAAGAAAACAATTGGTCGATTGGCGAAGTGACTTTCATCCATACCTGGTGGGATATCATGGCCTTTGTTGCCGATTACACTAACCATCGAAAACATGCTTTCTTAAAACTTCCTACCATTGCTATAAGTTTTTAAAATAACGCGTCGAGCAAACCCACCGTTTTGGCCCCATTAAGCTCATTCCACGCTTCCCAAAGCTAACAAACAGAGCTAGAGTGCGGCCAACTCATTCAACCTTTTGGGAGTTAAACAATGGCATCTAAGTCACCTTATTCTGGCAAGATCAAAATTTTTTCCGATGGGGCTGATAAAAAAGCCATGCTTGAAATGAATCAGAATCCGCTGGTTAAAGGGCTCACCACAAACCCGTCTCTCATGAAAAAATCGGGAGTCTCCGATTAT
>VGSE01000118.1 GCA_016875135.1 Deltaproteobacteria bacterium
GCCAACTCATGTTCTATCCCTCTCTCTGCGAGTCCTTTGGGTTTTCAATGGTAGAAGCCATGGGATCAGAACTTCCAATTATTGCTGTCGATACACCCATTAATCGAGAAATGTGCCGTGATTCAGCACTTTATTTCCCCTCTTCAAATCCGCACCTGGCAGCTCAGCATATTAAAACCTTGATGACTAGCCCCCCTGCTAGACTCGCATTGATCAATCACGGAAAAGAAAGAATCTCTCAATTTGATTGGTCGTGGACTAGATACGCTCAAGAATTTGAAAGTCTCTTAAGTCTTGTTTAAATCGACATACCTGCTCCCTTTAAGTGGGCTTTTTAAAGGGAGTGGATATGAACGTTTAGTTTTAACACTTGTTCAAACTAATTATTGAATTACTTAAGCTCCCATTAGCAATAAGCAATAGAGTTAGCTAGAATAATAGGGTGAAATTGTTTGTTTTAAGTCTCTTTTTCATGAGGGCTCTTATCGGCAGTGCATCGTCTTGCTGTGAAGAGCTAACTAAAATCTCCCCTGCAAGCTCCTCCCCATCTGAGCACACTTGTTGTCATGAATCGAATTCTCAAAATGAAAGTAAGACCAATGGCTCCTCTAATTCAAACGAACCCCACTTAGGCTATTGCAGCCATGCCTGTTGCTCTCTTTACAATGTAGTACTAAATGCAAACGAAATTAATTTTAAAATAAATTCTGAAAAGCCCTATTTTAAGATTGCTTTAGCTCCAAAACACGTTTTCTTATCCGTTCCGAAACGACCACCTAAGCTAGTCTAACTGTTCTTTTTATACCTGCACCCTTTGAGTAAGCTTTTTAAGAGGTTCAAACGGGCCATGAAGTTGGTTTAAGGCGCCGAATTTATTGGCCGTTTGACGATGAGGGAAATTATCAAATGAAACTCCAAGAAAACTTATCAAATCTTATAACCTTGGTCCTCTATAAGTCTTTGCAATTTAAGAAAAAATTAAATCGGACCAGCCTCTTAAAAAGCCCACTCAAAGGATGCAGGTATGTTCTTTTTGCGCAATAAAAATCTACGTAGTTAAACTTAAACCTAAGACAAAGGACGTTTATATGACCTGTCTGTTAAAAGTAACAAGACTCATAGCTTTGCTATTTATCTTGAATGCATCAACTCTAACGCTCGCTGCTCAGTCTGTAACAAAGCATGCGACACAAACCGTGAAAAAATCGGCCACCGTTCACTCAAATCACTCTGCAGCTGATAAAGACTGCAGCTGTGAGTGTGATCAGTGTCAGGATGGCCAGTGCGACCAATGTTCCTGCACCGATTGTCAATGCGATGGTTGTCACGACTGCGACTGCGACTGCGGATGTGACTGTTCCGGCGGAGGCTGTCACGACTGCGACTGCGGATGTGACTGTTCCGGTGGAAGCTGTCACGACTGCGACTGCGGATGTGACTGTTCCGGTGGAAGCTGTCACGACTGCGACTGCGACGGTTGTCACGGTGGACACTGTAAACCCAAAAAGTAAATTAACTTGAAAAACCCCCTGGGAGCTTAAACCTCCAGGGGGTTTTTATCTTTCCGGAAAGCTTCGAATAAAAACATAAGCACTAGTAGCTTTTATAAATGATTGATTACAACTAACTTTACATATCAACTACGGTACCAATTTCAATGGCCTTATCAGAAGGGATTTTGAAATAGTCAGTCGCTCTCTGCGCGTTTTGAGCCATAAAGGCAAAGATCTTCTCTTGCCACTTGGGCATTTCCGTACGATTGCTGGCAATAAGCGTCTCTCTTCCTAAAAAGAAAGTGGCGTGCTCCATATCGAACTTCAACCCTTTTTCCTCACATAATTTAAGTAGTTCGGGAACATGAGGAGTTTCCATAAAGCCATATTGAGCAATCACTCGATAGAACCCTGGTACCACTTCTTCGAATTGAACACGTTCTTTGTTAGGGAAATGAGGAACTTCCTGAGTAGTCATAGTCAGCAAAATAATTTTTTCGTGAAGAATATGGTTGTGTTCATTGTTCTTCGTTAAAGCAATAGGAATGCCTTTTGCGGTGGCAGAGAGAAAAATAGCCGTTCCCGGAACTCGAGTTTTACAATTTTGAACCACCTCTTTCACAAACTTGTCTTGAGATACGGTCCGGGCCATAAGCTGCTGAGCTAGAATTTTTCTCCCTCGCTTCCAAGTAATCATGAGCAAAAAGACTCCCGAAGCCAACACAAGCGGGAACCACCCTCCATCGGGAATTTTCATAGAGTTAGCACCGAAAAAAGCAAGGTCCACTGTAAGAAAAATAAGAGTCAGGGAAACTGCTCCAACCAAGCTCCATTCCCACTTTCTACGCATCACAACAAAAGTAAGAATCGAAGTAATAAACATCGTAGTTGTTACAGCAATACCGTAAGCTGCAGCTAAACGACTTGAGGAACGAAACTCAAAAACTAAGTACAACGTTCCCAAAAGAAGTGCCCAATTGATCATGGGAACATAGACCTGCCCAATCTCCCGTTCTGAAGTGTGCTTAACTTCCATACGAGGCAAAAAACCTAATTGAGAGGCTTGTTGGCTCAGCGAAAAGGCCCCCGTAATGACCGCTTGTGAAGCAATAATAGTAGCCATCGTCGCAATCACAACTAACGGATAAAGAGCCCAACTCGGAGCCAAAAGATAAAAAGGATTCTCTATCGCTGAGGGATTTGTAAGCAACAAAGCCCCTTGGCCGAAGTACTGAAGCACTAAACTAGGCAATGCCACCACAAACCACCCAAGCTGAATCGCATGACGACCGAAATGGCCCAAATCGGCATAAAGAGCCTCACCACCAGTTACCACTAGAAAAACGCTCCCTAAAACAACAAATCCTTCTTTTGGCCTTGAAAAGAAGAATTCTACAGCGTAACTCGGATTGACTGATCTTAAAACCTGCGGAGCCTCAACAATGCCTTTGATTCCTAGCAAGGCTATAGCTGCAAACCACACTAAGATGATAGGACCAAATAGTTTTCCAATTCGAGCAGTACCGGAACTCTGAATTAGAAAAAGCCCCACTAAAATCACCGTAGTAATAATGATTACATAGGGTTCAAAAAACGGAGTTGCAACTTTTAATCCTTCAACGGCACTTAGAACAGAGATAGCCGGAGTGATCACCCCATCTCCATACAAAAGAGCAGCCCCAAACAGCCCTACAATAATGAGAATTCCCCGCGTCCCTTTAAGAGAGGCTTGAGCGCGCGGAGCCACTAACGCAGTCAGGGCAAGAATTCCCCCTTCCCCTCTGTTATCTGCCCTTAAAACAAATAAAAGATATTTGATTGAAATAACCAAAATGAGAGACCAAACGATTAACGACAGCACTCCCATCACGTTAACCTCATTCAATGGAATACTATGGGGGCCATGAAAGCACTCTCGAAGTGCATATAGAGGGCTCGTCCCAATATCACCAAAAACCACACCTAGAGCGGTGAGTGTCGTAATTCCCAAAGGGGAAACTCCTCTTAAAGCTTTTTGTGAAGCGAGCGATTGCATTGGCTAAACCCCATATTATCTTTAAGCGCCCGATACTAGGCAGGATGCCTAGAGAGTGTAAAGCAAAGAATTTGAATTTATCACCCCAACTCCAAATCGAACCAAATAACTGATTATATTAGTTTTTTTATTTAATTCCTAAGTTTTCCGGAACTCGATTAGAGACCCAGTCCGGATCCCCGGGAAAATAGGTTGTCGGAGTAATCGTTTTAATACCTGGCCCTTTTAAGTGTTTGACGATGGAATGATTTATCAAATGAAACTCCAAGAAAACTTATCGAATCTTCTAATCTTGGTCCTCTATAAGTCTTTGCAATTTAGGAAAAAATCTATGGGACCCGCCTCTTAAAAAGCCCACTTAAAGGGAGCAGGTATTTGCGCATAAACAGATTGCCTAAGGGAAACTTAATAGCACCTTAAGTTATTGACATATTTGGCTTTATAAACGTTGCGTAAACTTGCCCATCTAAGAAATATTCCCCCCCTAACATGACTCACAATTTTTTAAAAAAGCCCTTAAACCCCTCTGACAACTTTAAGGTTTCATGAGAAAATATAAGCTTAAAGTGTTTAATTTACCGTTTTTAACTGAACTCGCTCTTATTCATCCCTAGAGATCAATTATTAGGAACACACAGATGACTCATAAATTATTAGCCTTACTTTTATCTATCTGTTTATCGTTATCCTCTTCTTGTTTTGGAGCAACAGCCGAACTTGATTGTGTGTTTATCCCCAAAGTGATTGAGCTCTTTTTAAGAAACCACTACCAACATCGACAATTATCTAACGAGATAAAAACCCGTTCTATCGAGCAAATGATTAAACACATGGATCCTTCTAAAACCCTCTTTTTGGAAGAGGACTTACCTAAAATCAAAGAACTTCTAAAAAAACAATTTGCCTTAGCCAGCGCAGGTGATTGCTCTCCTCTATTTGAAATCAAAACGAAATGGGAAACTCGAGCTTCGGAAAATGAAGCTATCGTCAAAGAAATCCTATCCAATCAGTACCAACTGAATAATAAAACGGAGCTTGTTTTAGACAGTAAAAAGCGAGACTTTTCTAAGGTTCTCGAAGAAAAGAAAGCTCTTTTACGAAAAATGGTCGACTTTCAAATTGCTAATCTTCTTATCTCAAAAATAAAATTGCCCGAGGCCATCACACAGCTAAAACACCGATACGAACTCACCACTAAACGAATCAAAGAACAGAAGAAGACCCAAATTATAAGTTCATTTATAGATTCCCTCTCCAGTAGTTTGGATCCTCACTCCAATTTTATGGGCCCTGAAGAATTAGAAAACTTTCAGATTCAAATGCGTCTTTCACTCGAAGGTATCGGCGCAGTACTGAGATATCAAGATGGCTTCACGGTTATTGAAAATTTGGTCAAAGGCGGCAGTGCTGACAAATCGAAACTCTTAAAAAGCAAAGATAAGATCATTGCAGTTGCCCAAGAGAATGCGGCTCCGATTTCTACAATAGACATGGATCTCTCCGATGTCGTTAAAATGATTCGAGGTAAGAAGGGGACCAAAGTAATTCTAACCGTATTAAGGCAAGGCAAAGAGACCACAACTTTTCAAGCAACGTTAGTACGAGATAAGATCGCTCTAGTCGACCAAAGGGCTAAGATCACTTATGACAAGCAAACGATTAATGGAAAAACCTATCAAATAGGTGTGATTGATCTTCCTTCATTCTATGGAACGGGCGGCTCAGGTGGCCCCTCCTGCTCTTCGGATATCAAAGCTCTGCTGAATGAAGCGATTAAAGCCAAAGTGGACGCTATTATTCTCAATTTAAGTCGAAATGGTGGGGGCCTTTTAGAAGAAGCTGTCAAAATTACAGGGCTGTTTATTCAAAAAGGAGCCACTGTAGCCACTAAAAATACAGCCTCCCAGGTAGACATTCTTAAGGATCAGGATCCTAGCGTAGTTTATCGTGGTCCGTTGGCCGTGCTCACAAGTCGAGTGAGTGCGTCTGCTTCCGAAATTGTTGCCGGAGCTTTAAAAAATTACAAAAGGGCTGTCATCGTAGGAGGCGACCACACTTTCGGTAAAGGTTCTGTTCAATCACTATCAGATTTACCTGCTGGATTAGGCGGAATGAAAGTAACGACCGCCATGTTTTTTACTCCAGGGGGGCAATCAACTCAACTTTTAGGAGTTTCCTCAGACATAGTTTTGCCCTCACTCTTAAATGACGACCAAATTGGAGAAAAAGTTTTAGATTTCGCTCTGCCCTCGCAATCTATTACCCCTTTTATTTCTCCAGAGGCTAACAGTTCAGCCCCCGAACTTCACTGGAATCCCATAACAGAGGGACAGTTATCGGAGCTAACAAAACTCTCAAGGGAAAGAGTCTCAAAGGAACCTAAGTTTGTTGAACTTAGAAAAAAGATAGAAAAGCTCAAACAAGACAACGGACTTGTGAAAATAGCCGATATTCAAAAAGAATCTCAAGAGAAAGAGAAAGAAAAATCACAATCAAAGCAGAAAGTAGAAAAACTCAAAGAGTCACTCGATGACGAAACAGAAGAAAAAGCGGAGAATGAAGAGCTCTGGGATGAAAAAGGTCCTTTCGTTAAAGAAGCCAGCCGAATCGTTGCAGACCTCATCACCCTGCAAAAGCCAGGGGTGTCAGTCTCCCAGTAAGCTTAAAAGGTAGCGGTCACCACAGTGACCCGCTCGCGAAATCTCGTTGTCCTTGTCTAATTAAAACCCAAATAATTAAATCCTAATATGTGCGCCCTCAATTCAATCATTTAGATGTCTGTCGAATTAAAAGATAAGTAGTCGCAGAAAAAAGAATACTAAGCTCAAAGCCAACATCGGCATTTATCAAAAATTTTGAGGCGGGGCCGATGAAAAGTGGTTGTGAACCGCCAAGAAAAGCTCCGAAAAGTCCCATTCCCAGAGAAATAATAGCTCGATGGCTGCAGGAAAAGCGGCGATGAGATTAAAAACCAAAATAACTAAAAGACTCTCCCGAGTGCCCAACTTAAAAACCGCTTGGGCGAGAGTGCCCAGGGCTAGTGTCGGAATAACAAAATTGGCAGAAAGCCAAAGGGTAAAATTATTCCAAAGATTCTGGTCAAAGCGATTCTCCGGCAGAACGCGCTCGATGCCGTGAAGTTCAATTGTTTTGGGAGATTGAAGTGGAGAGCTCATAGCATTACCTAGATCGGCAATCCTGTCCACTCGGAGCTTTTCTGCCACAATTTCTCTGCAAGATCCGGATCTCGTGCCAACTTGGAGGGAGTTCGGAGCTTGCACTTATCATAATAAAGACCAGTCTCTGAAATTAAATCAGGAGAAGCTGCGCAATATAACGTGGTCACCGCCCCCGCTTCATTCGAGATCATGGGCCTAGTCACAAGCCACCTTAGAGGTTGTGGAAAGTTTCGCCAAATTTCAGAAGCAATGATTCCAGGGTGTAGTGAGTAAGTTGTAATGCCGCTTCCCTGCAGGTGTTTGGCTAGGGCTTTAGCAAAAAGAACATTACAAAGCTTAGAAGCTGCATATTCGGGGAATGACCAACGGGAACGGGTGTATCCCACAAAGGATTCGAAATTTAGGGAGCGAGCACTATAATGACCGTGACTTGAAACCACTATCACTCTTGAGGGGGCAGACTTTTTTAGCAGGGGAACAAGAAGCCTAGTAAATAAATAGGGGCCAAGATGATTCGTTCCAAAGTGAACTTCGAATCCGTCTTGAGTGACACCTCTCACACCAAACAGACCCGCGTTATTGATAAGCATATCCAAACGAGGTTCCGTTTCTAAGAGGCTTTCAGCAGCTTTTCGAATCTGTTCAAAATGAGCCAGATCCAATCTTAGGAATTTTAATTTAGCTTCAGGCTGATTCTTTTTTATCAAAGCCATTGCCAGTTCGGCTTTTTCTTGTGATCGGCAGGCCATGACTACTTTGGCGCCTAATTCAGCTAATCTTTTAGCTGTCACAAAACCAATGCCTGAATTGGCACCGGTAACTAAAACAGTTTTTTTGTCGAATGTACTTTTATCATTCATATTTTTTTCCGGCTTTGAGGATTGTAACATGGAAGAAAAGTGTCAGTCTCCCAGTAAGCTTAAAAGGAACCGTACATTTTTTACAGGGTAATGACCGCTACCTTTTAAGCTTACTGGGAGACTGACACCAATCACTCTAATCAGAGCTCGACACAATCTTCACAATTCCTTGTGAATCAGAGTGAACACGAGGAATACATCATTATGTCGATGAAGCGGAATTTTAGTTCTGCTAAACTGACTTAAAGAGGGTTTAGACTCATAGCGCAATAGGAATCATCTAAGAAACGACATTTCATAAGACAGCAAGGCCGTGAGTAGGAGAGTTTGTCATGAAATTCCAAAAAGGATCTGTCGTTCAAAATATTTTATTCGTAGTGGGCGGTGTTAGTTTTTCGTATCTAGCCTTTTCACAGGAACCGGACCATCTTCCCG
>VGSE01000119.1 GCA_016875135.1 Deltaproteobacteria bacterium
TATAGAGGACCAAGGTTATAAGATTTGATAAGTTTTCTTGGAGTTTCATTTGATAATTCACCTCATCGTCAAACGGCCAATAAAGTTAGCGCCTTAAACCAACTTCAGGGCCATTTGAACCTCTTAATAAGCCTAATTAAAGGGAGCAGGTATATTAAATTCTGTCGCGAAACGCGACAGAATTTAATTAGTTGGTAGTAAAACCGTGCGGTCTGGGTTAGCATCCTAAGGGTGATTACTGCTAGACTTTTCAAGTCAGGCTTGGCTCTTCTAGGAATCCTTCTCAGCCTTTTTCGTCCCGGTTTTTGTTTTTCAGAGACGAATTTCAAAGACTCTAATCAGGGAAGCTTAAAAAATCCCACTTTATCAGAATCGACCTGGATTATGCCTGAAGTTTCGGTCGTCATGCCTTCGGATTTACGTTTAAGCAGTTCGGGGTTTGAAGTGGCGTATGGCAAGCAGTTTCTTAGTTTAACTCAAATGGGGTTTTTAGCTCTTACCCCGTTATTTCATCTTGATGATATTCAAATCCTTTCTTGCGTCAGAGTGGGTTATAGTCGGAAATCGGGAAAGTTTGATTTGGAAAAGCCTACCGGGGAAATTCTTGAAGATGATGTAAAGCTTTCGTGGGTGCCCATGAGTCTTGGGGCGAAACTTATTTACACTCTTCCACTTTTTCCTTTTATCAAACCCTCTCTTACTTTAGGCGGAGGAACCCATTGGTTTTACCAGTCAGCTTCTGTTTCAGGAGTTAATCAAAGCTTTTGGGTGCCTTATCTTTTCGTGACCCCTGCAATCTCTTTCTTGGAAGGATCCGCACCCACCGATTGGTTTGGAGGTTTTACATTTGGCCTGACCCTCCAACGAAGCTTAAGTGATATTCAACGTGTCAATAGTGTCTCTTTCGACATGGGTATTAATATTCTTCTCTAACTCGTAGTCGGTAGCATTGTGTCCCTATCTTCATGAAAAAAAGATAGAGTTTTGAAGTCTTTCTTTGAAATTTAAGCTAAGAGAATATGGTCTAGGGTTTGCTAATGGTTTGCCATCGTATTTATTGAGGTTTCGTTTAATAATAGAAAAATTAAAATCGGGGATCAGTAAAATGATGAGGGCAAAAAATTTATTATCCAATCTTTGGTGGAGCGGAGTTTTGATGCTTTGTTTTTGGGTAATGGCCTCCAAAACTTTTGGCAAGGCTCCTAATAATACGATTGAGGCACTGACTCCTAAGGGAATCAAGGCAACCGGATATATTGATCTGCGACCTTCTTGGATTACCAAATCCGGTAACTTTACGACTGAAGATACTGCTGAATTGGGGGTACAGTTAACAAAAAATACTTCGTTAACTTATATGCAGGGATTTGTAACTAATCTGTACAATCCAATCGGCTCTGAGATGACCAGCGGTCTAAAACCGCAACTAGATTCGGGTGCGATTAAAACTAAAGTGGATAATATTTGGAAAAGTGACATCGATGGGCTTGCTTTATCTTACGAAAACAGGATCTCGTTGCCTGTAGACCAAGCTTCTCAAGATCTAGGAATGATTACGATTATTCTTAATTATATTAAGTTATCTAAACGTGTAACGGATAACTTAAAGTTTACTTTGAGTGAAGTTGTCATTCCGATGATCCATAAGCAATCGGGTGTTGTTTCGATTGAGGGCGAAGCGTTGGCTAATAGAGTTTTCGAAAACCGAGTTTACTTTATTGCTGATGTTCAGTTGACCGATAAGTTGTCGTTCTCGATGCCTCTTATGTTTCATCAATCAAGGACTGCGAATTTTAGGGGTGATGCTGCTAATAATGCTTCCTGGTCTTTTCATGTTTGGATTAGTCCAGAGCTTGATTATGCTCTGAATGACCATTTGACTCTGGGGTTAGCCTATTACAATAACGATAGTTTTTTTACCCCGAACCTATCTAGTGCTCAATTTGGACAGGCTTTGGAAAGTGGGGAGTTCCAGTTTGTGTTAATAGCATCACTCTAAGAGCTATCTACTTTGGTAGAGGCTGTAGCCATGGGCACGCCAATGTTTATCGAGGGGAGAAAGATAGACTTGTTTTAACCAAGGCTGCCTTTTCACCATTCGAGGTGGGCGACCCACTTGAGCCATTAACACTTTAATTTTTTTCTTTTCAGCGTTTCGATAGAGCTCTTGAAAAACTCGTTTAAGAGTTACGATAGAAAAAGGATTAAAGAGGTAATAATAAGAAGCGGTAGGGATCAGGGTTTTTGAGAGGTCTTGACAGACGAACTGTACTCTATCGGACAAACCAATACGCCTAGAAGCATTTTGCGCCTGTTGGTGTCTTTCTTTTATTAATTCGAGGCCCAGAAATTGTAGCTGGGGATTAAGTAAGCCCATAACAATTCCTACTCTTCCCAGGCCACTTCCTAGATCTATGAGGAAGTCTCCTTTTGTAAATTTAAGCTGATTCGACATTTGCTTAAGAACTCGATAGGGAGTGAAAAGATCTTCGGGCTCAAGATCAAGGTAGATATCCTCATTTCGGTAAAGAGCTTTAAGATTTTTTCCAAAAAGTTTCGTTTTTACTTTTCTTTCGTTGAGACCCAGAATTCGATCCAAACATTCGTCACCCAAAAATGTTTTCTTTGAGAGAGTTAGAAAAAACTCAGACTCAAGTGTTTTGAGAACCCAATCCCTTTTATTTTTTGGGGAGCTTTTTTGACCCATTATTTTTGAGATTTGAAATGCCTTAAGCTTTGCGAGATAAGCGATTTCAACCTGGAACATCTTGTCGGAGGTTCTTTTCAAAGGGGCTAGTTTGGCTTCACCTCTCCAATAATTAACAGAGTCGAGCAGTTCTTTTCTTTGTTCGGGGGATAGGGATGTAAGTCTTTTTCTTAATGAGGCTTTTTCAGGGAAAGTCCATTCAATAGTTTTGAACAAAGCAGTTAGCCAGGATTGTTGAGGCAGTGACAGTTTTGTATGTTTTGCAGTAATCAGTTTTAAGATCTCAAATTGGCTGAGCATAAAGGCCAAATTAAACTAAAGCTTCCCCTCTGACTACTCTTCGATATAAAAAGAGTTCTAATGAAAATTGAGCTTATCAAAATTGGAAAGCCTACGACGCAGGAATCAAGGGTTTTGGTCGACATGTATTTGACTAGAACTAAAGTGCTGAATCCGATTGAGAGAATAGAGTTTAAAGATTTAGAGGCTTTGAAATCTCGAAATAAGACTCTCTTTTCGGCTGGGCAGTGGGTGGTTGTTTTAGATGAACGGGGAAAAGAGTGGACCTCCCCAGAGTTATCTCAGCAATTTAAAAAGTGGCTTGAGGATCCGGCCATCAAATCGGTTTCTTTTGTTATAGGTGGTCCTTATGGACTTGATGAGGAAATTAGAAAGCGGGCTAATACTGTTTGGTCCCTATCTAAGGGAACCTTGCCTAGTGATCTTGCTTGGGTGATGGCTTCGGAGCAAATTTATCGAGCTTTCACTATTTTAAAAGGAATGCCTTACCACCACGCCTAGTTAGTACCAAAAGGTATGGCTTTACTTTTGGCGACTCATCGAATCAACCGCTACCAAAAGTAAAGCCATACCTTTTGGTAAAAGGGTGCAGGTATGAGATCTCAGAAGTGGGAAAAGTTCTCGCTGACGGGAAATAACTTTTAGGGCCCTTAGTGGTTTTACGCCTAAATCAAGTGCCTTTGGGTGGCATGCTACCTGCAATGATGGCTGCTCGTTCGTTTTTTAAGACGAGTTATTGTTTAACGGGAGGTACTAATGGAAGTGTCTGTGAAATCAATCTATTCAGCTTTTGAATCCTTTGACCATGGGTCAGTTAAGCCTTGGGTGAATTACATCATGGGGGATGACTATGACCTAATTCCTATAGAGATTTTAGATGAAGACGATTTAAAGTTTTTGTCCCCAACGAATTTCCATCAGGCCATCACGGCCTAAAGCCTGCCAATGGGTCGATTGGACCTCGTTTAGAAAAGAGACGGGTAGGGATCGAAAAGCAGGTATCCCCTCGTCTCCAACCCAAACGGGGCAACTGTAGAGTAAGCTCCTTCGGACCCATTTTTCGTAGTGGAGTTTTTCAAATAAAATGCCACCTGCCTCTACCCACAATTCATGAACCCCATCTAATGCAATGTGCTTTAAGATAACTCCAAGATCTAGAACACCATTTTTCTCATGAACAGGAACAATAGTTATCTCCCCTCCAAAATGGTTTCGGTGTTCCTTTTTGACCGAATTACTGCAAAAGAGAGTGACATGAGAAGCCGTTGTAAAAACCTTTAGGGTCGTGGAAAGCTCTAAATTTCTATCAATAATATAAACAGGTTTTGAAATGGTTTCGTTCTCTAGCCGGACATTAAGCTGAGGATTATCTAGCCGTACCGTTTTAGCAGTTGTAAGAATGGCATCCGATTCTTTTCTACATAAGTGGGTTAACGTATTGGCTACAGAGCTAGTCAGTATTAAACGGGAGCCGTTTTTTCCTGCAATTTTGCCGTCTAAACTCATAGCGAGTTTGGCAGTGACCCAAGGAAGTTTGTTGGAGGTCCAATAAGCGTAAGCCTCGTAGTAAGCATCTCCCTCAGCGGTGGGAATAAACTCAACTTGAATTCCCTTTTCTAAAAGGCTTTTTTCCCCTTTTCCACTAACGATAGGATTGGGATCCTTAAAGCCGTAAACTACTCTAGCTATTCTTTTCTCGATGATGAGGTCGGTACAAGGAGGGGTTTTTCCGTGGTGGCAACAGGGTTCTAGAGAAACATAAAGAGTGGCTGCCTCAGATTCTTCATTGGTGAGTTGTTTTAAGGCTTCGACTTCAGCATGAGGGGCTCCACTTTTGGAGTGATAACCTCGGGAAAGAACCGTACCATTTTTTACAACAACGGCTCCAACGGAGGGATTGGGAGCACAAAACCCCCTGCCTTTTCTTGCCTCGTCAAAGGCTTGAAGAAGGAAAGAGAAGTCTGAGTCGCGGTTTAGCGACACAATGGCCTACCTTTCTAAATGGAGTAACTTTAAATTAACGTAAACTTGCGTTAATTTTTTTCAAAACTTCGGCACCCGGATCGAGATCCTTCTCCCCTAAACTCCAAAGGGGCACATCAACGGTGTTAAGTAGGGTATTTAGATCGGTTCCCTTATCGTTGTAGTAAAGAAGACCGGTGATCAATTCCTGTTTGTCTCTTGATTCAGAGATAGTCGCCATAGCAGCAATTTTGTTAGTAGGATCGTAGTCTCTATCCAGTTTTCGAAGCGTGAGTCGTGATCCATCATGAAGTTCGATTTCTCGACGTTCCCCGTCTTTTATTTCGACGGAGATTTCTTCTTTGGATTGAATAAATCCAAGTTCATGAAGAGGGATGTCATGCTCTTTTACGAAAGTATAACTCTTAGTACTTCCCTCATGGTTATTGAAGGTCACACAAGGGCTGATGATATCGAGAACCGCCATCCCTTTGTGAGCATAAGCTGCTTTAAGCAAAGAGATCATCTGTTTTCTGTCCCCTGAGAACGATCTCGCAACAAATGTAGCTCCAAGCTCAACACCTAAAGAACAACAATCGATTACGGGATAAGGATTCACTTGCCCTTTTTTTAATACAGAGCCCACATCAGCTGTAGCTGAAAACTGTCCTTTAGTCAGACCATAAGTCCCATTGTTTTCGACGATATAAACCATGTCTACATTTCTTCGGACCATATGACAGAACTGTCCCATTCCGATACTAGCGGTATCACCGTCTCCGGAAACGCCAATGATGGTCAGTTTTTTATTCGCGATGGTGGCTCCAGTGGCAACTGAAGGCATCCGGCCGTGAACACTGTTAAATCCATGTCCTCGATCGACAAAGTAGGTCGGAGTTTTAGAAGAACATCCGATACCGCTAAACTTTGCGACTTGGTGAGGAGGAACTCCTAATTCATAGTAAGCCTGAATGATAGCCGCTGTGATGGAGTCATGACCGCATCCCTTACAGAGGGTTGAAGGTTTCCCCGAATAATCATTTTTGCTAAGTCCGAGTCGATTGCAATTTGCTTCAGCATTCATGGTTTATTTCCCCATCTGTTTGGTTAGTTCTCTTTCAACGATATCAGCTGAAAGTGGGAACCCGCCGTAATATCTGATTGAGCGTAGTTTGTTTTGGTAGCCTGGGAGGTCGATTTCTAAAAGTTGTTGTAACTGACCGTCTCGGTTTTGCTCCACCATATAAACGACATCACAGGACTTGATAAACTCTTCCACTTCCTGAGTGAAAGGATAGGCTCTGATTCTCATGTATTTGACCGGTGTGTCTTTGAGTCGATCCATAGTCTCAACGACAGCGTGGTCGCTGGTTCCATAAGCCAAAATACCAGTCTTTGCGTTTACATCTCCTTTAATAACCGGCTTAGGTAGATATTGTTTCGATGTGTGCCACTTCTTAAGAAGTCGGTCCATGTTTCTGGTATAGACTACAGGGCTTTCAGTATATCGAGCATATTCATCGTGGCCAGATCCCCGAGTGAAGTAGGCGCTTTTCATGTGGTTTGTGCCGGGGAGAGTTCTATAGCAAACTCCATCTCCATCCACATCGAGATAACGACCCCAGTCTTTGACTTTATTTAGGTCATCCACACTTAAGACTTTACCGCGGTCATACTTCATTGGTTTGTACTCAAGTTCATCATCCACCCATGAGTTCATTCCGAGATCAAGATCGGACATGACGAAAATAGGGGTTTGCATTCTTTCAGCTAAGTTAAATGCTTCGGCGCCCATTTCAAAACACTCTTTTGGAGAGGACGGGAATAGAAGAATGTGTTTAGTGTCTCCGTGGCTTGCTAGAGCACAACTAGTGATATCACATTGTTGGGTGCGAGTGGGAAGACCCGTACTGGGTCCAACTCGCTGGACATTGAACAGCACAGCTGGAATTTCAGCATAGTAAGCAAGTCCTAAGAATTCGTGCATGAGAGAGATTCCAGGACCTGCAGTTGAGGTCATGGCTCTGGCTCCGGCCCAACTGGCCCCTAGCACCATTCCGATAGCTGCCAACTCATCCTCTGCTTGAATGACCGCGTATTTGGCTTTGCCTTCTTTATCGACACGGATTTTTTTCAAGTACCCTTCCATACTCTCAGCGAGAGAACTTGAAGGTGTAATGGGGTACCAAGAGACAACGGTACAACCACCATAAATAGCGCCTAAACCTGATGCTGTGTTTCCTTCGATGATGATTTTACCTTGATTGGTATTGGCTCTTTGGAAAACGTAGTTGTCGGTTTTCTTGTAGTTGGCTTTTGCGTAGTCGATACCGATTTGTAGAGCTGCAATGTTCGCATCAATAGCTGACTGCTTACTTTTAAAGGTATCCTGAATCACGCTTTTCATAACATCTATTTCAATGCCGTAGATATGGGATAGTGCGCCTACGTAGAAAAGATTCTTCAATAAGTTGCGTAGTTTTGTGTCGGTAATGCTTTTGGCCAACTCTTCTACGGGGAGAGCATAAATCGACATTCCGGGTTTCAACTGGTCTTCAGTTAACTTAATGAGACTAGAGTTGTAGAAAATCGTGGTGCCGGGTCTCATGGCAGCGATATCTTCTTTCGCTGTTTCTGGATTCATGCAAACTGCTATGTCATCATGTTCGCGAAGATCTTGATAACCTTGAGGGCTCACTCGGATTTGGAACCAAGTGGGAAGACCTTGGATATTGGACGGAAAAAGATTTTTCGCGCACACCCCAATGCCCATTCGAAAGAGAGATTTATAAAGTAAGTTGTTTGAGGATTGGCTACCTGTACCATTGGAGGTAGCTACGCGAATACTAACGTCATTGATAATAGGTTGACCACTGGCCATAGATGTCCTTATTGGTAAGTTTTTAATCCCC
>VGSE01000120.1 GCA_016875135.1 Deltaproteobacteria bacterium
AACCACAATACTTAAATACAATAAGCAAGCAAATGCCAAAAGAAAGAACAGCTATGACTAACTTTGCCGCGCTAAACGTGGTTGATACCAGTTTTTTGAATCGGATTGATATTCAAAACTACAAAAATGAATGGGCTGAAAGCAAACCATTTAACCATATTGTTATTGACAACTTTTTAAGTAATCGCACAATCGAAGCGGTTGTAAATGAGTTCCCTAATTTTGATAGTGGATTCTGGAGGATATACAACAATGCCATTGAAGTAAAAAAATTATTAAATCACTGGGATAAGTTTGGAGCAGAAACCTATAAATTGTTTAATTATCTTAACTCGCGTGAGTTTATATCGAAACTTGAAATACTTACTGGTTGTGATTTATATGCTGACTTTGGATTAAATGGTGGTGGACTTCATACGCACAAGCGTGGGGGCAAGTTAAATGCTCATCTTGATTACTCAATACACCCAAAACTTAAGTTGGAGAGAAGATTAAATTTACTAATTTATGTAACACCTGACTGGAAAGATAATTGGGGAGGTTTTTTGGGTTTATGGGAAAAGCACAATCAGAAGAATGCTCCAGGCAAACTAATTAAAAATATTGCCCCTACTTTTAATAGAGCTGTTATTTTTGATACTACCCAAAACTCTTGGCACGGCTTACCTGAACCAATAAATTGCCCAGAATCAATAACGCGCAACAGTGTAGCTGTTTATTATCTTTGTAATCCTAGGCAAAACGCCAACGATCGAGGCAAAGCTTTATTCGCTCCGACAAAAGAGCAAGAAAACGACTTAGAAGTATTATCTCTAATTGAAAAGCGCTCACAAGTAAATAGCGCAGCTGAAGTTTATGGTGATAAAAAATAGTTGTAGTTAAACCAATTCAACAGCAGCTTTAAGAATAGCTGGACGCAAGTCAATATAGTTATTCATAAACGGCCTCCAAGTTTAGTTGAATGAATACGCTACAACGTATCATTCTTGAGGTAACCATCAACCTTGATGGCTAGCCCTCGGTTATAACGGAGGGCCGTTTATACCTTCTATCCGTTAAAACCGCATAACATGCAGCAAAATGGGGACTCCCCCGATTTCGACCATCGGTTTAGGACGGAGTTGTGTTTCCTCAGATAACCGAGTAACCATACCACCAGCTAAAATCAGGACTGGAACATTGAGGGTTTTTATTTTAGAACCCAGCATTTAACGATTACATAAGCCGATTTAATCTGTAAAGTAAATACTAGACTAGAATTTGAACAAAGGAGAAAAACCAGAGTGGTTTTTTCGCTAATTATACCTGTCTACAATGAAGAGGCGACCCTAGATTATTCACTCGCTCGGATTACCCAGTCTTGTTATGCTTTGCTCGATAAAGGAATATCAGAAGTTGAACTTATTCTCGTAAATGATGGGAGCCAAGATCGATCTCAACAAATACTAAAAAAGTGGGTAGCCCAATCTGTGAACCCGAAATTATGTTTAAAAGTTTTGGAGTTTTCACGTAATTTCGGGCATTCGGGAGCAGTAGTTGCTGGGCTTGAAGCTGCACGAGGAGAAATTGTTGGAATTATTGATGCTGACCTTCAGGACCCACCAGAACTTCTTGCCAGGATGATTGAAGTTCTCGAATTGGAGAAATTAGATGTGGTTTATGGGCAAAGAACTAGCAGGATCGGTGACGGGCCCTTAAAACGCTTAACGGCTTGGATATTTTACCGATTTATTAATTTACTGACTGGGGTTGATATCCCCCGAGACACGGGAGATTTTCGAGTCATGCGAAAGTCTGTTGTTAAGGCCGTGGTGAGCTGCAGAGAGCGGGATCCTTTCATTAGAGGGGTAGTGGCGTGGGTGGGATTCAAACAACGACCTTTTCCTTACATAAGAGAAAGTCGAAAATTCGGCGAATCAAAGTATCCCCTGGGGAAGATGCTTCGATTTGCGATTAGGGCTATTGTCAGCTTCTCCTCAAAACCCCTCATGCTATCTTTATACCTTGGAATTTTGGGGCTTTGTTTTTCGTTTCTGGTTGCAATTTGGGTGCTTCTGAGTTGGCTTCATGGAGGGACCGTTCCCGGCTGGGCTTCCACATCGATTGCGATAACATTGAGTCAGTCTTTTGTTTTTATTCTTTTGGGTATCCAAGGACTCTATGTGGCTCGAATACATGACGAAGCCCTAGAGCGCCCTCGGTATCTAATTAGGTCGGAAGATTGAATATGGACAAACCTTCGCGCCTTAGAGCTTGTCAAATTGTCTGCCTTTCAACTTTTCCCTTTACAATTAATTCTGAAAATCGGATTTTCAGGGAGTTGTGTTCAATTTTAAAAAAAATGTTAACTTATGTTGAATGAAAACATCAAATTTAGTTCGATTACATCAATTCAGGGTTTGTCATCGCCTAAGTTGCTTTTGGTTTCAGTTTTGGTGTTTATCGGATTTTGGTTATCTTCTGCCATCGTTTATCGAAATAATTATTATGAAAATAAGCCCTATCCAAAAAACACTTTTCTTTGTAGCGGCAACGATCAGTTCTCGGGATGCCCAGCGGTAGATGGGTATCATTGCTATGGGGATCTGCAGGCTACTTTAATTCAAAATCAAAGTTTCAATCCCTACATCGCTGAAAAAATTTATCGTAGCAATTACTTTCCTTTAGCACATGTTCTAACTCTTCCCTTAAGTTGGCTTTCACCTGGCCAATCAACATACTTGTTCTTAGCTTTAGCTATTGGAATTTGGTTTTGGACGGTCTTTTCAGTTCTGGAGTGTTTTGACCTCTTCCAGCGCTGGATGGGGTCGTTAGTTTTAAGTGGATTGAGTTATCCCTTTCTACTGAGCTTGGACCGAGGAAATATCGAGGTGTTTTTAGCACCGGGAATCTTAATTTTTTGGAAGCTCTACAAAAGTGGAAACAGGATTCGCGCAGCGGTTTTTTTGGGGGTTTTGAGTTCTTTTAAGCCTTTTCCAGCATTTTTGGGTATCTTATTTCTGCGAGGACGTTTTTGGAAGGAAAGTCGAGCCGCCCTTCTGTCGGGAATTGGAACTTGTTTAGTTTCTTTTCTCATCATTTCAGAAGATTCGCTCATTTCAACGATCAGATCATTTTTTATGTCATTGGGGGCATATATTGGATACGTCCAAGGCTTTAGGCATATCGAACACGTGACAAACATTCAGGCTTTTTTTGCGCAAATCGCGATAACTTTAAAGAATTCGCAATTTCACAGGTTGCTGGTAGAATTTAATCGCATCGGGGCGTCTTTCATTTCTTTGGTTTTTTTCCTGGGAACCCTCATCATCTGCTTTCGAACAAAGGTTGAAGAGTGGCGTGTGTTGGGAGCTCTAATCGTAGCTCCTATGCTCTATCTGTCGGGCTCGGGAGGTTATCGATTGGTTTCCCTGATTTTAGTTTTAGGTGGTTGGCTTTCCTCCTCGTCCGATAACATGAGGAAACTCAGCCGCTGGGACTGGGGTTTCCTGATATGTTTTGTTGCCGTTTGGATTCCAAAAGTGGGTGGTGACTTGGAAGTTTTGGTAGCGACTCCTGCCTTGGCCATACTTTTGGGACTTCTGCTCTGGCCCGGACGATTAGATAAATCTTCAGAACAATACCGAGGAATGGTGACCCGATGATACAACTTTTTTCTTCGTCTGTCCCAATCTTTGAGGGGTGTCATATTGCTTCGACTCCTACTCATTATGATCGTCGGGGAAGTTTTATTAAGACCTATAATTCCACTCTCTTCAATGAGTTTTGGCCGAGTGGTATAACTCTCAGAGAAACGTTTTTAAGCAGATCGAAAATGGGGGTCCTTCGAGGATTTCACTTCCAAGTTCCACCCCATCAACAATGGAAGGTGGTTTGTTGTCTTGAGGGAGAGACATTAGATGTGCTTCTAGATCTAAGAGTAAATTCAGCTACCTTTCAGAAAACCTGGGCTATTAAATTAACAGCGGCTACACAAGGTAAAGGTGAGCAGGCGATGACAGTAGTTATTCCACCAGGGGTGGCCCATGCCTTTTATACTCTGAGTTCTTCAGCTTTGCTTTTTTACGGGGTTAGTGAGGAGTATGTTCCTGATTCCGATAAGGGAGTACTTTGGTCGAGTGTCGATTTTGATTGGCCCTCAATGAATCCAGTTTTGTCAGACCGAGATGCTGATTTTCCCGAGTTGAGGGATTTTTGCTCTCCCTTCTGAGTGAATGGGTGAATGTTTAAATGAAAAGAATTGGTGTTACGGGAGTTTCGGGTTTTCTTGGAAGTAGGTTGGTGACTTTGGCAAGAAATTCTGGAGCCTGGGTTCTTGGAGTTTCTCGACGAAAATCGCCCCGCCCTGTTTGCGATGAATATTTTACAATCTCTCAGTCTCTTTCAGATCGACCGGAGCTTGCCGCAAAGGAAATAAATCGTTTGGCGGCTATGCTTTCGCAGGCAAAGATCGAAGTTTTGATTCATTTGGCTGCTGAATTTATTGCCCATCATAAAAGCCCAGAAGAGGCATTGCGTTTGGTGGATTCTAATATTCGCTTGGGGGCATCAATTCTTGAAGCTTGTCGCATTGCTGGAGTTCCTCGGGTGATCTTAGCAGGAAGTGCCTGGCAACATTTTGAAGGAAAAGACTATTTTCCCGTCTCACTGTATGCGGCCACCCGCCAGGGTCTTGATTCAATAGCTCGTCACTATGCTGAATCGGAGAACTTGAAAATCATGCGCCTTCATTTTTTTGATTCCTATGGTGAGGGAGATACCCGCGGTAAGCTTCCGGTATTGCTCAAACATTACTTTCATGCTTCATCCTCTGCTTTGAACGGAAGAACTTCGGCCCCGCCTATTTTTAAGACCAGTAAAGGGGAGCAGTTAATTGATCTCTTGCATATTGATGACCTGGCTTCTGCGGTATTCAAAGCAGCAACCAACGACTGTTATTTTAGAGAATCTTTTGAACTTTTCGCAGTCCGAAGCGGGAAACCTCTATCAGTGCGAGAAGTCATTGAACAAGTAATTTCCCTCTTCAAAGAAAAGACCGGGCAATCGCTGCCGGTTGATTGGGGAGCGCTTCCCCCTCGACCGCGCGAAATGAAAGAGGATTGGAAGTTTGCCTCTGTGCTTCCTGCTTGGGAGCCGAAAATCAGTTTATCCGAAGGACTTCGTCGTTATTTTTTGGAGTAAACCATTGCGAACACCAAAAGTCAGTATTTGTTTGCCGGTCTACAATGCGGAACATACCCTTCGGAACACTCTTAATTCAGTTCTGAATCAAACCGAGCCGAATTGGGAATTGATTATTCAGGATAACGCTTCAAAAGATCAGTCTTGGGAAATTATAAGCTCTTTTGTCACGGAACATCCATCGCTGAGAATTAAGACTGTAAGACTCTCAAAGACGGTGTCAGCCGAGGAGAACTGGTACTCTTGTATAAGGCAAACCACAGCAGATTGGATCAAGCTACTCTTTGCAGATGATTTGATTTATCCGACTTGCCTCGAAAAGCAGCTTGAAGTAGCCGAGCATAATTCTGGAGTGGTTATTATTTTTGGTAAGCGGGATGTAATCTCCATGAAAGGAAAACTGCTTATTAAGTCAAGGGGCCTGGGTCGTCTTCGAGCTAGGTTTGATCGAACCCAGCTCTGCAAGGAAATTCTCGCCACTGGAACTAACCCATTAGGAGAGCCATCAATGGTTTTATTCAGTAAAAAAGCGAGTCAAAGAGTGGGGGGGTTCTGTAGAAACAATCCTTATTTGGTGGATCTAGATTACTGGGTGAGAATTTTGTCTGAAGGGGACGGTTTTGCACTGGATTTCACGGTGGGTGCTTTTCGGATCGCGAACGGAAGCGGCAGTATTCGGTTGATTTGGCAGCAGAGTCCTTTATTTCGACAGTTTCTAAGGAAACTGAGTTGCGAGGGTTTGATTAAATTGAATCAATTTGGGATGGCCGTAGCCGCTCTCCGGTCGATATTATTGGCGGGATCAAGAGCTGCGCTTTATATTTTTCTCAGGCTTACTAGAATTTAGTTTTTCTCATAGTGAGACCCAATTTTGATTCTTCTATGTTTTGATTTTTTTTTGGAAGCACCTGTCTCCCCTTGCCAATTTCCATAGCTCTAGCTGGCCTTTCTCGAGTCGTGATATGATTCAAATCAAACCGTTTTTTTGCTAAACTCCAAATTTCAGCTTGTATCTTATGTCAACCTTGGGCCATTCATAGGTCAATGGCAAAAGGCAACGCCCTTTAATCATTTGGTGCTTAGTAGCCCCTCAATTCCAAATGATATCTAATAGTTTTTTTAACAGAATCAGATAAACCAACAGCAAAGGTTAGTCCCAGTTCTTTGCGTGCTCTTTTAACCAAGGGGACATAAGCAGCCGAGTAGTTTTCCTGATTTTTAGGTTGCATTACCCGCATAGCGTTTTCCAACAATCCTAGCTGATAGGCCTCTGTTCGGACAAGATTGGCCACTTACTCGATTAAAACCTTTACATCTGATCCAATATTGTAGGGTCGGCTTTTTTCACCGCGATCAAAGATCGCCAGTAACCACGATACTAGTTCTGATGAATAAAGATAAGTTCTGATCGGAGTGCCATCACCGTTAATGATGATTGGACTCTCTTCGAGACAATCCGAAATAAAATTTCCAATCGCAAAGTGCTCCCGAAGAGGTAAGTACGGCCCCACAAAGGTAAAGCATCGAGCAATGACACTCGTGCCATTAAAATCGAGTGAAATGACCAACCTTTCAGCTTCATAGGCATCGCCCAGGATGGTCCTGTCATAAAATTGGAAGTCTTCTTCTTTCGAAGGCCCATCTTTCAATGTTTTTTTTCTTACACTGCTCCTGAACTGATCATCAAGAGGCGACAACCCGGAGAGTTTTTAGCACACCGAAGCGCTTTCTTGGTCCCCTCTACTATTGTTTCAAACATCTCAGTAGGATTTTCTGAGTTTAATTTTGCGCTAGCCGTAGTAGCCCCATGTATCAACCCGTGTAGTTTTAATATTGGAAATTTAAAACTGCGAATATCGCCCTGAATAAAATCAAAGTTTTGTAGGTGGGGATAAGTTTTGATAAAGGCCCCGGGATCTCGAGAAACAACAAAGACTCGACCGAAGCTCATTCGACACCCTTTTCTCTAGAAAAATGAAGTGCCTCAAGAAGATGGATAGTAATTTCAAAGGCCCTATTTTAGGAAACCCGCCTCTACCCAAAGTGATGGATAGTGGTTTCACAGCATATAGAGAATTCATTCGTACCTGCGCACGCGTCGCCATTTCACAAAAAATAAACGACAAATAATATGAATGACTGAAACACTTCACGAACCTACGAAATAACAATTTCGGGAATTGAACTTGACAGTCAGGGCGTAAGGTTTATTTTCACCACATGAAAAATATTTTTATTACTCTTTTTCTCTTAACTCTTTCTCTAACTTCGGCCCAGGGCGCGCTTATCCGAAGAAATCTTCCCGACAATATCACCGCCGTCATCCAGCAAAACTACCAATACGGCCGGCGGGAAATGGACTTTGGTGGGGTATCCAAGGTGGTGGTGTTTGAGATTTCGGGAGACGAACGAGCCGAAATTCCCGCG
>VGSE01000121.1 GCA_016875135.1 Deltaproteobacteria bacterium
AAAAAACTTGATGACTTGGTGCAGAGCACCGAAACCTAAGTTATTTTTCCATTATAACACCTTGCGCCATACACTTTAAAGGCCCCAACGAAATCTTAACAGTCTTTTTAGCTTAATTATTTCAATGGGATAACTACTGTCTAATTTTTAGTGGGTGTTGTTTCGATCGGGGAGTGGTAGAGTTAAGTCAAGAAGCTCTTTCACCTTGGAGGGGCTTTGGGCTATATGCCCCATGGAAGGGGGTGGTGTGATGTTAGGTTTACCAAATCACGAGGTGAGGTCGACATAATTAAGTTCGACCTCGCCTTTTTTTATTTCAAAGGCCCGACTGACTCATCATCAGTTGGGCCTTTGTTTTTTTATTTTTTAAACAACGAATTGAGAGTGGAAAAAATTGGAAAGCGTTTCTTTAAATTGAATTTTAACTACAAAAGTAATCGACGCAGAGCTCGTTATGGTCATCAAGCAATCAATATTTTCTTTTTCCATGAAACCCAAAACTGCATAAAATAATGGGTTAGATTGAACCAAACCTTCCCCCACTAGAGAAACTGCAACCACATTTTCTTCTTCAGTGAAATTGAGTTTTTTTAAGTTCAAGATCTCCCTGACTCTAACTAATTTCTCTCTCTCACAAAGAAACGAAATTTCTGAAGAAGCTTGGGTAATAAACCGCATCGGAATAGAAATGTCTTTTATGAGTGATAGAAAATTCTGAAAAGAGATCTTTACTCGAAACAAATTAAAACCGGTTTTTGAAGCGACTGCGGATACCTTAATCTGCTCAATGAAGTTTAAGTGATTCGTATCTTTGGTAAAAACTTGAGTTCCTTTATTTTCGGCCGAATGACTCGAGGTGATTCTCACATCCACTTTATATTTTTTTGCAAGCTCGATACTTCGCGCCTGCATCTTCGCCCCCAAACTTGCCATTTCTAAAGCTGAATCATAATCGACTGAGGTTAAAACTTTGGCCTCGGGGACAACCCTAGGATCGGCAGAGTAGAGGCCATCCACATCGGTTAGGATCTCACACCGATCAGCTTTAAGCACTGCTGCTAAGGCAATTGCCGTAGTGTCCGATCCGCCCCTTCCCAATGTCGTAATCTCTTTTTTCTCGCTGACTCCCTGAAACCCAGCAATGATAACGACTTTACCCTGATTTAATTCTTCAATAATCCGGTTGGGTCTTATATCGATGATCTTTGCTTCAGTATGATCATTGTTGGTAATAATTCCACTCTGAGAACCTGTAAATGAGATAGCGGGAATCCCTAGTTCCAGAAGAGCCATTGAAAGAAGAGACATCGAAATTCTCTCCCCCGCCGTTAGAAGCATATCCACTTCACGAGGTGGGGGAACTTTAACGGTTTTTTCCGCCAGTTTTAACAAATGGTCGGTCATGTGGCCCATAGCCGACGCTACGATAACAACAGACACTCCACTCTTCTTCATCTCAGCTATTCTTTGGGCAGCTCTTTGAATGTGCTTGGGAGTCGCTAAACTACTACCCCCATATTTCTGAACGACCAGCATGATTTTGAGTTAACAGGGTTTAATAAGGTGTCAACTATTTTAGGAGTTAGTATTAATTTCCGACCATTTTACCGTTATTGAATCGACCAAAGAACCATCGAGTAACTTTGCTTGGCAGATAATCTCGTTGGTATCGGTTTTACATCGAACGTAATGATATTCCGAGACACACGCCTGATGGGATCCAGAAACAGAACCACAGGGATAAAGCGGGGCCCCCCCCCCGCCGGCAGTCACATAGGTTATACCGTCCTTCACGTTACGGTCATAACCATGGTTGTGCCCCGTAAAAACAAGCTTCACCCCTAATCTTTTAAATTGAGGGACAAAATTTTTAATCACGGGATCATGCCCAAGATGGCCCGCCAAAATCGGATAGGCCGGGTGATGAAAAAAAGGAATGTACCTTTTGCCTACCGGTAACTTAGAGAGCCACTGAATCTCTTCAGCGGTCACTCGGTTAGAATCCAGTGCTACAAAAGTAAACCCCTTAAAATCAACCGTGTAAAAAGCTTTATCGTTACCCAGCGATTTTCTAACAATATTTTTTGTGCATTGATTAGATTCATGATTGCCGCAAACATGATAAAGATTTTTCTTGCTGTAAAAAGATTGATAGATGGGAAACACATCCTGCCACTGCTTCTCAACATCTCCATCGGCTATCATATCTCCCGTGTGAAATACCGCCTCCGGCTTGTCTAAAATAATCTGATTAACGACTTCTTTGTTGGTAACCAAATCACTTCGAGAGTCTCCTAAGACAGCAAAATCAACTTTCTTCAATGGTTCTATTTTAGTCTTTATGGTCATGCCACGTTGTCTTGCGCTGAGAATCTCTCGGTACTTTCCTCGTCCTTCTTCGGTCACATTGACATTAGACGGCAAGATAAGGGCATTTGAATTGTGACAACCCGTACAGGAAATTTCGCTATCAGGATGAATTGCTTTCCAACTTCTCTCTAAGCCGGGAACACCTAAGGATTTTTGAGAAAGGAGAATAAAAACAAATGTCAAAATAAGTTGTCTCATCGTTACCTCTAAAACACAGAAACTTAAAGATTTCTTAATTTGTCAGAACCTGTCCAACCAGAGTAGGATGGCTGAACTCATATGTCGAAGCAATCTAAAAGTTTTTATTTTCTAAGGATTTTAGCGGCTTTCATCATTGTTGGTGGAGGTATCTACTGGCTACTTAAGAATCAACGTTCTGCGGCGGAAAAGGTTATTACGTTGCTTCCTAAGTTTTCCGCTTCTTGTTTGCTATGGGTTCTACTTTTGGATGGTCTTCAGATCTTTTTTATGGCAATGCGCTTTTGGTTTCTATATCCAAAGGAACATCGAACGTCGATTAGCAAGGTCTTTGCAGCTATGTCGATAGGACAAACCATGAATGCTTTTCTGCCAGCTAGAGCTGGTGACTTTTATAAAGTCGCAAGCCTTAGCCCAAAGCCCGCTAAACCCGACTTTAATATACTGACTCTCACGGGAATCTTGGCTGCCGATAAACTCGTAGATTTGACTACCTTTCTCGTCCTTATTTTTGCATTGGGTTCTTACAAAGAGAGTTCAAAATCCATCGGGACACCCAGCCCCTTATTTTGGAAAGTTTTCTTAGGCTTTGTTGTGATATTTGCCCTTGTCTGGCCCCGCTATTTAAAAAACAGATTCGGAAAACTTGCTCTTTGGTTCTTTCAGTTTTTGAAAGGCCTAAAAACTCTTCTCTCGCCCAAGCAACTTTTTTTTGCACTTTGTATGGCTGTGGTGGTCTGGTTAACTGAAGCATTAGCTCTCAAGTTATTGAGTCTTTATCAAAACTATCCCTTAAGTTTAACCCAAGCTTTTTTTGCGCTCACGGTTCTTAATCTAGCCATCGCGGTTCCCATTTCGATCGCTAACATTGGCCCGTTTGAAGCCTCACTGGCCTTCGCCATTAATCAGTTAGGAGTTCCTTTGGAAACGGCTCTGGCCATTGCCACCGTTCATCACGGACTTCAAGTCGTGGCTTACATTCTCACTGGTATTTTGGGATGGGGAATTAATCACCGCCTAAAAACTTATAAAGAGCCAAAGCCTCTTGCCGTTGAATCGAATGGTCGACCATAGGAGCAGGATAGTCTCGATTCATTAAATCACAGGGCGGTTCATGTATCGTTTTAGCATTGCAATGGCGAAGTTCGGGTATATAGGTTTTAATATAAGCCCCTTCAGGATCAAACTTCTGACTTTGTAAATACGGATTGAAAACTCGGAAATAGGGTTGCGGGTCTGAGCCTGTAGAAGCCGCCCACTGCCAGCCCCCATTGTTAGGAGCCAAATCCCCATCCAATAACTTCTCCATAAAATACTGCTCGCCCCATCTCCAATCGATATGTAAATCTTTGGTCAAAAAGGAGGCAACAATCATCCTTACCCGATTATGCATCCATCCAGTTTGATTGAGTTCTCTCATCCCAGCATCAACGATAGGAAAACCGGTCTTCCCTTCTTTCCAAGCAACAAACCACTCTTCATTATTCTTCCACTTGATCTCTTTATATTTTTCGACGAAAGCCTCTTTTTCCACTCGCGGGTGACGCGCCAAAATATAGTAATAAAATTCCCGCCAAATAATTTCCGAGACAAACTTTTCCTGTCCCTCAGTCCAACAACTTTTATTTTGCAACCCCATCTCCCTTATGACTTGAGATGTTGTTAGCGAACCATTTTTGAAAAAAAGTGAAAATCGACTTGTTCCGGCTGCTGAAGGAATATCTCTCTGTTTACCGTAATTTTTTACTTTGGATTTAAACAACTCAATGGCTTTTATTCCGGCATAAGTCCCTGCCAACGGGATCGGAACAGTGACTCTTTGTTGGTTGTTTTTGATATAGGCTTCTAAGACGTCTGTTAATTGCGCTTGCCCAGGAAACAAATCCCTCCAAGTCATTTGGAAGGGAATAGAACGAGTTATCTTCAGTCGAGATTGAATCTCATCGGTCTCAAACTTTTCAAGCCACTTCTTTTTAAATGGAGTAAACACTTGATAGGTTGAACTGGGATCCTCTCCTTTGTAAATCTCCTGGGGTTCAATAATTAAATGGTCTCTCTCAACAAGAGATGCTATCCCTTGCTGTTGAAACCAATGAAGCATTTTCCTGTCTCGATCAATTGCGAAGGGTTCGTAGTCTCGATTCCAAGATACTGTTTTAGGCAACGAAATAGTCTTTTGCTTTAAGCTTGAAAAAAGTTGTTCATACGCAAATAGAGGACCGCTATCTAAAACTAGAAGATCTCCACCTTCTCGATTCAACTCTGCTTTAAGTTCTTTCAAAGTATGAAGAAAAAACTGAAACCGATTTACGGAAAAATCCTTTCTTGCCAAAAAGACATGGTCGAAACAAAAAAGCCCTAAAACGCGCCCTTGATGCTTATTGAGGTTTGCTGTCAGTGCAGGGTTATCCGTGACTTTAAGATCTCTTCTAAACCAGTGGAGACCATAATCGCTGATTTTCATAAAATTTCTCTTCTTTTCTTTTAAAATTCGACCATAATATGGTCCACCGTAATTTTCAACGGAAGGGGTATTTATGAAAGTTTTAGTGACAGGCGGAACTGGATTTGTAGGCCGTCCTTTATTGAAGAGACTTATAGAGAGTCAGCATGAAGTCGTACTTCTCTCAAGAAATAGTGAATCGGCTAAAAACTCACTTGGATTGCCTGTTCAGATTTTCGCTTGGGACCCAGAAGCTGCGCCCCCCCCAAAAGCCGCTTACGAAGGCATCGATGCGATTGTCCATTTAGCAGGAGAGTCGATTGCTGCAGGACGCTGGTCCGAGGCCCAGAAAAAAAAGATTTTGAACTCTCGAACACTCAGCACCCGAAACCTTCTAAAAGGGGCTGTGGAAGCTAAGGCCCAATTAAAAGTCATCGTGGCTGCATCAGCTATTGGTATCTATGGTGACAGGGGCAACAACGTACTTTCCGAAAACTCCCCGCAAGGAATTGGTTTTCTAGCCGATGTTTGCCGAGCTTGGGAGAAAGAGAGCCAGTATCCCGGACTAGAATCTGTTCGAAAAGTTAATTTAAGAATCGGAATTGTTTTGGAACAAAAAGGGGGGGCTCTACAGAAACTTCTGCCCATTTTTAAGTTGGGTGGCGGCGGCCCCGTTGGTAATGGAAAACAATGGATGAGTTGGATTCATCGAAGTGACCTTGTAGAAATGATTCTGTTCTCATTGACTAACGAAAACGTAACTGGGCTTGTCAATGCAGTAGCTCCTAACCCCGTCACAAATGCTGCATTTTCTAGAACCCTAGGGACCGCTTTGAATCGTCCGGCGTTTATGCCTGCTCCAGCCATAGCTTTGAAACTGGCGATGGGCGAGATGTCAGAACTCGTATTAGCGAGCCAAAAAGTCGAAGCCAAAAAAATTCAAGAAGCCGGTTTCACCTTTAAGTTTCCAAAAATACAGGAAGCTCTCGATGATATTTGTAAAAAAAAAAATTAGCCAATGAACAAGTTGTTGAATTCACGCAATGGGTTGCTGCCCCCTTAGACGAGGTGTTCGATTTTTTCTCTGATGCGGCCAATTTAGAAAAGATCACACCACCTTGGCTCCATTTTAGAGTCGTCGCGCAAAGCACACCCCAAATCCAAAAGGGAACGCTTATCGAATATCGATTGAAAGTTCACGGATTGCCTTTCAAATGGAGAACTTTAATTGAAGATTGGAATCCCAAACACCAGTTCATCGATACTCAACTTAAAGGCCCCTATACCCTTTGGCACCACACTCATACGTTTGAGGTCAAAGATAACGGTGTGCTCATGACCGACCGGGTGCGATATCAAGTGCCGCTGGGTAGATTTGGTAAAATGGTGGCTGGCTCATTAGTACAAAAAGATATCGAAAAAATCTTCAACTATAGAAAAGACATCATTTCAAAAACATTTGGATAAGACCAAGCAGTGTAAAACCTTTTGAGGCCGTTTCCTAAGTTGATTTAGGAAAACACCGTGGCAAAGGGTATGAAATTACTCGTTATGATGCTCCTTCGATGGCAAGTTAAGAGAAAACATATCGGACCAGCCTCTTAAAAAGCCCATTCAAAGGGTGCAGGTAATATGAAAATCTAGCTTCTCTTTCTTTTTAGCTTTGCTTTAGATAGCTGCCACGCTGCCTCTAGCTCTTGCGAAGAACATTCTACTAAGGTTTTATTTTCTTTTTTCTTAGCTACTTCAATATTCTCTAATCTCCTTTTGAATTTAGCTGCCGATTTTCTTAAGCTTGCTTCTGCATCGATGTGAAAGTGTCTTGCCAATGAGGTCAAACTAAACAGCAAATCCCCGAGCTCTTCCTCGAGCTTATCTTTTCTTCTTGTCTTCACTACCAATTGTAGTTCTTTCAACTCCTCGAAAACTTTTTTCATTACCGGCTCAGGATGAGACCAATCAAAACCAACACTACTCGCAATTTCCCCATATCTTTGAGCAAGCTGTAGGGCCGGAAGACCCTTAGGTGTTCCTTCAAGCAAACGCCGCTTAGGTTTTTCCTTTTGCTTTAAAGCAGTCCAGTTTTTTTGGTGGGCTTTATAGTCGAGAACCTTCTGCTTAGCATAGATATGCGGATGCCGACGAATCATCTTATGTGATATATGTTTAGCTACATCCTCAAAGTTGAATCGCTTTTTTTCAGATGCAATCTCAGCATGAAGTGCCACTTGCAATAGAACATCTCCCAACTCCTCTTTGAGAGATTCCGATTTGTCGGATCGAATTGCATCTACTGTCTCATACGCCTCTTCTAGGAGATACTTGGCCAATGTTTTATGCGTCTGTTTCTTATCCCAGGGACACTTAGTCCGAAGATCGTGAACCACTTTTAATAGATTCCTAGTTTCGCTAAGACTTTTTTTCATAGTACTTCTTATACTAAATGAGTTGGAAAATGACATCCGGATAACTTAATTGGACTCATTACGGATTAAGCCCCTCTTCTCGCCACTTTTGAATAGTGGCTATTTCTTCGAAACTTAA
>VGSE01000122.1 GCA_016875135.1 Deltaproteobacteria bacterium
AAGAATAAAAAAGATCAAGCCAGTCCAATTGAGGGTTGCTCAAGAATTATTGGAAGACCTCGATTCTCAAAAGGCATGGGTAAATTTCTTCTGTGTAATTCTGAGGGGGTTTTTGAAACTCGGTTGCTTGAGAGAGAAAATAAGGAATTAGTTAAATCTTTTAGAGAGCACCTTCACTTTGCAAGTAAGCTTACAAAGTGAAGGTTCCTGAGAGATTTACTTTAAAAGCTCCTGAACTTTTGATTCGAGTTCCGAGTTAAGAGGAGTCACAGCCGATTTGAATCTTGCTACGACTTTACCATCCTTATTTACGAGAAATTTTTCAAAGTTCCAACCGACTTCTCCTTGAATAACTTTGTCCGTTTTTTCAGTTAAAAATTTGTAAACCTCTTGTTTTTCAGCACCTTTTACCGAGTTTTTTGAAAAGAGAGGAAAAGAGGTTTTGAATTTTAGTGTGCAGAATTTTTTTACTTCCTCATTAGAGCCAGGTTCTTGCCCACCAAAATCGTTGCTCGGGAATCCAAGAACTATTAATCCTTTTTCCTTATACTTTTGGTAAAGAGCTTCGAGATCTTTGTATTGAGGCGTGTAACCACATTGGGAGGCGGTATTCACCACAATTGACACCTTACCTTTGAATTGAGAGAGTTGAGTTGCCTTTCCATCGATATTGTTTACGGTTAAGTCATAAAAACTCATAGCAGCGTTTCCTTTCTGTATTCCTAAAAACATGAAACAAACAAAAACAAAACCCTTTAAAGGTCTCTTCATATATCCTCCGATATTAGGTTTAAAACCCTATCGTCGTTTATATTACTGAATTAACTTTCTTTTGAAATGATTATTTTGGGGGGAGCTAGCAAGATCTTTTCTCGATTAAGAGCCTCCAATGTAGCAGTAAGAATCGCATCATTGATGAGAAATTGTCGCCCAAAATCATCAATGTAGTAGATGAGTTTTAATGCAATCCACGATTCGGCCGATTCAGTGGCGAGTACGATAGGTTCGGGTAGTTTTCTAATTCCTTTGATCGATTGAATAGAACCTAGGAGAACTTTTTTTGTCTGTTGAATGGAAGATCCATAGGGAATTCTAAAAATGTGGCTTCTGATAATAGGTCCTGTTTTGGCCGCATAGTTATTAACCTGGGATTGCGAAACAACACGATTGGGGATGGTGATTACTTCATCGGTTATTGATAGAAGTATAGTGGCTCTCCAAGTAATTTCAGTCACAAGTCCTGTTAGCTTGTGCCCATCGGTAATTATTTCTACCCAATCACCAATGGAATAAGGTTTATCCAATTGTAGAGCAATTCCGGAAAAGAGATTTCCCAAAGTATCTTGAAGAGCCAAACCTAGAACGATTGAAAAGACCGCTGAAGTGGCGACCAGAGGCATGAGGCGGAAGGCAAAAATAGAATTTAGAAGCCAGATTCCAATGATCAAACTCAAAATTAAAGTAAAAATATTGACTAGTAGTACCGGGACACCTGCTGACATGCTGCGAAAAAAAAGGTACTCAAAGAGAAAGATTCTAAAAGCTTTGATAAAAACAACGGCAGCCCAAAAAATAGCTCCTAAACCTAAATAAGGAGTAATCCTTAAGTATCCTGGGAAGAGATCCGGAACCTGTTTAACTGATTTAAACAGACCATAAAGAACAAGACAGATGATGGAGTGAAAAAGGAGGTTGCTAAATTCAGCCCGTAAATTACGATGCCTTTCGGGGGAGAGCCCTCTAAGAAACAACTTGTAAATTAAGAATGTTGTTATGGCGCAAAAAAGAACAAACAAGAACGGCTCTAATCTCGTCGCGTTAGTAATTTTATCGGTGGGTAGCCAGATATTTGGAAAGCTATAGTTCACGTCCTCTTATCGGCATGCAGAACTAAGGAATTGAGACTAAATGAGTCATGGGTCATTTGAGGCCCGCTTTCACTTCTTGAGCAATAAACTCAAGAAGGTTGTAGTTCCGGTGCTTATAAATAAAATGGTTTCCTCCTAGCTCAAGAAAAGAACTGTAGTTAATCTTTTTCTCATCGAGCACATTTTTTAAGATTTCAAATCCGACTTGGAAACCAAAGTTATCTTCACTGCCGACATCAAAATAAACAGAAGGAAACTGAGTGGGATCTTCGAAGTTTTCGGCTAAGGTGATGGGGTCATTGGTTTGATAAAGTTCCTCGGTCGGAAAAATTTGCCTCACATCTTTTAATAAGAGCATTCCTTTCACAGGACCTAGCTTTGTGTCGGAAAAGTATTCTCTCCAAAGTGAATTATCCGAGTGAATGCTAAACGGTGGAAGCGCTGGAGAATTTGCTGCTGCAAAACGAAAGAGTTCAGGGTGTTTGAATGCCGTCTTTAGGGCTCCAAAGCCACCCATAGAGACTCCGGCTAAACCTCGACAGTTTCGTTCTTTGCAGATGGAAAATTGTTGCTCCATCAAAGGAATAAATTCATTAATGAACCAAGTTTCATAGGCTTTGTTTCCTTGGTTCCTTCCCTTAAAGTCCGAAAAGAAACTGTCTAGCTCTGTTTCGAATGAGATAAATGTTAAGGCTGGAAACTCGTCTTTAGATTTGACAAGATCACGCAAGGCGTCACCATATCCTAAGCGGGACCAGGTAGTGTGATTTCCGCCTAACCCGTGCATAAAGTAGATGACGGGTTCGTTCTCAAATTTCAATTCGGGATGGCTGCGTTGAATGCAAAAGGAAATTTGTTTTCCCAAAATTTCTGAGTCATAAGAACGGCATTGGCTCAATGAATCAGCAACAACTATCGAGCACAAACCCCAAAAGAAGCAGACTGAAATAAAATCGACTCTCATGAACTCTCCTTGCCAACAAACCGAACGGAGAACCTTTTGAATAACTTAAGAATATAAGTGTGGAAAAAACTTCAAAAAGTAGATTTTCGTTTTTGAATCGAAGTTTCCGATAGTAAAGTTGAAGAGGAAACCATGAAATTATTGCGTAAAATGACCTATCTGGTTCTGCTGTCGAGCATCATCGGTTCGACACTTCACGCTGACGACGGTTTCAGGGGTAAAGTAGGTTTTGATATCAATGGTTTTAAATCCAATTTGCAGCAGGATATGGGGTGGTTGGTCGGAGGAAGATGGGCGGGATATTTTGGTACCTCTCAAGTTTATATGGGGCTTGCGGCCTATTTCGGTCTGCCCAGAGGCTTGTCGGTTAATCAAGAAAAAATATATTATGGCGGAGTTATTTTAGGAGTGGATGCTAGTTTAACTAAAATCAGTGTTTTTGAAGCCAATCTTCTATTGGGATACGGCGAAGGACAGATGACCAACTTAGGAATCAGGGAGAGAAGCCACTATGTGGTAGAGCCGGGTTTGGGAGTGGGGTTTAAATTGGGCGGCGGGTGGCGCCTTACCTTCTCAGGTAGTTATTTACACATGGCTAATGCTAAAAATTTTTCAGGTCCTACCGTTGGATTTAGGTTCCAATTTCGTTCCTCAGCCGCTCGTAAACCAGCCGGAGACTAGATTTTCTCCTCACACTTAAAGCAAGACAAGATGTTACCGATTAGTTCTGTCAATTTTTTGACGGAATACTTCGTCTTTTTGAAAAGTATCTTAACAACAGATCACGACAAAGCCAGTCCCCTACTTTATAATAGAATATGGCTGTGCGAATCTAATCTTACGAATACTCATTCTTAAGTAAAGCGGCCCCTCTAAACTGATTCAAATCAAGGAGATGATTCTATGAAATCTTATATGATGGTTATGGCTTTGGCTTTGGCATTTTTAGGGCAGAGTCTTATAGCAGTGCAACCGGTCGAATTAACCCAAATGAATGGTCAGGGTGGAATTTATAAAATGGGTGACCATCCTCAGGGTATTTTTGTCGTTGAAGCCTATTTTCTGAATTGTCCCTACTGCAATTACAATGCGCCTAACGTAAATGCATTGGCTGACAAGTTCGCCAATGATCCTAGAGTTCAAGTTTTAGATGTGGGTGTCGATAGAGACGATGCCTCTTATAAAACCTGGATTAAGAAACATAATCCTAATCACCCTGTCCTCAAAGACAGCAGCCGGAAATTGATTTCTCAACTTGGAACTTCCGGATATCCATCTACTTACGTCATCAATTGTAAGGGCCAATTAGTTGAAAAAACCGAGGGTGAGTGGGGCGCAGCTGAAGAAGAAGCCATAGTCAGCGCCGTTGAGCGTCTTCAAGCTCAAAATTGTAATGCCGCTGAGTAAATCTTAAAACTAAGAAGTTTTAAAAAACACTTTGAGAGGGATTGGAAATCTTCTAATCCCTCTCTTTTTTTATTCCAAAATAACGGCTAAACTGTACCCAATGAAAACAATCGTCTTTTATTTAAAAATAGCGGCCGTTATTTTTTGGGTTTTGTTGACGAGTGTCCTATATCTATTTGTTTCACTTTTTACCTTTAAAAGGAGGACTGTTTTTGCCGAAACTGTCAACTTTTTGGCTCGCGGTGTTTTCCCCATTTTGGGAATAAAAATCGAAGTGCAGGGAAGAGAGTATTTGACCCAGTGTCAACCGTGCGTTTTTATCGGGAACCACCAAAGCGCTCTTGATGTCGCTATTTACGGTGAAATATGCCCTTTGAACACAGTGGCTATAGGGAAGAAGGAAATTGCCTGGATCCCTTTGTTTGGTTGGCTTTTTAAAATGGCAGGTGGAATATTAATAGATCGAAAAAACAAACGAAAAGCTATTTCACAGATTGATGAGGCTGTTCAAGCCATTAGAGAAACAAAAGTCTCCGTTGGCATTTTACCTGAAGGGACTCGTAATCGATCCGGTAAGGGGTTGTTGCCTTTCAAAAAAGGGGCTTTTCATCTTGCAGTGGAGTCACAAGTTCCTCTGGTTCCGATTATCATTGCTGAGTTTGGAGAATTAGTTAACTTTGAAAACAAACGTATTAATCCTGGGACTATTCAATTGAGAGTTCTTCCTCCCATACCAACGGATGGATTAACCATAAAAGACATTCCCCAGTTAGTGCTAAAAATTCATTCGATGATGTTAAAGGTATTGTCCGAAGTTAAAGCTCTTCCTATTTAATCGATTGAAGAGACCGCTGCCGGAAATTGAGAAAGCTTTTCTTTTCCAGAAATAAAGATAGCAGCTTGGGCATAATATTCAGATTTTCCGTTCCTTGTTTCGTAATCATGCCACCGTTTCAGAAAGTCCCCTTTTTCAATTTTTCCATAAGAACTGCCAAGAACAGGATCCATCAAATAGAGATATTTACGGTCAAAGCCAATCACAACTCCATAGTGGCCTGAATCCCAAATCGATGAGTAGTCGATTCTTTGTGTTTCCGTTCCCCAGGCCTGAAAGTCGACGATTACCGGCTCACCTTTTCTGACAGCCGATTCGATCTCTTCTAAGCTGGTTTTGGTTTTGAGTTCAGCTTTTAGTCCATACAATTTTGCGTGTTCGGTGAGGCTTACGGGATGAGTTCCAAACTCGGCGTCGGTTTGTAGGGGTTTGTGTAATTCTTGTTCTCCTACGCTTGAGACTTTCCAATAGTAAAGCACTGAGAGTAAGGCGGCGCTACCACAACTGTAACTTGTCGACTGTCTTACAATCGGAACCGGTAGCAAATCTAATTTAGATTGAATATCAAGTGAATTACCCAGACAGGTACTTATAAATAAGATCAAGGCAATCGAAAAAGTATTTTTACCGAACACAGGTATTATTTGACCATTTTCTTTCTGATTTGAAAACTTTAGAATAAGAAAAACAGAGAGGTAAAAATGAGCCTATCTAAGGTATTGGTGAATAGGGTTGATGCAGCCATGGGGCGAATCCCATGCGACGTTTTATTTAAAAATTGTAATTTTTTGGATGTTTTTAGTTGTCAGTGGCGATCCGGAGAGATTGGGGTTGTTGAAGGAACGGTAGTAGGTTTAGAAGCCGGCTTGAAGGGCAAAAGAGAGATAGATTTAAAGGGAAAAAAGATCGTTCCCGGATTCATTGACGCGCATGTTCACATAGAAAGTTCTTGCCTTCTCCCATCTAATTTCGAATCGGTAGTTCTCTCCAAAGGAACTACTACGGCCATTTGTGATCCCCATGAACTAGCTAATGTTTGTGGTCTTTATGGAATTGAATATTTTCTTTCAGCGGCTGAGAAGATGAAGATGGACCTTAGAGTAATGTTGAGCTCTTGTGTTCCTTCTACTCATATGGAAACTAACGGGGGGGGCGTATTAAACTCTCAAGATCTTCAAAAGTTGAGCTCTCATCCAAAAGTTCTAGGTCTAGCTGAAATGATGAACATGCCAGGTGTGATTCATAACGATCCAGAAGTCTTAAAAAAACTCACACAATTTTCAGATACCAACATAGATGGTCACTGTCCCTTACTTTCCGGAAAGAATCTCTCTGCTTATGCGGCCGCAGGAATTACGACTTGTCATGAGTCCTCCCAATTAGAAGAGGCAAGAGAAAAATTAATCAAAGGTATGAAAGTCTGGATCCGAGAAGGGAGTGTGGCAAAAGACTTAAAGACGTTAATTCCACTTTTAAATCTTGCGACTTCAACTCGTATCGGTTTTTGTACGGATGACAGAAATCCGCTGGACATAGCTCACGAAGGTCATCTTGATCATCTTCTTCGAATGGCGATTAAGTCAGGAGTCTCACCCGAAGTAGCTTATCGATCAGCGTCTTTGAGTGTCGCAAATCATTATGGATTAGATAGAGGGTTTTATCGTAAGGGGGCAATAGCTCCGGGTTTCGTTGCTGATATCGTGATTCTTGAAGATGCAGCAAGTTGTGCTATCGATGATGTTTGGGTTCGAGGAGAGAGAGTTTCCGAACTAGAAAAAAGTCCTAACCCCAAAACAGAAGCTACTCAGACGGTAAAAGCTACGGTACCAGAAATTCAAGACCTAAAAGGGCCTGAGGGACGAGTTCATATTATTAGAGTTTCTCCAGGAAAAATTATTACCGGAAGAGAGGTTGGAGACACGTCCCAGCTGGGAGTTGCAAAGCTATCTGTTTTAGAGCGTTATGGGCGAGGTTCTAAACCCGCTAATGGTTACGTCCGGGGCTTTGGTGAAAATTTCAAAGGGGCCATTGCATCGAGTGTCGGCCATGATAGTCACAATCTGATTGTGGTAGGGTCGGATCTGTTTGAGATGCAGGTGGCACTCAAAGCTCTCATCGAATCCCAAGGAGGGTTTGTGGTCGTTCAAAACAAATCTGTCTTGGCTCATTTAGCTCTCCCTTTGGGAGGATTAATGTCGGAAAAAAATCCTCAACTTATCGCCAAAAGTTTACTGGAATTACGAGCGGCTAGTCGACACATCGGTTGCAGTATGGTCGAGCCTTTTCTTCAATTGGCTTTTTTAAGTCTACCGGTCATTCCGAGCTTGAAGTTAACCGACAAGGGTTTGGTTGATGTTGAGCAGTTCAAAATAATTTCGGTGAGTGCAGCTTAGAAAACCTTTTAAATTGTTTGAAATCTCCACAA
>VGSE01000123.1 GCA_016875135.1 Deltaproteobacteria bacterium
CACTAACAGTTCAATGATTTGCGCTCCAGAGTTATTTAAACCATTTTGAGGTGCATAGGCCCCATGGTGGTCTACAACTAATGGAATCACAGAATTAAGAGGTTTTCCGTCATTACCAAGAACCGGAGTGTCTACGAATAGAACTGATTCTCTTTGAAAGTCTTTAAGTTTATCGAATGTTCGACTGAGAACCAGTTTATCGATTTGTTTCTGTCTGTCTTCTTGATCGGAGAACTTTAGTTTTCTAGTCTTAATGTCCTCTTGAACCGACTGCTTTGCCTCTTGCTCAGCTCTAATCCTAGCAATTTCTTTTTGAAGCGCTTCTCGGTATTGTTGGGGATCGTTGATATTTTTGTTTTGAACTCTAACAACCGCATCTTGAAGCACCTTTTGAATGGCGGTGGGAGTTTCTACGGTGAATTCAACTTTTCTTTGACCTTGATTAAATCTAACAGGTATTTTTTTGAGTAGTATCTCGCACTTGGGGCTGACGTCACCCAACCCAACCCAAGAAAAAAGAACAACAACTAATACAAAGAGCCGGATTTTTTCCATGAGAAGAGTATAACACGGTAAGTTGGCTGAGTTTATAGTTTTGCAGCGGTGTAAGCAATTCCCTTAGCGTTTAATTCAATGTCTAAACTTAAATAATCTTGATGAAAACTATAGGTTTTTTTTAAGTTTTCTTGGATTTGAGGAGCTAACTTGGTCCCTAACTCTAGATGTTCTTTCGCCCAACGAAACTGCGCTTCGTGAATGTCTAAGTTATTTACAAAGTTTGTATAAGCCCCCGCCACATCCGAAACTTCTCCGAAGTGGGTTAAAAATAATCGCTTTGGGTGAAAAGACAAAATCTTTTTAACACTATTTTTGGCCTCAACGGGATCATAATCGATCGGGCTTGTTGAAGGAAAAATAAAAAGTCCTCGAGCTTGCAGATCGGGGTAACAAAGTCCAAAAGCATCCCCAGTAAAAACCCCGGCAGACTTTGAATCATAAATACAAACATGGTGACTCGCATGTCCTAGCGTATAGAAAAAATTGAGGGCTCTAGTCCCCCAGTTTAAAATCTCTCCATCTTGAACCGCACGGATTTTTGATTGGGGGATGGGAGCTACTTCTCCGTAGAGTTTTGTAAACGTTTCATCTCCATAAACTTTCCTTGCACTCTGAATAAGCCTGTCGGGATTTGACAGGGTTTTAGCCGCTTTAGGGTGGGCCAGGACTCTGGCGTTTGGACAATGCTGAAGAAGGGTAGACGTTCCGCCCGCATGATCCAAATGGGCGTGAGTTACTATGAGATAATCTACATTTTCTCGAGCGATCTTCTGACTGTCTAGGCTATTTAGAAGGTGGGGAAGCGCGTGGGAAGTGTTGTTTTCAATAAAAATGGCGCGACCATTTTCAATGAGTAAAAAAGCGGCAGCAAAACGTGGTTTTAAATAATGACAATCGATCGTAATAACTGAGTTGTCTTTGTCGCTTCCCATTTAAACTTTGGGTGCAACTTCCATGTTCTGAGCCACCATTTCCATCACATCCATAACCTGGACTTGATCTCCTAACCCTTTCTCGTTCACACCGGTACTCATCATGACTCGACAGAAAGGGCAGGATATACCTATCACATCAGGTTTTTGTTCCAGAGCTTGCTCGGTCCTCATGATATTAACTCTTTGCTCTTTCTTCTCTTCCATCCACATCATCCCACCGCCGGCCCCACAACAGGTGGCCTCTTTCTTATTGGCTTTCATTTCAACGGCATTTTGACCTGTAACTTTTTGGATCAAATCGCGAGGCTGTTCAATCACGTCATTGTAACGTGCATTGTAACAAGAGTCGTGGTACACCACGCGCTTATTCATATCACTTTTGACTTTAACTTTACCTTCGGTGACTAAATCGTTAACAAAATCCGAGGCATTGTGTACTTCCCAGTTTCCACCCATTTCTGGGTAGTCATTTTTCAGAGTGTTAAAACAGTGCGGACAGTTGGTGATAATTTTTTTTGCTCCATAGCTATTGATTTTCTGAGTTAATGTTTCGGCCATGGTTTGGAAAAGGTACTCGTTTCCTAAACGTCGTGCAGTTTCACCATTGCAGGTCTCTTCACTCCCCAAAACAGCGTAACTGACTTTCGATTCGTTAAGAATCTTTGTTAGGGCTTGAGCCGATTTCTTGTGGTTATTGTCAAAACATCCCCCGCAACCTACATAGTAAAGATATTCCGCTTGAGCATTCTCCGCCAGAGTGGGGACATTAAGCCCGTCTGCCCAAGCAAAACGCTCTGCCGAACTGATTCCCCAGGGATTTGAATTACGTTCTAAACCTTGAAAAGTTCGGTTGAGTTGTTCGGGAAAACGAGAGGCTTCTTGAGTTAAGTGCTGGCGAATATCAACAATTTTGTCGACGTATTCAATATTGACAGGACAAGCTTCTTCGCAGGCTCTGCAGGTCACGCAGGACCAGATCACTTCATCGATAACAGGCTTTCCCTCACCGACGACGACATCAAATTCCGATTTTCCGGCAATGATGCTGTCTTGATTGTCATAGAGAGTATCGCGAAGGTTTAACAGAAGTTGTCTGGGGGCTAGAGGTTTGCCGGTGGCCGCTGCTGGGCAGACTGCAGAACATCTTCCGCACTCGGTGCAAGAGTACATGTCGAGTACTTGTTTCCAAGTAAATTGGTTGATTTGTGAGCGTCCAAAAATGGCCCCATCCGAAGTATAATCTTTTTTGGCAAGCCGACCCTTGGGTTCGACTCGGCCCAAAAACACATTGGCTATAGCTGTAATGATATGAAAATGTTTTGATCTGGGAAGTAGGTTTAAAAAAGCTAGGATGACCAGATTGTGAACCCACCAAGCTATTTGTGAAATTAAGTCTGCCGTTTCAATGTTTTGAGGAAGCCTTCCAGCAATAAAGGCGGTGATGGGTTGCCATCTAGCTTCTGCAATGGCGTCAAGTTCGGTCTGTCTGACTATTAAGCGGCCGGCATCATAAAAAAAGCCTGAGAGCATGATAGTGAAAATGAAAGACAGAATTAGTTTTGCCTCAAAGTGACTTTGTTTGTGAAGTTTTTCTTCTGCAGGGAGAATGCCGAAAAGGCGTTGAGGCTTTGAGATGGTCCAACGATAAATCCCTAAAAGTACCCCGCCCATCACCGCAATTTGAAAGATATCTTTTAGTAAACCGTAGGGGCCACCTAACCAGTGAATACTTAAACCTGGAATCTCAAATTGGGGAAACCACCCTCTCGAAAACATGGTGAAGACTTGTAAAGACAGTACCGTAAACCCCCAAAATACGATGACATGCATGATTCCAGCGGGTTGCTCTCCTCGGAAAAATTTTCTTTGAAAAACACCATAAATCATCATGTTTTTAAATCGTTTTCCCCAAGTAGCTTGCGAGTAATTTCGGCCGTCGTCTCGACGAGCTTTCAGCAGGACTTGAAGTCTTCCCCTTAGTTGATAAGCAAAGAATCCGATTGAGGCTAAGAAGATTAAATTCCAAACGATGAGGGTCATAGTAATTTCCTGTTAGAGAATAGACTATTAAGCTACCAGGACTTACATGCCCCGAAAAGGCATTAGACGTCAAAATAATTAAAAAATTTTAAAGATATCTTCTCGCCGACAATTCCAGGCAGGAACTTTTTTTTCAGCGTCCAGAATTTCAGTGAGAGGTAAATCAATCGTTCTTATTTGTTCGGTTGTTTCAAGGTTGGCTCGGACCTCTCCCCACGGACTCACCACTAGCGAGTGGCCGTATTTGGCTGTTCCATCGCCGCTATTTCCGGTAAGTCCTGGAGCAAGAAAAAAGAGCTGGTTCTCAATAGCTCGAGCTCGAATAAGAACCTCCCAGTGGGCTTGGCCCGTGGGAACTGTGAAGGCTGAGGGCAAAAGAACAACCTGAGCTCCTTTGGCTTTTAGCCACCTGAAAAGTTCCGGGAACCTTAAGTCAAAGCAGATCCCCAGTCCTAGAGTGACTCCATTCCAACGGATGCAGGTAGGGACGTTCCCAGATTTAGAATACTGGGTTTCATCATAGGTCTTATCGGGTAAGACAGCTTTATACAGAAATATTTTTCGATAATGGGCGATTACAGCTCCAGTCTGATCGATGAAAGGAAGAGTGTTGTAGAACTTATCAGCAATCTCAGAAGGTTCTCTTAATGTTCCCGGGACCAACCCGATTTTTAGGCTTTTGGCCAGTTGAGAGAATCTATCCAAAATGCTTTCATATTTTTGAGCTATCGGAACCCACTCCGACTTTTTGCCGGAAAAATAGGCCATCTCAGGGAAGACCACCAATTCAGCTCCTTCTTGTTTGGCTTGATGGGAAAACTTTTCAATAGTGGTAAAGTTTTTCTCTAGATCTGAATGGGCAATAGTTTGTGCGATTGCAATCTTCATGAGTTGCCACCTTTTATAGATAGAAGTAGCCTAATCGAATGAAAATGAAAATCATTTTAGTGCTAGGGTTAATTTCAGTTTTGGGCTGCCAGACTTTTTTGCAATCGAAAAGTGGAGAGGAGCAAAAGGCCGAATACTCCGAATCTCATCTGGATTTTAAACGATGGGGAAGAGATTCCAACTGTTGTTCAGCTGTGGGTGTCAAAGCAGCGGTAGCTTCGGGCGGGACAAACTCTTCGAAGGCCGGGCTAGAGATTTTGAAGGCAGGAGGAAATGTTGTTGATGCGGCCGTTGCCACCGCTTTTGTATTAGCTGTCGAAAGGCCTCATTCTGCCGGTCTTGGGGGAGGGGGATTTATGACTCTTTACATCAAGGACAAAAATCCCCAAGCACAGTTTATCGATTTTAGAGAGACTGCACCCGAAAAAGCCCATCGGGACATGTATCTGGATAAAAATGGAAATGTTATTGCAGACCTAAGTGTGATTGGCCCTTTAAGTGTTGCGACTCCCGGTTTTGTCCTTGGGCTTTTTGAAATTCATAAAAAGTGGGGAAGGCTTCCTTGGAATCGGTTATTGATTCCTTCGATTGATTTAGCTGCGAGAGGTTTTAAGATCTATCCATCATTAGCTAAACATATTCTGGAAAAGCAGAATTGCTTGGTGCGAGATATTCAAGCCCAAAAACTTCTCTTTCGGGATGGAAAACCATTTCAGGCTGGGGATCTTCTTGTTCAAAAAGATTTAGCAAATACATTAAGACGAATTGCAAAAAATGGAGCCAAAGAGTTTCAAACCGGAAAAACGGCTCAAGCTATTGCGAGTTATATGAAAGCCAATTCGGGGATTCTATCGCAAAGAGATCTCAAGAATTACCAGATTAAATATCGAAATCCTATTTTGGGAAATTTTAAGCAGTGGGGTCTGATTAGCGCTCCTCCTCCAAGTGCCGGTGGAGTGTTAATTTTGCAGATGTTGAAGGTCTTAGAGGGGTTTCCTCTTCAAGAATTGAGTCAAAAAACAGCTCAGTATAGTCATCTGCTCTCGGAGGTTTTAAAACGGGCCTATGCCGATCGAAGTCAGTTTGTCGGAGATCCCGATTTTGTTTCTCTCGATTATTCAAAGTTAACCGACCCGACCTACATCGAGGCGTTGAGAAGTCATGTATCACTAGATAAAGCGACCCCTTCAACAGAGATTCGAGGTGGACAGTGGATGGAGGATAAAACGCACACAACCCACTTAAGTGTACTCGACACGCAAGGAAATGCCGTTTCTAGTACCCTCACCATTAATGATATTTTTGGCGCTTGTGTGATAGCTCCAGGAACTGGGATTTTTCTCAATGATGAGATGGATGATTTTAGTGCGAAACCGGGTGCGTCGAATATTTATGGACTAACGGGGGATAAAGCTAACGAAATTCATCCTGGAAAACGGCCAGCCTCTAGCATGTCTCCCACAATTATTACTCAAAACGGTCAACCTATTTTGGTCGTTGGTGCGGCTGGAGGATCGCGAATTACAACGAGTGTTTTTCAAGTCATCCTCAATGATCTTTTTGTTTTTCAAGGAGATTTAAAAAAGTCGGTTTTTGGGCCGAGGATTCATCAACAGTGGATGCCTGAGTTTTTGGACCTTGAAGATAGCTATTCTGAGGTAACAAAACAGTATTTGAGTTCTATTGGTGAGAAAGTTCGCCAAGCTCCCTGGAGTGCGGTCACCCAAGCCGCTCATCTTGAAGCCGATGGCAGTGGCAGAGTTAGAGCAGTTTTTGATCCCCGCGACGAAGGCGGCGCCGAAGCGTATTGAAAGGGGCCAGTTCACTTTAAATATTTAAAGGTAGCGGGTGACCGGAGTGACGCCACCCAAAAGAGCTTTGGTTAATCCGATGAGCTGAGCTATAGCAGGGCAATGCCCAGAGCTCATATATTTAGAACTAGAAAATTTAGCTACCATGTAACCGCTCGCTCAAATAATAAGGAGTGGTTTTATCTTCCTATTGAAACTTGTTGGGAAATATTTTCTTACTCGCTAAATGAAGCAACAGAGCGCTACGGTGTGGATTTGCATGGTTTTGTTCTGATGTCGAATCATTTTCATATGCTTGTTACAACACCCAATGAAAATTTAGACTCCTTTATGAGATATTTTCTATCCAATGCGACTCGAAGAGTTCAACGAAGAGCAGACCGAATCAATCATATTTTTGGTGCCCGATACCGTGGAACGGTAATTGAAACCTCTTGGGCCCTGGCTTATGTGTTTAAATATATTTTTCGAAATCCAGTAAGAGCGGGAATTTGTGAGAAGATAGAAGAGTACCCATGGAGTTCAGGTCAAAAGTATGGCGAGTTAGTTTTAAGTGAAGGGATTGGTCGTTATTGGTCTCTGATACCAAAGAACCAGACACTAAGAAGCCAATGGTTGAACCTTCCCACTCCAAAAGAGTCAGAGATTTTAATAAGGCGAGCACTGAGACGAAGTAAGTTCAAGTTTACAACAGATAGTAACTTTCAAGCCAGATTGAGAACCCTGGAGATAAGTTATGGAATTTCGGAGTGCTCCGCTACCTTTAAATATTTAAAGTGAACTGACCCCTTTTAAAGGTAGATATTTAAGCTGGCGACCGGCATTACCACTAAAGCGCCTGCATAACTGCCGAACTTGGCTTCACCACTAAGACCGATTTTTCTTCCAATATTCCAATTAAATCCAGGACGGAAAACAAAAAGGAAATTAGCTTCAGTTCCAGTGAGTCCTCCGAATTCAAGATAGGGACCGGCAGAGAGGCCAAAATAAGGAACGAAAGAGGAAGCTGAGCCCAGGGTGTATATGGCTGTAGGCGTGGCTTGAAGTCCAGTTGTGTTGCTGTTACCGGAGATTTTTCCCCAAAAGTGGAGACCTAAATCGCCACCAACAAATAATCGAGAAGAAAGTTCAGTTTTAGTGAGAACATTGAAGCTTAAGCCAAAACCGGTTTCTCCATTGTTGGGTAGAATAGGAAGAACA
>VGSE01000124.1 GCA_016875135.1 Deltaproteobacteria bacterium
ATCTTTTAATACAGATTCATAGTCATGGCTTGCGTCAATAAACAGAAAATCGATGGGGCCGTAATTCCAAGAAGAGGCCACCTCAACGCTCTCTCCTCGACAAACAACGACGTTATCGCAGCCGTAGCGTGTTATATTCCGGAGAAACTCTAGAAAAACATCCTCCCGTTGGGCTATTTGAACCGTAGAATGATTTAATCCCTCACCTTTTTTGCCTTCCCAAGTGTCAACACAATATAGAGTCGAATCCGATAAAGAAGCGGCTCTCGAGGCAAAGACACTCGACCGCCCCTTCCAGGACCCTACCTCAACAATCTTTGAGTTGGGCTTAACCTTCGTTGCAATCTTAATAAATAGTTCGGCACATTGCCTAGCAGAGAACCACCCATCGAGTTTTGGCAGAACAAATGAAAAAAATTCAATTAAACGACGCCACTCCATTTTAGAAACATGTTTTGGGCTAATTGAAATTAGCTCATCAAAAATATCACTACCAAAAGCATTATAAAGATCTGGCTTCCCATCAATAAAACCAAACCTCTTCACCAAAGGACGAACCCCTTGTCTTAATGGTTGCAAAAGCCTTTGTACGAAACGGGTGAAAACATCTAGCCCTTTTTGAAACATCGTTGAGGCCAATACATAGGATTTCCAATAATCTTTTAAAAACATCTCCTTTGGCCATCGCTGATTGAAGGGTATGACTTGAAACTTTAACCCCCTACCAAAAATGTCTTCCCCTGACTGAATAGATCTTCGGACCTTTTCAGGGTTGGTAAACTCTTGAGTGTTATTCTCCTGGTGACCATAAGCTTTTATTTTTTCAATAATTTGATCGACAGACATTAAATAAGAAAAATGCCATCCACAAGGAAAGGGAGTTACAACCGACGCGGGAGCACATCTAAGCTCATTTCCTGAAACAGAGTTCTCAAGAAATACTTTAGCTTTTATCATCTTTGCCATCGCCCACGGATGATCCTTAAGCTCTAAATTGACGAAATAGTAAAACATTTGAAGCCACACTCCGATAACTAACTCTTTCTCCATTCTTTTAAGCAAATAGGGCCAGTGATCTCGACTGATTAATTCGTCAACATCACTTAAGAACAAAATGTCGTCGGGTTGAAAGTGAGCCGAAGTAAAAATAGCTTGTCTTTGAAAGCTTTCATTATCCCAGGCCGACTTTGGATTCGCCTCAAGAGAGATATTGACCACAATGATCTTATGAGCATATTGAGAGAACCTAGGATCGTTTTTTGTAAACAGAAGGTCTTTTTTCAGGCCGGAATGGGTTCTATCTCCCTGTACCAAAATAAAAAAATCAACGAAGGGATCATGCTCAGCCAATCGGACTGAAAGCAATTCAAACTCATTAAAAAACATAAAGGCATCATAGACAGCCATAGAGACTCCCTTGTTTTGACTGAAACTTCGTTTGGAGACTTTTAATTGTAACCTTGTCAGTTTATGAGAACAAGGTTTGTTGACTGTGTCGCTTTAACAGTAGAGCTAGAGAGAAAAGTAACATCCCCATCCCTATTACCGGAATACGAGCATGTTGCAGAGCGATGTTCCAGTCTCGGCCGACCATAGCCTGCTGGGTTAAAGCCATTGCTGCGAAAGAGGCTAGGAAAAGAACCTTTTCTTTTAAACTTTGCTTAAGAAACTCTGCTGCGCAAAGCGCAAAGGCCGGTAAATAAAACATGAAATAATCAACTCTCGAAGCTGAATTTAGAAACACCATTAACCCCATCGCCATCGACCAGATTCCGCATCGAAACGTCTTATTATCCCTACAAGACCGAAGAACCCACACGCTCAGAAAAAACACTACTGCAATGATAAGAGGAAGCCCCAGAATTAACATTTTCCAAAGTGACTCAGGTAAAACACCCTCCCCCCATCTAGCAATAAGCCCCGGAAAATTAAGAGCCGAATTGGTCGTTATCCCGTTTTTATCGTGGTAAATAAGGAGTGTTTCAAAAAATTGGCGGTACAGCCCTCCCGCCTCTCTTCCAAAAGCAATCCAAGGAGCAAGAAATCCTGTGAAAAATCCCGCCACGATCCCCATTCGCAAGGATCTTCCGCCTTGAATAAAATAGGTCACCGTCATGAAAGCAGGAAAGATTTTTATCCACGAAACAATAGAAGACACAAATCCCGCCACAAATTGATTTAACTCAGAATGCTTCCACCTTACCCTTTCAGTTAGAATTAATAGAGCAGCCAAAGGGAGATTGATGTTCTGCCCTATAAAATCAAGATGAACAGGGGCAATGGCAAACAGAAAACATAAGCCCCATCGTTTGAATGCAGTAGTTTCATACAAACCAGGAATTAATTCTCTTAATCCCCACCACAAAACCCAAAATGAAATTGAATGAAAGACTAAATTGCAGATAATCGCAGAAGACCAGTTCATGGGAATGGCAAAGGGGGCAAAAAATACTAAAGCACTCGGAGGATAAAAGAACGGCCCCGAAACATTTTTTAGGTAGACATGGGAAAAATCGTAAGACCAAGCTCGAATCACGCATGTTCTTAAAACTAAAAAATCACCTCCCCCGCCGTTTCTTCCAGCCCACAGACACGCTCCAAACAAAACCAACAAAAGAAGACGACGAAGAAATATAACTTTTTTTTCACCCAAAACCATAAAAGTAAATTCACTCATTTTCTTTTAAGTTGATTAATAACTTTATCTAGGTTCGCTAAAAAATTGGATTGGTGTTTTTTACCCATAGCCTTTGGGCCGGTTGTAAGATCCCCGCGACTACGCAATTCAGAAAGCAATTCGCGCATACTGACCGCTTCCCCAATATTATTTTCATCAAGAATTTTTCCTCTTGGATCGATCGCTAAAGCCCCTTTCTTAATGCACCTCTCGGCTAGCAGTACATCGTTACTCACTACGAGATCATTAGTTTTAATTTGGCCAGAAATCCAATCATCGACAGCATCAAAGGTTTTCTCAACCACTACAGAGACAATAGAATCAGATTTAGGGGTAAGCTTGGGGTGATTTGAAACTACAAAGACCTTAATCCCATATCTTTGTGCCACTTTAAAAACCGACTCCTTGACAGGACAAGCATCAGCATCAATATAGATTTCCATAAATTAATTTACAAAAGACTGCCTTAGAACAGAAATATAACCCCGGGCTTTAAGCTCTTTGTGTAACTTAGAAGGTGAAGCTCCCGGAAGCCCTTCGTATTTTTGAAACCAAATAGGCCAGAAGTTTTCATCAAAGTGCATGGGACTTGGAGCAACCCTAAGAAGCTTGGCTACTAATTCCGAACAATAGATCTTTTCATCCCCCCACGAGTACTCATTATCGAAAGGGCGCTTAAGAAAAAAAGGAACATCTTCCACAAATTCATCTTGCCCCTGATGAGACTCTAAAACTTCTTTTATCTTTCCTATTCTCTCTAGCTGCTCAACCGAAATCAGCTCCACTCCAGTGCGTGGATTGGCATGCAACCAATGGTTTCCAACCTGAATAGCCATATGGGCATAATAGAAATTAGGCTCTAGCTGAATGAGTTTTCCCTCTTGGGTCCTTAATTCCATCCAAGCAACTCTAGTTTTAGAGAAACTCTCCCTTGAGCAAAAACAACCCCACGAGATAAATAGGTAAAAAAATATTTTTGATGAAATATGGCCCATGAATAAGAAAAGAAAAACACACAACGCAAGGATTGTCTACTCTTGCATTTTACGAAGTTCGGGAAACCTCCATGCCCAAACCCCGGCAACTAAAATAGAGCCAATTCCCCCTATCACTACTGCAGGGATCACTCCAAACCAGCTGGCTGTGATCCCCGACTCGAACTCTCCGAGCTCATTAGACGCACTGATAAAAATAGAATTGACTGAACTCACTCTCCCTCTCAGGTAAGCTGGGGTTGCTGTTTGAACAAGTGTCATTCGGATCACAACACTCACCATATCGGTCGCGCCTGTGATGAATAGAAAGAGAAAAGAGAGCATAACTCCTCGAGAGAGACCAAAGCCCACCGTAGCAAGCCCAAAGAGCGTCACATGAGTAAACAACCAAAAGCCGGCTCGCTCTTTAATGGGATACTTCGCTAAAAAAAGACTGGTTCCGATAGCCCCTAAAGCGGGTGCAGCCCTCAAAATGCCTAAACCCGAGGGACCAATATGGAGAATATCGGCAGCATAGGCAGGCAATAAAGCAGTAGCACCTCCAAAGAGAACAGCAAAGAGATCTAAGGAAATACACCCTAATAAAACACGTTTATTCCAAACGTAACGAACCCCGGAAAAGAGTTCCTTCAAATTAAATTTCTCTTTAACAGGTTCATTCTTAAATTCCTTCACCTTAAGCAACAATAAGATTCCACTGAACGAGCAAAGACCACAGATTGCATAAACCCAAGTTGCCCCTCCGAATGCGCCATAAAGTACACCTCCCACTAAAGGGCCAAAAATGGTAGAGACTTGCCAAACACTTGCTCCAAGGGCAACCGCTTTTTTTAAATCGGTCTCAGGAACAACTTGGGTAACAAAAGCATGGGCTGCGGGATTACTAAAAGCTCGAATGATTCCTTGAATAAAAAGAAGTGACAATAAAAGTTCCAATTGGACCTTTCCTGTTCCGGTCGCAATGGCCATCAAAACAACAGTCAGTATCCAACTTAAATAGGTGAGAGTAAGTATCTTTTTTCTATCAAAGCGATCGGCAACTTGGCCACCGATAAGCGAAAGAGCTAACATAGGAATAAATTGCACCAATCCAACCCAACCTAGATCCAACGGATTTTTTCTAAACGCATACACTTGCCAACCCACGGCTAAAGCTTCGATCTGATAAGCCATGGTCGTTAAAAACCTTGCCACTAAATAGGTCTGAAGGGGGGACATTTTAACCAATCCACCCAAGCTTAATGGCACCTAACGTCGAGGTAGAAACTATCATCCACAGAGCGATTCCAAGAATGAGAGGCTTGACCCCCACGTCTTTGACTGCGGATCTGGGGCAATTAGTCCCTATCAAAAACAAAGTCACGACCAACAAACGTTTTGCCGAATGATTAATCCACAAACTGTAGTCTTTAATCTCAGGAATAAAAGTAACTATGGCCGCCGTTGCTAAAAAACCAAGAATAAACCATGGCTTTTTAAATTGAGTATTTCCTTGGGTTTTACCCTCTCTTTTTTGTATCAGAGCAAAACTTAAAGCTACGGGAATAATCCAAAGGGCTCGTGTGAGCTTAACGGTCGTTGCCACTTCTAAGGCCTGCGTGCCGAACTGTGCGGCACTTCCTACCACCGAACTGGTGTCGTGAATCGCAAGGGCACTAAAGAGTCCAAACTGGGTTTGAGAAAGATGAAAATGGTGCCCTAGCCAAGGAAAGAGAATCAGGGCTGAAGCGTTAAGAAAAAAAACCACTACAAGGCTTAGAGAAACATCTTGTGACTTTGCTTGAATAACTGACGCTACTGCTGCAATAGCACTCCCTCCACAAATCGCAGTGCCGACGCTGATCAAAATAGTGGAATCTCTCCCTGTTTGGATCCATTTACCAAGAATCCACCCCAATAGAAGAGTCAAAAAAATTCCAATGACGGTATACCCTATTCCCGCCATGCCCACTTGAAAAACAACCTTCAAGTTCATTCCGGCCCCAAGCCCTATCACACTCCAAGCTAAAAGTTTGGGTGCCAGTTTCCTAGTAGAATCTAAATAGGGGTTACCGAGAACAAGAGAAAAAAGAAGCCCAGTAATCAAAGCAAGAGCTGAGGAGACTTGAGGATGGAAAGAGAGTAACGCCAAGACTATAAGCGCCGATTTGAACACTTTGTTTTTAAGCATCTTCTAGCCCCTAGAGATTAAAAGCTAGAGTAACGACCTAAAAGAACAACGGCAAGGTTCGTTTACTTAAGACGCCACTGGGCATCTAACTCCCGAATCTTTTCCATAATCTGATCCTCGGAAAGGCTCTCGGTTCCACCGATAAGACCTGCCAAGTACTCATGTGAAGGAACCTTAACCATCAACAGATTTCCATTATAGGCTCCCGTCACCATTGGGGTATGGCCGCCAACTTCTTGAGTTCTTTTTATCGTAAAATCTCGAATCTCTTCAAGAGAAAGAAAATGGTCTTTAATACCATCGACTGCCCCATCGGCATTTCCTACAAGAGCCTTCCAGAGCGAATGGCCAAAGGCACTGCCTGCACTGCCACTTGGACCATTAGGTTCCCCATCATCGTGAATAGGACCTGTGCTTGAAGTTTCATTCGCTCGGCTTGAAGCCATCACCATGAGGGTTCTGCCCTGTGATGGCCAATCCTGCCAAAGCTGTTTCTTCTCATTGAAAGAATTCACAAGATTTCCAGAATAACAGGCCATCGTGAAAATAATAACCTCTTTAGCAGGATAGGAGAGAGCATTATCGCGGATCTGATTATAGCTAGGACCAAACTCAAGACCCGTGTGGCTTCCATGACCACTTGAGTACTGTACATACATATCCTTATCGGTCATGACCCCCTTTAACTCTTGCCACTTTCTATTCAATTCGTTGTAGCCAGATTGTGTACCATGAACCTTAGTTCCAATATAACTCCCCCCAATCTCCGCTGTAAAAATATCATGGGTATGAGCAATGTCATATTTGACTTCATTGCCCATAAAGCCGCTTAAGGAGTCACCAAAACCTAGGTAATATTTTTTCCCCGTATACTCGGGGCCCGTGAGTGATCGATTAGATGGTATGGGAATTTGAATTCCAGAGATGAAATCTCTTAAGTGTTGAGCGGTTTCGAATGCCGTTCCACCTTTGGAAATAATCAAGTAGGAAAACTGAGAAGTCTCGCCACTTCCAAGGCTTGCCGGAACGCTAGCTTTTAAAGTTTCCGTAAACTTCCATGTTATAGCCGTCTGAATAGGATAAATGTATTGCTTCACCACTTTTGCATCGGTCAATTCATACAAGTCCTCTGAAGGAAAACCCATTTTCGAGCGCGCATAAAATTGAAGATAATGTTCCCCATTTTCAAACCCAAGTAATTCAGTCGCCCCATCTTTAGCCTGTTGATGGAGCCGCCAATCCTCAGGAAGTTGAATCGAAAACTCGCTTAGCTTCATCTGTAGAGCTGATGCTGACAAAGAAAATAGGCCTAGAAATAGCCCCCAGTGGCGTAAACACATACCTGACCCCTTTTTGAGATGAAAAACTGAGTTACGGATTTGTTTTTAAAAAGAAGATAGGATTAGGATCTCATAACCCTTAACAAAATTCTTAAAAATTGGAGCCAAACCTTATCAACTGTTATCGCGATAACTTTTTTTAAAAAAAAGAAAAAAAGAAACTCAGTCTTTACGACTCTTGGAATTAAGGGCATAATTATAGCCCTATGAAAAAAACCAACTTAAAGATCAATCCA
>VGSE01000125.1 GCA_016875135.1 Deltaproteobacteria bacterium
CTAATTCAGTCCGCCGAAAACCTGCAAACCAATCCAAAAACATCATCATTCTCTGAGTTCAATAAAGATTCTATTCTCACACAAGACCATACAAATTACCCCGAAGATAGAATGAGTGAAACTTCATCTCTGGCACAGGTTCAGGTCACAATTTGCCATCACCCCACGAGTTCTACTAGCAATTACGTTACAATCACCGTAGCACAATCGGCTCTATCGGCTCACCAAGCCCACGGAGACTCCATAGGGAGATGCATCCAATGGAGCCCAATATCCGTTCTTAACGCACCTTCTGCGCGGCTATTTCATACGGCCGTTTGGACTGGCACTAAAATGATCATTTGGGGAGGACACAATGGGACAGCCGGGTTAGATTCCGGAGGCATCTATGACCCAGCAACAGACAGCTGGACGGCAATTAGTACAACCAACGCCCCTAGCGGTCGTAGTCAGCACACAGCCGTTTGGACCGGCTCCAGAATGATAGTATGGGGAGGTGCTGACAGCCACAGCTATTTTAATGATGGCGGTATTTTTGATCCCGCAACTAATTCTTGGACTAGTCTATCAACTATAAATAGTCCTCAGGGCAAAGCCGAGCATACAGCCGTTTGGACGGGAAAAAAAAATGATCGTTTGGGGCGGGCATATGTCTGCATATTGGGACAAGCTGAATAGCGGAGGAATCTATGACCCAGCAACGGACACATGGGAGTCAATTTCAGAATTAAATGCCCCGACTCCTCGAGATAGTGATATCGCATTTTGGATTGGTTCAAAAATGTTAATTTGGAGTGGGTTCACAAGTGATGCGAGTTATCTCAATACGGGAGGACTTTATGACCCTGGATTGGATCAATGGCAACCCACGAGCACTACTAACTCACCTTCTCCCCGGTCTATTCCCGCTGCTGTTTTTACTGGTTCTAAAGTTATCGCTTGGGGTGGTCGCAATTCTGACTAACTAAAACCTGGGAGTATCTACGACATAAAAACCGGCTCGTGGGTCGCAACATCTCTCGGTAATGCGCCAACCGTCCGAGTTGGACATTCGGCAATTTGGACAGGAACAAAGATGATCGTTTGGAGTGGACAGACCTATGGACCTAATGGTCCCCAAGATCAAGTTCAGTGGCCGAATGATGGAGGAATTTATGATCCAGCCAATGATTCTTGGAGCCCTACAAATAGAAGTAACGCCCCTATAGGAAGAAAGCTTCATTCGGCTGTCTGGACGGGAACACGAATGATTATTTGGGGTGGATACACAAATAACCTTGTGACTTCGGGCGGAAGCTACGAGCCTTAGAAAACACCTACCTAAATCTGAACAAACCAAAATCTTTTCTGTTGTTCCCAAGTAGAACAGAACACGAATCGAACACGAGAGCCTAGTCTCAAAACTAAGACCGCCACTATCAAACACCTAATTATTTGTATTTATTATATTTTATTGATGGTGGAGGGGGAAGGATTCGAACCTTCGAAGGCAGAGCCGTCAGATTTACAGTTGTAACTGAAGCGTTTTTTCAATTTTTCCAAGTCGTTAATATCACTTAACTTTAACAAACATAATCCATAGTTAAGGCGATTACCTCATCCCAATAGTTACTAGCTATTTCGAGCTGTTTTTAGCTCGAACAGAACACGAATCGAACACGCGTGAAAAACGCTATTGGAAAGGAAAACGAAATGTACGGACTAAATTCTTTAATCAAAATGGCAGTGACGTTAGCACTGCTAGCCCTCGCCTCTCACAATGTCGGTCCAATTATCACAGCATTGAGGACCGCGCAATTGGAACTCATTGCCAGTTCGAAGGCATCGGGGTGGTAGAAGGAACATGACTTCCCAACTTCTTCAACAGTTGAACAAGCCCCAATAACAATATCGCTGCGCCCAAAGTTGGGACACTAAGTCCCTCAAGTGTATTATTAAAAGACTTTCCAACAACCCCTTCCATAGTTAGCGCAACTAATACAAAACTCAAAATACCCGCCGTTAAAATCCTTCTGGAGTAAGCGGTCCCATTAGTTCCATCAGAAACCACTGCACAAAAAGCAGGTAAATAAAAAATAAAATAATGAACCCTAGTGCTTGGATTCAAAAATGCCATTAGTGCAAGTCCTAACGCCCATAGGGACACCAAATATTCTTCCCGTTCATTCCTTCGAAGATAAGCCAACCCAAAAAAACAGGTTGAGATAGCAACGATTATGCCTTTTGCAACAACTGAATAGGTCTGGTCAGGAATACCTACTGCAGTTGCAATTCTAGCTATCATCGAGGGCAGACATAAAATGTCCACAACCCCAACGAGTGAATTGTCCTTCTGATAAGTTGTAACATTTGAAATGAGTCCACGATACATCTCTAGGGTTCCATTCCACCCCACAATCATCAACGGGAATGAGATGACGATCAACGAACTCATTACAAGAAAAAGCTTCACTTGTTTAGGTTTGGTAACGAAATAATATAGCCACATGAAAGCAGGAAATATCTTAATCACAGCAGCCAATGAAACTAAACTTGCTCCAAGCCCTTGCGATAATTTGGTATTCCTACCCATCAACACGTGTCCCAACATGAGCATGGCGCATAAAATAAGTTGAATATTGTTGCTTTGAAAGTTGTTGTGAATTGGGTTAATGGCAAAGGCAAAAAGGAGTAGCCACCAGCCTTTTTTCTGAGAATCAAACAATCCTGGTATGAGTTTAAGTAAACAAATCCAAAAAACGAAATAACTTACAGTTTGAGGTATCAGCCATACTACCGTTCCAAATTTCTGAGGGACAAACGCCATGGGCCGCACCAACCAGATAAAAATTGGGCCATAAAAAAACCTCCCCGCGTCCCCATCAAAATCATGATAAACAGCGAGTGGATTTGTTCCAGCAAGTTCAGCCACTTTGTAGATGGTTTTCAAATCAACAAAATATTTAAACCCTATTATCCAACAGGGGATGAGAAGAGTCCCTAAGAAAACCCAATGAAAACGACTCATTTTTTTTAAACCAGTTGGTTTCATGTTATTGTTTTCCCTAAAATGAATTTTTCTTGATAGTTAAGCCAAGTTTGGCGACCGAAAGCTAATGCTATGAGAAACACTCCCCAAAACGGGAAACCCCGAAAGGCTAACCAATAATTTAATGGCCGGCCAATGATATCTGGCGTACAGAGACAATAAAAGAGAACATACGCTGTTAAACAAATTGTATTAAACCGCTCCTTCTTTTCAAACGACTCCGCGACGACACAACCCAATAAGGGCAGATAAAACAACCCCATATTGTACCAACTGACCGGCACGAACATGGGAACCAATGCCAAAGATATTACAAACATCCGATCCTGGAAACCTTTAGCGTTTTCAGTCCTCCTAGTTAAAAAACTTTTACAGAAAAAAGCTAAAATCAAAATCCCTGAAAGTCCAAATGACAGATCAAAAGCCTTGCTTTTGTTAAGGTGAACAAGCTCGGCCAATCTCATGGCAGTGGCTGGTATATTTTGGAAGACATGCGAGTCATAGGGCCAATGGTTTCCAAAATGGCTCAAAACAAAATACTGATTGGAGGCAAGCTCCACTCCTCTATTAAACCCGTAAATCAATATGGGAAGTCCATACATGAGTCCACAAGTTAGAAGACAGGTCATCAACACTAGCTTCCAGTCTTTCCTCCACACAAAATAGCATAAGACAATGACAGGGTAGATTTTGAAGGAAATAGCGACAGCCATGAAAAGTGACGCTAAGAACCATGACCTATCTGAAACTTTGTAGGCAGCTATACACAGCGCCAACAAAATCAATCCGATATTTGCATTCATCAAAGCATCGTTAAACGAATATGTAGAAAGAAGAATTAAGACGCTAAGAAATCCATAAATTGACCCTATGGAGGAGAATGATTTAGCCATTTTCAATGAAAAAGCCAAAACAAAAGCATAACAGCAGAAGAACAGAACTAAGAAACTCCACTTACCGAGAACATTACCCATCGCTGCGAAAGGCGAAAAGGCAAGTGCAAAAAAATAGGGATAGTAATACCCACCCGGGATATTTCTCTTAAGATCGTAAAGATTTGAGACATCACCTTTTAGCACTTTTAACGCCGCAGTCTCGTAAACCGGATAATCGATAAAATGCTTAGTTACGTGACTGACTCCAGCTCCGACCAAAACGAGTAGCAATAAAATAAACAGGCCTTTAGCAAATATTGGTTTCATTTCTAATAAATAACCCTTTTCCAAGCCTAATGGCATACCCCGGGTTAAGGCTGTTGTAACCAGTGAAAAACCGGTATCGATTTTTTTCTCAAATAGACCACGAAACGACCACGACGGGGTAATTTGAGATTTTTGGATTTCGAGATTTGAGCTGTAAGTTATTGAAATTATTGATGGTGGAGGGGGAAGGATTCGAACCTTCGAAGGCAGAGCCGTCAGATTTACAGTCTGATCCCTTTGACCGCTCGGGAACCCCTCCACATCTTTTCAAAGAACTTGGTTTTTAGTTTTTATGGAGCCGGCAACAGGAGTTGAACCTGCGACCTACTGATTACAAATCAGTTGCTCTACCAACTGAGCTATGCCGGCCCTTTTGGTTAAAAAACCAAGACCCTAGTTAATAATGGCTCGGGCTTAAGTTGTCGAGTTTTTTGAAGATGGTTGGGGGAAAGTTGCACTGGTTCTATCGAGTTGATATCCTTTAGTTATCAACTTCATGCAGAATCCCCTAAAAAAACTGGACCCCTTCCTACTCACAGGCCTCATCCTCACCCTCTGGGCTGCCGCCAACACCTATATCGATATCGCCCGCTACGGCATCGACCAAGGCTTTTACTGGTGGTTCTGCAATCTCGCCCTCATCGGCATGGCCCTAGGACTGGTCTTCAAACATCGCGGCTGGTTGACCGGCTTTCTTAGCATCTCGTGCTTTACCCAAATCTTTTGGCTCATCGACAACCAATACCGAGTCTTTACCGGTGAAAATCTCTTCGGCCTTGTCGAATTCATGTACCAACCAGGTCTTCCCTTAGATGAATTTATCTTAAGCCACTATCACTACTTCACTATCCCCGTCGCCCTCATCGCGCTCATCTTTTTGCCACAGAAAAAAAGTAACACCCTTCTTCTCATCACGATTTTTAATCCTTTAATTTTTGGCGTCTCTTACTTCTTTTTCCCCTCCACTCAAAATGTCAATTGCATCCACGAGCCCTGCTTCCCAGGACTACAACACTGGGCCGGCCCTCTCTACTCTTTCCTCTTTTGGTTCATTATCTTTCTCATGCACCTTCTCATCGGCTACAAATTTGAAAAGTTTTTCGTCTCAACTCAGTTCTCGAACAAAACAAAACAAAAAGCTCTCTTCCTCTTCTTTGGTTTCTGTCTCTTAGCAACCGTTTCTGCCGTACTCGACACTCAATATCGACTCTCCCTCCCCTCGTTTCGGTGCCGCTCCTCTTCTTTGACTAAAATGGAAGCCAACTGCGGTTTTACTCTAGACTACCGCCCCCAAAAAATGCTCTTCATTTACAAAATGAATAATCACTCTTTGAACCCGCAAATGTGCTCAACCTATTTCGAACTAGGCTCTAAAACCATCCCGCTCCATCAAGAATTTACCGTTCAAGGGCTAGAGAACAAGCGTATGGAAGTCGTTCTCCCCTATCCCAACCTTTCGATCTCGGTCGATCTAAAAGCAGTTTGTCAGGAGTATCCTAAAAAATAAAAAAGGACGCGGCTCACACCGCATCCTTTTTATTATTGAAAATCACTGAGAGATTAATCAGCTTGAAATGCAGCTAAAAGCCTTCGACCCTCTTCCGTATTATAAAGCTGGTCTTTGAGAGCTTCGTCCCTTTCGAATCTACGAATCGCTTTTCTGCCTAAAAGTTTATACTCCGTAGGGCTAATCGTGACATCAAGATCCTCAAGCGTGTCCTGACCATTATTACTCCCATCGATCGAAGGAACCAGGACAAACTGTGGAACATATAACCGCACTCGATCTAAGTAAGGGAGCTGAGCAATGTACTTAATCTCACTAAAGTACTCAACCGCTTTTCTAACTGAATCCAAGTTCACCCGTTCCGATTTCTCCACCACCGAAGTGAAGAAAAAATCTCTTAAATAAGTATAACGAGTTAAAGCTATAACATATGCTGTATCTTCGAAACGACCTCGCCCTACTTGAGCCTCTAGGATCTTTACAAATTTATCGTGAGGTAAAAAAGCCGAAATCACTCCGGCTGCTGCAAGACTTACTTTTCTTCCCTCTAACCGAACATCTTTAGGAGTCGGGTTCGACTTATTCGTCATCCCGCCCAATTTAACGTCGACTAAAAAGGTGTGATACGCTTCTGTTGCTTCTTCGACAGTCGCTTCTTTCGAAAAAGTGTCACCATAAGGGAACATTCTTACCGGTGGAGTTAAGCTTTCAGTATTCACAGGAGCTAGCATCTGCTGAAGTGACACGGTCAACACTTGTAAATGAACAGCATTGCCTGTTTTTCTTAAATTATCTCTCGCCTCATCGGCCATCTCCTTAATTCCACAACTCGACAATAGAAGAACCGAAAGAGAAAAAGCTAAAACGTTTTTCATTGATTTGCTCCAGTAAGTTTAGCTTTTAATTCACCCATCAATTTATCAATAGGTTCACCAAACCAAATCTTCCAAAAATCAAGTCCTAAGAGATTACCAGTTTCTTGGATTGTATTCATTCCAGGCAATTCGATAATTAGATTTTCAGAAGAGTTTTCCCTTGGATAACTAGCCAAAATAATGCGATTGCCTTCTTTTAGGTCGCCTGTGAACTTGGAAAATACAGCTTGAATCGCTTTTGCATTCACATCAACGCCATTCAAATCCAAAGCCTCTTCAAAAGCTGACCGAATATCAGCAGCGCTCATCGCTCTTAACATATCAAGTGCAATCACTCTTCCTTTAGAATCCTTCATCGACTCGATAGGATTGGAAGTACTTAATTGAGTATCAACATCAATATAAGAAGTAGCCAAATACACATTCACCCGAACAAAAGCCACCGACTTTTGACGAACGCCATACCCCGTTAATTTTAAATGTACTGGGCCATTCGCAGTATTTAAAGTCGCTTCCGGATTAACTTTATACACTTTTCCAGAAACGTTAACAGCCTTAGCTACACCCTTCATTTCAACGATAGAACCTAAAGCGGTTGTCCCCATCCAAAGACTGAGCGACAACAGAGAAACTACAATTTTCATAGTAAACCCCCTTAAAAAACAAGCTATTTATTGCGCCGCAATATACCGTAATTTTTTTTTAAGTCAATAAGACACTACAATAGGATAAA
>VGSE01000126.1 GCA_016875135.1 Deltaproteobacteria bacterium
ATTGAGTATTTCAGCCCCAATTGAAACCGCAATCTCAGAAGGGTGTTTTCCAAAACTCCTAATCCCAATTGGGCACTTTACCGATTCTAAGTGATTTTCTGAAATGCCTCGAGCTAGCAGCCTTTGCTGAAAACGCTCCCACTTTGATTTGCTTCCGATTAAACCAAGATATTTGTGGGGTTTAATCAAGAGAAGTTTCAATAGAGTTTCATCTAAGTCATGTTTATGAGTCATCACCACAAAATAAGTTTTAGAAGAATGAAAGGAATGTTGAGAAATAAATATTTCCGGGTCTGCACAGTGTCCTAATACGCCTTGGGGTGCTTGAGAGATCCACTCTTCTCTCTCATCGATCAAATGAACGGTAAAAGTGGACTCATTAAGGGCTTTGGCTAAGGCCTGTCCTACATGACCGGCACCAAAAATATAGAGTTGAGGGCCCGTGTGCAGGGATTCGAATAGTAGCTCAACAATTCCGCCACAGCATTGGCCCGTTTTTGCCCCCAAGGGAAATCGGATTTTAGTCGAGGTACCAAACGACAGTAATTTTCTGGCCTCTTCTATCGCTAAATGTTCTAGGTTTCCGCCCCCGATAGTTCCAAAAAAGTTACCGTCTTCTAGGACAATCATTTTTGCCCCGACTTCTCTAGGTGCTGAACCTTCGACAGACGCTACGGTCACCAAAGAAGCCGGTCGGCTTTCCTTTTTTAATTTTTCGAGTTGGGTTACCCAATTCCACATAAAAACTCTTCTAGCACATTTTGTGAAACGCGTAGGCGATATTTACCTGTAGAACGTATATCATCGATAGGATGAATGTCCTTGGATAGGAGCTGTTTTGCTTCCTGAATGTTTTGCGTGTTGATGGCCTTACCTTTTAAAAAGCTTTCGACATGATAACACCGAGCTGCAGTTGGCCCCACACTTCCAAAAGCAATACGAATATCTTGAATAGTTTTTTTTGTTGTTTTGGCGATGCCCGCCATCATAGTTTTGGAGATGGCCTGAGCCCGACGATTTCCCACTTTTCTCCAAAAGTGATGATATTTTTGAAATTCAGGTTTTAGAGAAACTGAGAGAACGAGTTCGTCTTGTCGGAGCTCTGTTTTTTTATAGCCTAAGTGAAATCGGTTATAATCTAACGTGCGAATTCCCTTGGTTGAAATCAACTGAATTTTAGCGTCATAGACTAAAAGTCCGGGCGGGAAATCGGCAGCGGGAGATGCGTTGGCAATATTGCCTCCAATGGTCCCTCGGTTTTGTATGGCTAGAGCACCTACTTCACGAGAGGCGAGTCCAAGAATAGGAAATTGCTTGGTTAAAATTAAATGATTTCGAATTTGCGAGTAAGTCGTCAAAGCTCCGAGGGTCACTTGTGTTTTAGAGTTTTTGATCCCCTTTAGTTCTTTGAGCCTTGAAATATCTAGATATTTTCCGGGCGCGAGCAAGCCGGCTTCAAAAAGCACCATGAGATCGGTCCCGCCTGCAAAAGGCTTGGCCCCCGCCTCACAAAAAGAGAGAGCTTTCTTTAAAGAATTTGCCGATTCAAAAGTGTAGTCAGGAAGATAACCTCTCATGTTCGACCTCCTGACTTTTGGATGCTTTCAATGATTTGAGAATAACCGGTACATCTGCAGAGATTGCCTGCAAGCCCCTCTCGAATGTCTTTAGGGCTTAGCCGTTTCTTCTTCTTTTTAAGAGCTTGAGAGGCTATGAGCATTCCCGGCGTACAGATTCCACATTGGGCCCCACCGCATTTCATAAAGCTTTTTTGTAAGGGGCAGAGCGATTTTTTTGAAAGTCCTTCAACTGTCAGAATTGCTTTCCCGTTAGCTTGTAAAACAGGGACCAAACAACTGTTTACTAGTTCTCCATCTAACAAAACTGAGCATGCCCCACATTCTCCTTCTCCGCAGCCCTCCTTGGTTCCAGTTAATTCTAACCCCTCTCGAATAACATCCAACAATCTGGCAAAGGGGTGAGCTTGAACCGAAATTTTTTTGCCATTGACCGTGAGGGTGATCTTTTTCATGGGGTTTTTCTTTCGATTTTTTCCATCAATCTTTCGGGTGTCGTAGGAATCTGTGTGAGTTCTAGGTCCAATGCAAAATCCATGGCATTTAAAATAGCGGGAGCAGGGCCATCAAGTGGAAGCTCTCCAATACCTTTACTTCCACCTCCCCCAAAGGCGTAAGGCAATTCCAAAAAGAGGACATCGATATCGGGAGTGTCTAATGTTGTGGGCATGATGTAGTTACTCATTTTATTGTTCACCATTTTTCCCTCGTGCCAGACCACATCTTCGTAAAGGGCGTAGCCTATTCCTTGGGCGACTCCGCCGATAATTTGTCCCCGAGCTAGGGTGGGATTGATGACCTTTCCAACTTCCTGAACAGCCCAAAAGTTATCCACGACAGTTTCAAACGTTCTAAGATCGGTCGTTGTCTCGGCTACATAGGCAGCCCAGGCGTAAGCCCCGTAGGCATCCCCTTGATATTTCTGCTCATCCCAAACAACATGAGGCGGAGCTTTGTATTGTGATATCCCTTTAAGCTCTCCGATCTCTTTTCGATATCTTTTGCAGGCTACCAAGAATTCGCTGCGAGTATATTTTTCTTTTAACAATTGAGCTGAAATAAGTTTTTGTTTGAGATCTTGGGCTGCTTGTTCAACTAATTTTCCGACGACCATGCAAGTGCGTGAGGCGACCGTGGGACCGCTGTTTGGAACTTTTGATGTGTCCGGTTGTACTACCTCGATATCTTTCAGGTCTAATTTAAGTGCATCTGCGGTCATTTGAGAAAATATAGTATTAGTTCCCTGACCGATTTCGGTATTCGAAGTTAAAACTTCTAACTTTCCTGCTTCGTTAGCCCGAATAGCGGCTATAGAAGCCAAGAAGGTCTCTCCGGATCCTGTGAAACCGGCCCCATGCATAAAAACCGAAAGACCAATGCCTTTTTTTAGGGGGCCTTTCGAGTTGTGTTTTAAAAAAAGTTTTCTTTTTTTGTGATAAGAGCTTAGCTGGAGAGCACGTTCAACGACTTCGCTGATTCGAACTTTTTCTTTTATGACCTGCCCACAACCTAAAGTCTCTCCCGTTTTGATCAGATTTGATTTTCTTAATATTGCGGGATCTAGGTTTAGTTTTTTTGCACAAAGGTCTAGGTGTTTTTCAAGTGCAAAAATACTTTGAGGAGCTCCAAAACCCCTAAATGCCCCATGCGGTGGGCAATTGGTGGCCACAGCTCGACTTCTGATTTTGATATTGGGACAAAAGTAAGGGCCACTTGCATGCAAGGTCCCCCTCGAAAGGACTACGGATGATAAGGTAGCATAGGCTCCCCCATCGATCGAAAAGTCTATATCCATTGCAATGAGCTTATTACTTTTATCAAAACCTATTTTAATTTTGGTTTTGGAAGGATGGCGCTTTGTTGTAGCAACCATATCCTCCATTCGATCATAAATAATTTTTACTGGGCGCCCTGATTTCCATGCAAGCAAAGCTGCGTGCCCACAGATAACAGAGGGGTATTCCTCTTTGCCACCAAATCCGCCTCCGGTCTCTGCCTGAACAACTCTAACTTTGTCAGGGGGTAAATCAAAAAGAGGGAGAAGAGCCTTATGGACATAATAGGGACATTGCATAGAACCCCAGACGGTAACCCCTTCCTGGGGATTAGCAATCGCAAGGACTCCATTAGGTTCAATGTAAAGCTGTTCCTGGGCTCCGGTTTCATAAGTTCCCTCGACGATTACAAAGGCTTTTTTAAAAGCAGTCTCAACATCTCCTCTATCAATTGAATAGGATTTAAATATGTTGTTTTTGCCCCAGACGAGAGCTTTTTGGCTTAGAGAGTCTTCTATATTGAAGACGGGTGGAAGGGGTTCGACATGTAGTTTGACCAACTTTCTTGCTTTTTCAAGTAAGTGCTTGTTAGCGTGAGCCAAGAGCAGAACGGGCTCTTCAGGGTGATTAATCTTCTCTTGAGCTAAAAAGGGTTGATCTTTTTCAATGAGGGCAACGTAATTATGACCAGGAATATCTTGGGCAGTTACTTTAATAAATTCATCCCAATTAACGCCGGGAAGGAATTCGATCTTTTTTAAAATGCCTCGAGGAGTAGAGCTTCGAACGGTTGTTCCATAGATCATTCCCTCAAAAGAAATATCGTCGATATATTTAGCGATTCCCCGTAATTTTTTTTCACCCTCCTTGCGGAGAGCGCTTTTTCCTACCCAACTCACAGACTACCCTCATATCTACCATTCTTAACAGGCATTAGTAATGAACATTCAATATGGGCGATATGCGATTCGAACGCATGACCCCCAGCTTCGGAGGCTGGTGCTCTATCCAACTGAGCTAATCGCCCCAAAGAAGCTATTTTTTCTTGGAGTGTTGCTTTTTGTGGGCATGAGTTGGTTTTGTAGTTTGTTTTTTTGTGGGTTGTTCGTTTAATGGACCAGCAAGTCTTTCCATGTTTCTTGAACAGTTTCCTGTGTCGCATGATGTTTCAGCTGAAGTTTGTTCACTGGTGGGTTGGCTGGAACACGAAATCAAAAAAAACAAGCAAACTAAAACTCCTAAGATTTTTATCATAAGAAATCTCCTTAATTAATTTGAACTATACTATCGCATACCCCCCAAATGACATCAAGGTGGAACTCACTTGATCTGTTTGCAATTGAGTCCCGAGGCCGATACAATTTTTGTCCTTAGTTAACTTGTTTGAAAGGAAAAACTAATGAAACATTTAGTGATATTAAGTTTTGTTCTATCGTCAGTCGTTTTCAGTGCTCAATGGGATGTTGATGGAGCCCATGCTTCCGCTGGGTTTAAGATTCGACACATGACAGTATCGAATGTCAGTGGTGAAATTACGGGTATGACAGGTAGTTTGAAAGTAGACGACAAAGATAACAGTCAAATGGCTCTTGAGGGGTCATTGGATATGAATACAATTAACACAAATAATAAAGAACGCGATACTCATCTTAAAGCTCCAGACTTTTTTGATGTCAAAAAGTTTCCGAAAGCGACCTTCAAAAGTAAAATCATTTCTAAGGGAGCGGGGGACAAAGTGACTTTAGTCGGTGACTTTACGTTGCATGGAGTTACTAAAGAGGTCACGATTGAGGGCGAATTAACATCCGCTATAAAAGATCCATTTGGTAAAGTACGTCGTGGCCTTTCAGGAACAACCCAGATCAATCGAAAAGATTTTGGGATTAGCTGGAACAAAGTTCTTGATAATGGCGGTTTTGCTCTTGGGGATACTGTCGATGTAAGTATTGAAATCGAGCTGGTTCAGCCTGCAAAAGACAAAAAAGGTTAAGTTCTAGAAAGCGGTCGCAGATTTAATTTGCGGCCGCTATCTCAAAGCCGTCCAGACTTTGTCCCCATCGATTTTTAGAATTTCAGCTTTGATTTCCATTTTGGGTTGGGCAGGAGAAATCAAGGTATAAGTAGGTAGGTAGTTGTCCGTGTGTCCCAACCAAACATCACTATGTTTTTTTGAAGGACGTTCTAAGATAATTTTCCTGACTTTGCCAATTTGGCTCTCAATAAAGCTAAAATACTGTTGGTCGCTGAGAGTGCGAAGTGTTTCCGATCGTTTAGAAATAATCGAATCCGGCACTTGAGAATCTAAAGTTGCAGCAACGGTTCCTTTTCTAGCAGAAAAGGGAAAAACGTGGAGCTTTGTCCAATAAGAGTCTTTTAAGCAGTTAAGGGTTTCTTGAAATTCTCCATCCCCCTCACCAGGAAATCCAACAATGACATCAACACCTATGAAAGTATCGGGTCTTAGGGTTCGGATTTTTTGTGTGATATTAACAAACTCTTTTGCCTGATAAATGCGTCTCATCCGAGATAATACGGAATCGCTTCCGCTCTGAAGGGCTATATGAAAATGGGGACAGAAGCGTTCGTGAGTGGCAAAAAGTTCAAGAAGCGGTTTGGGTAATTCGAAAGGATCTAAAGAGCTAAGTCGGATCCTGGGTCCAGGTTGAGAGAGTAGTCTTGACATGAGTTCGACAAGATCAGTGTTGTGGTCCCAACCATAATGGGCCAAATGAATTCCGGTTAAAACGACTTCATTAAAACCGTCTTTATAAGCCTGAGCGAGTTGTTTTTCTATTGAGCTTAAGGGCAAACTTCGGCTTCGTCCGCGAGCCTCAGGAATGATGCAGAAGCTACATCGGTAATTACAGCCATCTTGAATTTTGATCGTGGCTCTAGCGTGACGCGAGCCAGGGAAATTTTCGGGGAGAAAACCTTTTGCGGGCTCTACTTGATCTTTCGATAGGGTCTCTTTTCGAAAGGCCTTTTCAAAATGATCAAGAACTTTAAATTTATTGGCCGTTCCAACAATGAAATCGACTTCAGGGAGAGTGAGCAGATCATCTTTTGCCACTTGAGCATAGCAACCTACAAGGGCGACCAACCCCCCTTGATTTTGTCTTTTAAATCGATAGGCCTGGTGTCGAGCATCGCGATCTGCATTTTCGGTGACTGTGCAGGTATTGATCACATAGGCATCTGCCGGCTCGGTCTCATTAACTATTTCGTAGCCGCGTTTTTTTGCCTCCAAGAAAAGCGCATCACTGTCGGTGCTGTTGGCTTTGCATCCAAAAGTTTTAATCGCAATTCTCATCAGTGTACCGATAAACTTTCAATCCAGCCCCCGCCTAAAGTACGGGACCCCTCATAAAAAACCAGTGCTTGTCCTGGAGTGATAGCTCGCTGAGGAATTTCGAATTTAACTTCAACCGAAGAGTCATCCAATTTAACGATCTCCACAGGGCTTTCTTTGCTTCGATACCGTATCTTGGCCAATGCTTTGGAAGAGCGGGACAGATCTATTTCGTTAATCCAAGAAACGTTTTTTACAAGAGCACTCTTTCTGAAAAGAGAGCTCTCAGGTCCCACCACGACTTCATTTTTTTCTGCATTGAGAGCCAGAACATACAAGGGCTCTAAGGAGTTTAGTTGAATTCCTTTTCGTTGGCCGACAGTGTATTGGTGAAGTCCAGCATGTTGTCCTAAAACTTTGCCTTCAGCATTAACGAAGCTCCCAGGTCTTAAAACTTCCGCAGGAACTTTCTCTTCAATAAATTCTTTGTAACTTTTTCCTTGAACGAAACAGATCTCTTGGCTATCGGGTTTGTGAGCGACCCGAAGACCATATTCTTGAGCAAGAGAGCGCACTACTGGCTTCTCAAAAGCTCCTACCGGAAATAAAGTTCGAGCCAGATCGGCT
>VGSE01000127.1 GCA_016875135.1 Deltaproteobacteria bacterium
CACTTTTAATGATAGGGTCGATGGTTCGAATCCATCGCGGCTCACTTTCCTTTTCACCTTAAAACCTCAACGAAGTGGATAAAATCAGAAAATGAAGCCACGTAAAAGTGGAAACCCTTGAGTTGTCTGCTCTGCCTTCAAGAGTTCGGTAGCCCAGACCATACCTGCTCGAAGGAAAGCCTATCTGCGCCATTTTTCACAAAAGTGTTCTAGAGGTTGAATCAAATGTTCTTTTTATTCACCACATCTTTGGAGAGCCGAGAGCCTTTAAATGGGGTGAAGTAGGTCATTCAAAACAGCTTCATCTCGTTAAAAGACTTAACCCGTAAAATCTTTTCAAATTTAGATGCAGTTTCCCAAAAAAGTGAACTCACAATGGCCGTGATCTCACTTTCTAATTGTGGCATAATTAAGTTTTTCAATCACCCCTCTCTTTAAAATCAAAGAAAGAAAATGCCATGAAGAAACATCTTAGTTTGTTTGTGTTTTTCGGATTATTGTCGAAGGCCATTTTCGCAGTACCCGAATTTTATAGTCTTTCAAAAAGCATAAGGTCTCTGGGAATGGGTGGGGCTTTTTATGGCCTCTCCGATGACGAATACGCCCTATTTTATAACCCTGCAGGATTGAGCCTAAGAAGAAGTGGGACCGAAGTGATGCTCCGAGTGAATGGGAATGTCTCTTCGAATGCCATTTCTGGCTTTAATGATTTCAAAGATCTTGGGTCTCTAAATATTAATCAAGCCATCAATCGATTGGAAAAGCACAAAAACAAGCCGATGTTTGGTAATGCGGGTTTGTTGCCTTACTTTGTGACAAGAAATTTAGCTGTCGGCGTTTTACTAGCCGATACGAAATTGAATTTCAATATCTCTAAGGGGGTTTCAGAAATCGGTAGTTTGGCAGATTTACAAACCGAAGTTGCCGATCTGACATTTGTCAGTGATTCGGGTTTAGTCATAGGCTACGCCCAATCTTTGTTTGACTCCAATTTACATTTTGGGGCAAACCTCAAAGGCCTATTGCGAGCTGGGGGACGTAAGGCATTCACAGCCTTACAGTTTAATAATAATGCCGATATCGATTTAGAGCCTGATAAAATCGGGGGAACTGGAATCGGTATCGATCTCGATTTGGGAGCCACTTATGAGTTTAAAACTCTTCCTTTTGGCATCTTAAGTAGGGCTTCTTTAACTTTTAACAATCTTTTAGCCACCGATTTTTCTATCGCAAAACAGTATCAGGGAGCACCCAAATTGGTGAGAACGGCTAATATCGGATGGTATACGGTATTTAGCGGTGTTTCAGTGATCGATAATTTCCAAGTTCTGGCGGATATTTCTGATATTTCTTTAGGGGGAGAGAATCGGATCGATTTTGGTGCGAGAACCGGCAATCTCTTGAAAAAACTGCATTTGGGCCTAGAAATGCCCATGGGAAGGTTTTCGGTTAGGGCAGGTCTTAATCAAGGTTACTTGTCAGCCGGCCTAGGGATGAACTTCTATGCATTGAGATTAGATCTGGCTACCTATGGGGAAGAAACAGGCGAAACAACACGAAGAGAGAGTCGGCGATATTTGGCGACTGTAGCGCTGGGTTGGGGAAGTGCTCCGGCTCCAATCAAATCTAAAGTCGAAAGTGAGAAGGCGATTGTACCTATCAAGCCTGTGGGGGATGAGATTCCTACCAAAAAACTTAATCAAAAGTCAGATACTCCTAGTCAAGGGGAGCCACAGGATTCAAAAAATCGGGATGAATTATAAAATGAAACCCCAAGGAAACTTATCAAATCTGATAATCTTGGTCTTCTATAGGGATTAAAAAATGAAATTCTCGTTGATTTATGGGACAGCATGGAAAAAAGAACAGACTCAAAAGTTAGTTGCCCTCGCACTTGAAAAGGGGTTTGTTGCGATTGATACTGCAAACCAACCTAAACACTACAATGAACCCCAAGTCGGAGAAGCGCTGAAGATACTTTTTAAGAAAGGTCATCGAAGAGAGGATTTCTTTATTCAAACTAAATTTACACCCATTGATGGGCAAGACCACCGTGTACCTTATGATAGGGAAGCAAATATTACCGATCAGGTCTCTCAATCGCTTCATCTTTCACTTGAGCAACTTCATGTTGATTATTTAGATTCTTATTTGCTTCATGGCCCTTACCATCATCCAGGTTTAGGAGAAGAGGATTGGGAAGTGTGGAGTGCTCTGGAGAATGCCTGTGAGAGTGGAAAAGTGAAAAGTATCGGAGTGAGTAATTTTAATCCTACGCAATTGGCTGAACTGATTGAAAAGTCTCGAATTAAGCCACAGGTTGTTCAGAATCGATGTTTTGCCCAAACGGGTTGGGATGCCCAGGTTCGTCGTCTTTGTAAGGATAATCAAATCATGTATCAGGGGTTTTCGTTGTTAACGGCCAATTCGTTTGTGTTGGAATTTCCCCCGGTTCTAGAAATGGCCCGAGTTCGAGAGGTGACTCCAGCCCAAATCGTTTTTGCTTTTGCCCGCCAAGTCGGTATGGTTCCCCTGACTGGTACTTCAGATCCTAACCATATGGTGCAGGACCTTGCTTCCGAAAAAATCACTCTAGGTCCAACCGAGTTGAAAACCCTGTCAGCTTAATACCTTTGGGTGGTGGCAAAGATTGTCACTTCTATCAAAATCGTCCAACAAATTTCCGTCTGACTGGTAATTTAACGGTTCATTTAAGGTTTAACAATTTTTGGTACACCTATTGCTCTCACTCTCGGAGCCGGAGTGGAAGATTTAATTCTTTCAAATTCCGAGTCGCCGTGAGGCTGTTTAAAAAAAGGGGTAGTCCAATGTTAACCGTTAGAACTCAATGGTTTAGATTCTTGATGATTTTAGGAATGTCCTTAGCATCTTTCAGTCCTAATACTGCCGAGGCAGGGAGCCATGCGGGATCCGTAAGAAGGTGCAGACCTTGCGTGAGTCGGTGTGCTCGACCGGTGCGCAGATGCGTAGCAAGGGTTCGGCCTTGTAGTGTGACTCGCATACGATGTAAGTCTAGATGCCGACGAGCTTGTTAATATAAGTCGAGTATTGACACTGCGCATAAAAAGGCCTAATTTGCCCTCCGTTATCAATGGAGGATCTTTAAATGTTGGGTCTTTTTAAGGGCGCTTGTTTTGGTCTCATTGGATTCCTTTTTTTATTAGTAAGAACGGGCACGCTTTGGGGGGGAGAGCCTTCTAGTCTCCATAAACAGAGTGTCGAGTTCCCGCTCGATTTTAACGTTTCATTAAACTTAAGAAACTTCTCTTCTAAACAACTTAAATATCGTTACCATTCTTTCGGAAATACACGCCTTCAAATTGTTGCCTTAAACGAATCCCTAGGCATTCCAGAGTCGCAATCTTCTACTGTGGTTGTTTCGCTTCTGACCGGAGATAAAGAAAAAAACATTTTACAGCTGGGCTCCTCATTGGATTTAGACCAGCAAATTTCAGTTTATGATATTTCTCTAAAAGATTCTGGAACTTATCTTTTCTCTCCTCCTCAAAATCATAGAGTTTGGAAGGTTAAGTGTCTTTCCGGGTGTGGTCGGGAAGAGATCTCCTTGGCCAAGTTCTTGGCTAGTTTGAGTCAAAAAGAAGTGGTAATTCTAGCTCGCAAACTTACCCAGTTGGTAAAGCTCGATAAAAAAAGCATAGGAGAAGGTAATCCGGAGAGATCTGTAGAGTTTCTTAAAGCGGTAGCAACTAAAAATGACGCTTGGCTTTCACGGTTTCCTAGTCTGCCTTCAACCAAAGAGTTAAATTTATTACGGCCTTATTTGGGTAAGGCTTTGAGCCGTGAAAAGTTCTCTTACACTCAAGAGACCCCACCACTCAATTGGGAGGAGGTCATCGATAAATTTGTCTTTAAGTCTCACCCCAAACTATCGCCTGCGGATCCAGAGCTTCCTGAGATTAGATATGGCCATTTTATTTCGAAGTCTGTTCCCTTAAAAATAATCGCACAAAATTATGCTTTAGCCTGGGTGATGACCGCTTTGGCCGAGCAAAAAGGATATGAGTTGAGTTTTCCAACTCCGGATCAAGATAGGGTGGTCATAAAAACATTAGATCAATTTTTGGAAGCCCTGTGGGCTACCGGGCATCATATTGAATTAAGAGATGAAAGAAGTTTGGCCAACTTTTTGTCTTATTCAAAAGGAGAAAAGTATATCCGATGGCCGGTGTGGTTTAACACACAAGTAAAGCTAAAAGATAATTCCCAGCTCTATTTACCGGCGCCGCACTCTCAATTTGTTTGGCAGATTACAGGGCCCATTATCAATGGGAGAGTTAATTTTTTCTTGGGTATTAAAGGTGTAGGATTTTTCCCTAAGTTTGACGAAGAAAGACCTCAGTGGACTGGCTTTGAATCTCGCACACAAATTGTTGATGAGTCGGATTTAGAAAGAAACATTATTCGAAGAGCTACGAGACATGCTGAAACCTATTTACGCAGGATTAGGCTAGAGTCTTTGAAATATGCGCCCGATTATCCGTCGGATGGATACGGCTTTACGGGTATTTGTAATGATTCTTCCGCTGTTATCGAAAGGGCTTTTAGGAGAGAGACGACTTTTTTTCCAATTTTTAGGGCTCCTCAACTTTTTACCATGCCGAGATTAGAAGATGGTTTGGATGAGGTGATTTCTTTACTACCCAGAGACAGTGTTAATTCGGGAATTTGGGTTCGAGGTTCCAAGGAAGACTTAGATTATCGCGAGCGCGTGGGAGCCATGGTCAGTTTTCCTTATGATTCGAATTTCGTTTGGGACAAAAAGTTTTTTAAAGAAGCTAAAGAATTATTAAATCCCTGATTGTTGGTAAGCCCTATAGACAATTTCGAGAGCTCGATGAGCATCTTCTAAAGTGCTAATGGGAGAGTTTTTCCCTTGGTGGGCTTGCGAAAAAGCTAGCCACTCCAAGTCCCAAGAAAGATCTTCTTCTGGGAAGGATTGAGAAGTGAATTCGGGAACTCCCATTTCTGGTTTAACTTTGTAGTACCGAAGTTCTTCAGTGCCATAACTTCTTCCTAAACCCCAAATTTGAAGCTTTCCTTTTTTTCCAAATACTTCAAAGTCAAAAATATTTTTCCATTCGGTGCAGCTAGCATGGAGATGGGCATATCTCTTCTGGTCCGGAGATTTTAAAAGAAGAAAACCGTTGTCTTCAACCGGCATGTTCCAAAAAAAGGTATGAACTCGGCCTACTTCAAGATCAAAATCGCCTCCCATCCATCGGCACAGATCGATGAGATGAACTCCTTGATCTAAAAGTTCTCCACCTCCGGAGATTTCTGGGTTGGCCCGCCATTCTTTTTCGTAGCCGATCCGTCCCCCGTGGCCGTAACGACCTCTAAGGTACATGATCTCACCTATCGCCCCTTCGTCGATCATGGTTTTCGCTTTAAAGATGGCCGGATGAAAACGGTGGTTAAACCCTACCCGAGCGACAACTTGATGGTCCTTTGCAAGTTTGACCAAAGTTTTCAATTCGTCGGGATTTCGTCCCCCTGGTTTTTCAATCAAGATAGATTTTCTAGCTTTTATCGCCTCGGCCGCACAAAGGGGAATGGCATTGTTTGAAGCTGCGATAATGACAACATCAAGATCCGGTCTTTTTACCAAAGTTTCCCACGAAGTTTCAACGTTGGCTCCGTAGGATTTAGCGAGTGACTCGGCTCTTTCTGGAGAAAGATCGGCGACGGCCACCAATTTATCTTCGGGACGTAGAGCTTTGGCCCGTTTGTTTCCAATGAGACCCGCTCCTATAATTCCAACTCTCAACATAGATAGAATTTATTTCACCGACTCCCATTTGGTGACCGATTTTTTTAAAGACGGATGGCTGACTAAGAGGTGCCAGATGACCGCACAAAAGCCTTCTGTGTGGGGGGTTACTCGATCGGGCGAAACGCTAGGGATAACGACACAGCTTTCAGAGACGGTCTTGGTGAATCCCCCATCTTTACCAACGATTCCAAAAATAGCAGCTCCTACTTGCTGGGAAAGCTCGAGAGCTTTAACCAAATTGACCGACACATTTTTTTCTCTGTTTCCGCCGCCTACGGAGAAAACTAAAACGGCATCTTTCGAGTTGATTCTTGAGACCTTAAGCCATTCGGAGAATGAAGTGTCCCAACCTTCGTCGTTAACTCGGGCGGTCAGTTCAGAAACATTATCGGTTGGAGTATAGGACTCAAACCCACAAATTTTTCTAAAATCATTCACTGCGTGACCTGCATGTCCGGCAGATCCACCAACGCCAAGAATAAAAAGGCGACCTCCCTGATCTCTAACTCGGCCTAGACCATGAGCCATTTTTTCAATGGGGGAGGTATCAAGATCTTTCAAAAGAGAGAGACTCTCTTGAATGTAACTTTCAGAGAATGACATCATAAAGAATAACCTGCGCTTTCGGCGTCGGCTTTAAACATGCGAACCGTTTCAAGACTGAGTTGAGACAAATCCTTGTTGAACATGGCCGTTTTCTTAATGAGGTCATTGGTAGCAGTGATGATATGACACCCCATTTGATCGGCTTGAACGATATTGAGAACTTCTCGAGAGCTCGCCCACAAAAGCTCAATATTTTTGTCGGTTGAAAGACACATTTCCAAAGAGGCCTCCATTAGAGGAAGAGGATCTCTTCCTGTATCTGCAATTCGGCCGGCAAACACCGATAAGATAGAAGGGGCACCGCCTTTAAGGGCCTGACAGGCTCCCCAGGATTGTTCCAAAGTGAGAACTGCAGTGACGTTTAGCTTTACTCCGGAATGGCTTAATTCTTTGATCAAAGCAAGAGAGGACTCTGCTTCAGAGTTGGTGATAGGAATTTTGACGTAAACATTCTCTCCCCAGCTAGCGATTTCTAAGGCTTGGCGTTTCATTTCAGTAAAATTATCGGCAAAGACTTCAAAAGAGATGGGTTTGATTTTAATTTCTCTTAAGATCTCTTTGCAAAAGGCCACATAATCGGAGACTCCCGATTTTTTCATGAGAGACGGGTTTGTGGTGAGCCCTTTAACCAGCGGATTCTGATTCATTTCAAGCATGGCTTTTTTATCAGCCCCATCGGAAAAAATTTTGATCTTGCCTGAATAAGGTGACTTAGATGCCATTGTTTAACTCCCAAAAGGTTGAATGAGTTGGCCGCACTCTAGCTCTGTTTGTTAGCTTTGGGAAGCGTGGAATGAGCTTAATGGGGCCAAAACGGTGGGTTTG